>JAXJCX010000102.1:0-6243 GCA_036302225.1 Collinsella sp.
CCGGTCAGCTGGAACTTACCGAGCGACTTGTTGTCGCGGGCAAGCTCGCGCTCGCCCTGGAGCACGTTGATCTCGACGCTGGTCTGGTTGTCGGCAGCGGTGGAGTAGACCTCGGTCTTGGAGGTCGGGATCGTGGTGTTGCGGTCGATCATCTTGGTCATGATGCCGCCCATGGTCTCGACGCCCAGCGACAGCGGGGTAACGTCGAGCAGCAGGATGCCCTCGACGTCGCCGGTAAGCACGCCGCCCTGGACGGCTGCGCCGTCGGCAACGACCTCGTCGGGGTTCACGGACATGTTGGGCTGCTTGCCGGTCATGGTCTTGACCAGATCCTGGACGGCGGGCATACGGGTGGAGCCGCCGACGAGGATGACCTCGGTCAGATCGGAGAGCTTAAGCTTGGCGTCGCGCAGGGCATTGGTGACAGGCTGCTTGCAGCGCTCGAGCAGGTCGCGGGTGATCTTCTCGAACTCGGCGCGGGTCAGCGTGTAGTTGAGGTGCAGCGGGCCGGACTGGTTCATGGTAATGAACGGCAGGTTGATGGTGGTCTGCTGGGCGGCGGAGAGCTCCTTCTTGGCGTTCTCGGCGGCCTCCTTCAGACGCTGCAGGGCCATGGGGTCCTGACGCAGGTCGACACCGTTCTCCTGCTGGAACTTATCGGCCATCCAGTCGATGACGCGCTGATCCCAGTCGTCGCCGCCCAGGTGGTTATCGCCCGAGGTGGACAGAACCTCAAACACGCCGTCGGCGAGGTCGAGGATGGAGACGTCGAAGGTACCGCCGCCCAGGTCAAAGACCAGAATACGCTGGTCGGTGCCCTGCTTGTCCAGGCCATAGGCCAGAGCAGCAGCGGTCGGCTCGTTGACGATACGCTTGACGTTGAGGCCGGCGATCTTACCGGCGTCCTTGGTGGCCTGACGCTGGGCGTCGTTGAAGTAGGCCGGGACGGTGATGACGGCGTCAGTGACGGTCTCGCCCAGATACTTCTCGGCGTCAGCCTTCATCTTTGCGAGCGTCATGGCGCTCACCTGCTCAGCGGTGTAATCCTTGCCCTCGATGTCGACGACGGCACGGCCACCCTGGCCCTCCTTGACCTCATACGGCACGGTCTTGATCTCAGAGGTGCACTCGGAGTACTTGCGGCCCATGAAGCGCTTGATGGAGAACACGGTGTTCTTGGGGTTGGTGACAGCCTGGTTCTTAGCGGCCTTACCCACGACGCGGTCGCCGTCGGCACGGAAGCCCACGACGGACGGGGTGGTGCGGTCGCCCTCGGCGTTCACGATAATGGTCGGAGAACCGCCCTCGAGAACGGCCATTGCGGAGTTAGTAGTACCAAGGTCGATACCAAGAATCTTGCCCATTAGAAATTCCCTCTCTCTTGTGCGTTTGCACCGACTCGGCGGTCTGCCGAGCGGTGTTTCGGCTTGTCTTTCAGGATGTAGTGTATCCCCTTATGGGCCGGAATATACAAAATCTAAGTCAATTCATATAAGATTTCTTATTGCTGAGAGTTTAGGTTCTTAAATGCGCAGGTAGATGCGCTGAATGAGTTCTCGGCAAATCTATTGAGATCTATGTAGAGTTGACTGAGGTTTGGGTCGGAGCCACACGGAGCGGTCTTGGGACGACCCCGAGGAAAGCGCGACCCATTTTAGACGTCAATTCTGGGACACGCTTTCCAAAAGTTCGCTCAATCGCTCATTATTACGAGTCACCTTTAGCTAACATTTACGCAGCTCAGCGGCCCCACCTGCACGTTTTTTAGTAAACCTTGGCATACTCGGCGAACGGTATGAAGATGCCGGCCAGAGGGTATTGCAAACGGTCGCTCCCGTGGTATGTTTTTGCCCGAATCAAACCGGCGCGCATCGCCTGTAGCGTCGGTCAACAGAGAGGAAACTACCATGGCTCATCCCGTAATTGATGCCGACGAGTGCATCGCTTGTGGCGTTTGCGTCGACTCCTGCCCCGCTGGCGTTCTGGAGCTCCAGGACGTCGCTACCGTCGCTGACGAGGACTCCTGCGTCGCCTGTGGCGCTTGCCAGGACGCTTGCCCCGCTGGCGCGATCACCGAGATCGTCGAGGAGTAACAACTCCCCCACTTGCACACTCAAAAGTACACCGTGCACAAAAAAGGAGGCCTCCGCATCGCCGTGGAGGCCTCCTTTTGCATGTGTGGGCAGCTAATTTGGAGCGGGACCCTTGGCAGTTGCGGTGGAATAGTTCCTGTTTTATGGCTTGGATGCCGATTTTAGGAACTATTTCACCGCAACTTATAGATGCGGCGTCGACTAGGACAAATCGTCTTCGTAGGGCATCAGGTCCGCCAAGTAGCCTTTTTCCTTGAGCATGGCCTCGATCTCGTCGAGGGTTTGCTCATCCTCTGCCGCAATGCGATGGAAGTGATAGCCGCTCGTCACCGTTAGGAGCGGAAAGCTCTTGCCGCTCGCGATATCGTGCAGGTAGCGCTCAACATCGCGACGATTGCGGATGTCCAGGTCGGCCGTGATCTTACCGTACACGCGGTGATTGACGATCACGTTGAGCACGGCGCCGCCGGCGTCGACGATACTCGTGAGCTCATCGCCTGCCTGCTCCACGCCGTGGCGAACCTTGACCAAGCGCGTGGGCACGGCGGGGCTGCTGGGGGCCTCCTGCAGCACATAACCACGGTTGGTCGCCACGATATCGTGTCCGTCGGCGCGCAGCAGAGCGATGTCTTGCACGACAATCTGGCGGCTCACACCCACCTCGCGGGCAAGTGCGCTGCCCGAAACGGGCTCCTTGGCTTCCTCGAGCACGCCCATGATGGCACGGCGACGCTCGCGGGCGTCCATTATTTACCGTCCAGCAGACGCAGGTGCTTGAGCGAGAGGTCGAGAATCGGCGCAGAGTGCGTCAACGCCCCCGAGCTAATAAAGTCAACGCCCAGGTCGGCGAGCGCGCGGATATTGTTGGCATCCACGTTGCCCGAGCACTCGGTCTTGGCGCGACCGGCGATAAGCTCAATCGCGGCAGCCATGTCGTCGTGGGTCATGTTGTCGAACATGATGATATCGGCGCCGGCCTCCACGGCCTCGCGCACCATGTCCAGGTTCTCGCACTCGATCTCGACCGTCGTGGTAAACGATGCATGGGCGCGCGCCATCTCGATCGCACGCGTCACGCCACCGGCGGCATCGATGTGGTTGTCCTTGAGCATGACGGCCGTCGACAGGTTGTAACGGTGGTTGCTGCCGCCGCCGATCTCGACCGCGGCCTTCTCGAAGACGCGCATGCCCGGCGTGGTCTTGCGTGTGTCGACAAGCACGGTCTTGGTGCCCTCGAGCGCCGCGGCCATCTGGTGCGTATAGGTAGCGATGCCGCTCATGCGCTGCAGGTAGTTGAGCGCCACGCGCTCGCCCGAAAGCAACACGCGCGCGTCGCCGCGCACCTGACCCACATGGTCGCCGGCGTGTACCTCGTCGCCATCCGAGACATCGAACAACACGGAGCTCTGCGGATCCAGTAGCTCAAAGGTGCGGGAGAACACGTCTAGGCCGGCGATGATGCCATCGGCTTTGGCGATAAGCTCCACCGTGGCGGGGCGCGCCGTGGGGCACACGCTCGCCGTGCTCACGTCCTCAAAGGTAATGTCCTCGCGCAGGGCCTGCAAAATCAGATCATCGGCGACGAGCTTCATGGTAATGGGATTCATGGTCTATTCCTCCACGGCCTGCGTGCCGGCGGCACGGGCCAAATCATCGATTGACAGGGTGTCGGCGCTCAGGGCGCGATGACGGCCATCGAGCGCGGGCTCGCCCGCCTGCTCCACGGCCAGCGACTTGCCGGTACGCATATACCACGCGGCGCGACGACCCCAGACCAGCGCCTCGAGCAGGCTGTTGGAAGCCAGGCGGTTCTTGCCGTGAACGCCGTTGCAGGCCGTCTCGCCCGCGGCGTAGAGCTCGGGCATCGAGGTGCGGCCGTCCTTGTCGACCCACACGCCGCCCATAAAGTAGTGCTGCGTCGGCGTAACGGGAATGGGCTCGTCCAAGATGTCGCGGCCGTCCTCCAGGCAGCGCGCGCGAATGTTGGCAAAGTGCCCGGTCACCACGTCGCGCTCGACGGGGGCAAAGCTCAGCCACTCGTGCTCGGTGCCGTCCTGCTTCATCTGCTCGCGGATGGCGGCGGCGACAACGTCGCGCGGCTGCAACTCGTCGGTAAAACGCTCGCCGGCGGCGTTGAGCAAAATCGCGCCCTCGCCGCGGCAGCTCTCGCTGATCAGGAACGTGCGACCCGGCTGCGGCGAGAACAGACCCGTGGGATGGATCTGCACGTAGTCCAGGTGCTCCATCTTAATGCCATGCTCCTGAGCGATGTAGCAGGCGTCGCCCGTGAGCTGCGGGTAGTTGGTCGAGTGGTCGTACACGCCGCCAATGCCACCCGTCGCCCACAGCGTGTGGCGGGCATGGATCTTAAACGGCTCGCCGGCATGCGCGCCCTCAGCGGCATTTACCAGCTCGTCGGCGGGACGAACCGAGTTGTCCTCGTCCACGGGAACGGCGACGACACCGGCACACACCGTGTCGCCGTCACGCTCGCCCGTCAGGATGTCGGTCATGGCCACGTGCTCCAAAATCTGCACGTTGTCCAGCTTGCGGACAGCCTGAAGCAGCTTAGTCGTGATCTCCTTGCCGGTGATATCGGCATGGAAGGCAATGCGCGGACGGCTGTGTGCACCCTCGCGGGTAAAGTCGAGGCTGCCGTCGGCCTTGCGCTCAAAATCCACGCCCATCGCTAGCAGGTCGTTGATGACCGAGCGGCTCGAGCGGATCATGATGTCGACGCTCTCGCGGCGGTTCTCGTAATGGCCGGCGTGCATGGTGTCCTCAAAGAAGGCATCGTAGTCCGAGCCTTCGGGCAGCACGCAGATGCCGCCCTGCGCGAGCATCGAATCGCACTCGTCGACAGCGCCCTTGGAGAGCATGATCACGCGCGTGCTCGTCGGCAGGTTGAGAGCTGCGTACAGGCCCGCCACGCCGCAGCCGGCAATAACGACGTCGCACTCCATGTCGGGGTATTGTTTGGTTTCCACAGGAATCCTCTCCCTTGTAATGTGGCATAAGGGACCGTCCCTCATGCAACATTGTTCTAGCGTGCTGCGTACTCGAGCATACGGTCGAGCGTGAGCTTGGCCTGGTCTGCTGCCTCGTCCGAGACGCCGATCTGCACCTCGCCCTCGCCCGTCTCCAGGCAGCGCACGAGCTTTTCGAGCGTGATGAGGTCCATGTTGACGCAGGTGGGCTGCACCGCGGGGAAATAGAACTTCTTGCCGGTGCCCTGGCAGCGGCGCTCGAGCTCGTAGAGCACGCCGCGGACCGTCACGATGATGAACTCGCTCGCGTCGGACTCCTCGGCATACTTGATGATGCCGGCGGTGGAGCCGATGTAGTCGGCCTCGGCCAGAACGTCGGCCTTGCACTCGGGGTGCGCCAGCACGAGCGCGTCGGGGTGGGCCTCCGTCGCGTCGACGATCTGCTCGACGGTGATGATGTGATGGCGCGGGCAGTAGCCGTTGTTGAGGATGACGTGCTTTTGCGGCACCTGCTCGGCTACGAAGCGGCCCAGGTTTTGGTCGGGAATGAACAGGATATGCTGCTGCGGCAGCTCGGACACAATCTTGACGGCGTTGGAGCTGGTGACGCACACGTCACTCCAGCTCTTGATCTCGACCGTCGAGTTGACGTAGCAGACCACGGCAAGGTCGTCACCGTACTCGGCGCGGGCGGCGTCGACCGTCTCGCGCTTGACCATGTGCGCCATGGGGCAGTCCGCGCCCGGCTCGGGCAGCAGCACGGTCTTGGTGGGGTTGAGCAGCTTGGCGCTCTCGCCCATAAACTCCACGCCGCACAGCACGATAGTCTGCTGCGGCAGACTCTTGGCAAGCTTTGCCAGGTAGAAGCTGTCGCCGACGTAATCGGCCACAGCCTGCACCTCGGGCGCCACGTAATAGTGCGCCAGGATCACCGCGTCACGTTGGGTTTTTAGTTGCTGAATGGCCTCGACGAGCTCTGCGGGCACCAGTGCCGCACGCTCCGTTGCCGTCGTTGCCGATGCCAGGCCGGCCGCGATATCGCGTGCAAGCTCCGATGCATCCATGTTCGCGCTCTGTGCCATCAAGGCCCCTCTCTTTTGGCGAATCTTGGGGCTTTAGTATGACACCTGGCTTTACAGCTGACAAGACAGCTGTAAAGCCAG
>JAXJCX010000103.1:0-36067 GCA_036302225.1 Collinsella sp.
CGTCTGCGCGCATGGACGGCTCGTGAGCGGGTACATGGCTGTAGTAACATAGCTTCTGTCCGCGGGCGTGCCCGCGTTATTGTGAGAAAGGAGCCCCTGTGGCTGTTAACGAAGAGCTGCTTAAGAAGGTTCTTGAAGAGATTCGCCCCAACCTGCAGGCCGACGGCGGCGATATGGAGTATGTGGGCGTCGACGACGAGGGCGTCGTTAAGCTGGAACTGCAGGGCGCTTGCGCCGGCTGTCCCATGAGCTCGCTGACCCTTTCCATGGGTATCGAGCGCATCCTGAAGGAGCACGTGCCCGGCGTTACCCGCGTCGAGCAGGTCAATGCTTCCGGCGAGGCCGAGGACCTGTACGACGAGTACGCGCCGTTCTAAGATGCGAAAGCTGCGGACGGTACGCTCCGCATAGACGTTACGTCCAAATATGCGGCTGCGAGCGCAAGGCCCGCGGCCGCATTTGTATGTAGGGAGCAGGGGGATCGATATGCTCAACGACCTCTACCATATGCTTGACCCCGTTGCGATCTCGGCGGGCCCCATCACGATCTACTGGTACGGTCTGGCCTATGTGGTCGGCGCCCTGCTCACGGCGGTCGTTATGTACCGCACGCAGCGTCGTTGGGGCTTCGACATCACGATCGATGACCTGACGAGCGTCGTGGTCGGTGCGGTCTTTGGCCTTATTATCGGCGCGCGCCTGTTTTACGTCGTCTTTTACGGTGATGGCTACTATTTGGCCCACCCGCTCGAGATCTTTGCCACCAACGAGGGAGGCATGAGCTTCCACGGTGGCCTGGTGGGCGGCATCTTGGGCGGCATCATCGTGTGCCGCATGTACAAGCTCGACGCCTGGACTTTGGCAGACCTCGCGGTCATCGGTGCTCCGCTGGCCCTGTGCCTGGGGCGCTGCGCCAACTTTGTCAACGGCGAGCTGTGGGGCAAGCCGACCGATCTGCCCTGGGGCGTGATCTTTGGCGGCACCGCGGGCGATATACCGCGTCATCCTTCTCAGCTCTATGAGGCATTCCTAGAGGGCGTCGTGCTCTTCTGTATTTTGCAGGTGCTCAGCCGCAAAAAGCCGCTGCTGCCCCAGGGTACGTTTATGGGCGTGTTCGTGATGGGGTACGGCATCGTCCGCTTTCTCGTTGAGTTCGTGCGCGTGCCCGATGCCCAGTTGGGTTATCTGCTGGGCGGCGTCATCACCATGGGTCAGCTACTGAGCCTGCCGCTCGTGATCGCCGGTCTGGCGCTCATCATCTTCGCCCGTCGCCGCAACCAGCTCCAGCGCATCTACCTCGACGCCTAACCACCAAAACCACCACAAAGGGGACAGGCACCTTTGTGGTGGTTTTGCCGAGTTTGATAGGTTTCTAGAAAGGCTTTCGGACTGTGAAGGATTCCGACCTCTCCACAACGGCTGCGCGCGACGCTGCCCGCATCGTCTGGTTTAAGCGCTATCCCGCCAAGCAGACGCTCATCGCATTTTTGCTCGCGCTGTTGGCGACCACGGCGTTTTCCATCGATCCCGCCCCGGTGTCGAGCAACGCGGTCTTGGCGATTGACCCCAAAGCCTCGGGCATGCTGTACGTGTGCTACGAGGTGCTCCTCTCGTTTGCCGGCCATACCGACGCGGTCATGCTGCTTGCGCTTGCCTGCCTGCTTACGCTGCCGTTTCGCTACGTATTCTTTGGCCGCGGCGACGCTTGGCGTCCCTCGGTGATCCTTCCGTCGCTGTTCTTTGCCGTCTGCATGGTGTTTGGCTGCAGCTACGACCTCACCGATTCGGCCGAGATCGTGCTCGGCGACAAGGCCCGCATTATCTGTGCCTGGATAGGCGGTGCGGGCTGGATGCTCTTGGCGGTCGTTGCTTTCTACCTGGCTTTTGAGTGTCTAGATTGGTTGAGCTCTCGGCGCATTCCGTTTTCCGAAGCGCACTTTGGCCGCGTATGGCGTGTGGCTCACGCCGTGCTCTCGGTCCATCCCTTTGCCGGGCCCTTCCTGGTGCTTATGGTCGCCTGGGCGCCCACGCTCATCGCTTCGCTGCCTGGCCTTTTTATGGGAGATACGGGTGCGCAGATTCGCCAGTGGTTTAACTACCCCAACGGCACGAGTGACTACCTGCGTCTGCTCAATCCCAATGTGTTGCTCAACGGACATCACCCCGTGGCGCACACGGCTATCATCGGTTCGTGCGTCCAGCTGGGGCTTTCGCTGTTCAATAGCGCCGACGCGGGTCTTGCCATCTACACCTGCGCCCAGTTCGTCATTACGGCCGCCTGCATGGCCTATTCCATCTCGTCGCTGCGCAAGCTGGGCGTGAGCCTGCCGGTCCGCGGCGTGATCTTGCTGTTCTTTGTGTTTATGCCCATGTTCTCCAACTACGCGGCGCTGCTTACCAAAGATGTGCTGTTTGCCGACGCGTTTTTGGTGCTGTTGGTGCAGACCGTGAAGCTCGTGGCCTGCGGCCTGCCCCGTCGCGATGCCAATGCCGAGCGTGCGGGCGAACAGAGGCCCGTGCTCTTTGCGCGCCATGACTGGCTGCTGCTCGCTCTGGGCGCCATGGGTTCCACGTTTCTGCGTAACGGCGGCCTGGTGTTTCCCCTGGCGGCATGCGTAATCGCGGCGGCGTTTTGCGCGTGGGACGCGCATGTGGCTCATCGTGCAGCCAGGCAGACTGGTGCTGCGCCTTCGGGCGCCATCCCGCGTTTCCGCTGGGTGGGAGTTCTTGCGGTGCTTGCACTCTGCCTTGCCTCCAATATGTACTTCACCAAGGTCTTTATGCCGGCGCACGACATCACGCCTGGTTCCAAGCGCGAAATCCTCTCGATTCCGTTCCAGCAGACGGCTCGTTTCGTCCAAAAGCACGACGGCCTCAACTCGGGCGTCAACCCTACGGTTAAGGAGGACGGCACCATCGTGGAGGCTCCTTGCGACGGCTTGGTGACCGACGATGAGCGTGCCGTGATCGACCGCGTGCTCAAGTACGAGAACCTGGGCCGCCGTTACAACCCGGATAAGTCGGACGCCGTCAAAAATTGCTTTAACGAGTATGCCTCGCAGGAGGACATCAAGGCCTATTTTGAGGTGTGGGCCCAGATGTTCAAAAAGGATCCCGAGTGTTATATCTCGGCGCTTATCAATAACTACTACGGCTACTTTTATCCGAGTGCCCGCGATGCGTGGGTCTACAGCACGGCGCGCAGTGCCGAGATTATGGCGAAGCCCGATAACCTCAAGTACTTTGACTTCCATCCGGTCGATAGCAAGGTCGTGCGCTGGTGCGACCACCTGATCAACCTGTATCGCGTGGCAGTACAACGCATCCCGTTTATCTCGCTCACCATGAGCTCGGCCACCTATGTGTGGATCATGATCACCGTGGTGGTCTATCTGCTACGTCGTCATTCGTGGCGCGGGCTGGCCATTTGGGTGCCGCTGCTGGGCGTGCTCGTCGTGTGCCTGATCGGTCCCTGCAATGGCTCGACCTACATGCGCTACCTGTATCCGGTCATCGCCTGCATGCCCTTTGCCATCGGCGCCACCATCACCCGCAGCGATCTCCTCTGGTCCTAATTTGGTGCAAAGGGGACAGGTTACTTTGCACTAAGGGGCTGCATCATCACGACGCCTTCATTTTGGGGTTTATCTCGCAGGCCAGTAGGTATATCATAACGACGTTTGTTTATATTGCCCGAGCATCTGCGCTGGGCTTTAGGTCGAAACCGATAGGAGACACGTATGTCCGGACACTCTAAGTGGGCCACAACCAAGCATCGTAAGGGCGCGCAGGACGCCAAGCGTTCCGCCCTCTTCTCCAAGCTGAGCCGCAACATCACCGTTGCTGCCCGTCTCGGCGGCGACCCGCTGCCCGAGAACAACGCCAGCCTCGCCGCTGCCGTTGCTAAGGCCAAGGCTCAGTCCATGCCCAAGGACAAGATCAAGTCCGCTATCGACAAGGCCTTCGGTTCGGGTGCCGATGCCGCCGTCTACGAGAACATCGTGTACGAGGGCTACGGTCCCGCCGGTGTCGCCGTCTACGTTGACTGCCTGACCGACAACCGCAACCGCACCGCCGCTGATGTCCGTTCCGCCTTCTCCCACGCTGGTGGTAACCTGGGCACCTCGGGCTCCGTCGCCTTCCAGTTTGAGCGCAAGGGCCAGATCGTCGTCGCCAAGGAGATCCTGGACGAGAACGCCAAGAAGGAGACCATGATCGCCAACGGTCCTGCCGGTGACGAGGATGAGTTCATGATGGCCATCGCCGAGGCCGGTGGCGAGGACTACGAGGACGCCGGCGAGGAGTGGATCGTCTGGACTACCGCCAACGAGGTCATGGCTGTCTCCAAGGCGCTCGAGGAGCAGGGCGTCCAGGTCAAGGGCTCCGAGACCACCATGGTCCCGACCACCCCGACCGAGGTCTCCGGCGCCGACGCCAAGAAGGTTCAGCGCCTCATCGACCGTCTTGAGGAGCTCGACGACGTCCAGGATGTTTACAGCACCATGGACATGACCGACGAGGTCATCGCTGCCCTCGAGGAGGAGTAGGCCCGCACGGATTGAGCCGTGCATATCTGGGCATAATGAAGCGAGCATGCAAGCCTCGTGGAATAGATGAGCCGGATCCGCGTGCAATGAGGCACCGGACCCGGCTCTTTTATAATGATGCGAATCGTTTTGCATTCTGTGGATCGAGATTTGAAGGGAGCGCTGCATGCGCGTGCTCAAACGAGCCCTGGCGATCGTGTATCTTGCCGCCGCCGTCGTGGCGCTGGGTACGTTAGTCTGCCAGTTTTGGGGGCCATATACCTATCGCTTTATGCTGTTGATGCGCGATCCGCTGCCTCGCATCGTTGTTACGGCGTGCGGCGGTGTCGTGGCGCTCGGCGTGCTCGTGGGTTTCTTCCGCCTGATGTTTGCTCGTCGCGAGCCGTCCTGCGTGCATCCGGCGGGGGAGCGCAATATCGAGGTCACGCTCGCTGCCCTCTCCTCGTGTGCTCGTACCGCGGCAGAGCGCGACGACCGAGTGATGATCGAGCATGTCGAGGCGCGCGTGCAGGGCTCCGACGAATCGCACGTCCGTTTTAAGGTCGACGCCATCGCGCTCGACGACCGGGATGTGGCCTCCCAAGCTATCGCGATGCAGCAACGTATCGAGGAGGCCTGCGACACTATGCTCGGCACGCCGGGCACGACTGCGCGCGTTCGTTTTTTGCCGTCCAAGACTACCGTCCAGACCGTGGAGGTTTCCGGTGAGTGATACCAATCAAGACAAGACCGCCCGCACGCCGCGCCTGACTATCGATCAGAGCGCCGCGCCGGCAGGCGAGGTCGTCGATCCTAAGGTGGAGGGTACCGAGTCACATGACGCGGTCGCCGATGATTTTGATGAGGCCATGGGTCTCATCAAGGGTACGGGGGCAGCCATCTGGAGCTATGCCGTCCGTCATCCCAACACCACGCTTGGAGCCGTCGCTGGTTTTGTGCTCGCCGTGCTGGTGCTCACGCTCGGCCTGTGGGATACGCTCGTCATCGCTTTCTTTGTGCTGATCGGCGCCGTGATTGGCCAGATCCGCGACGGCGAGAACGGGATCGTCAACTTCTTCGGCCGTCTGTTTAGCGGCCGCTAGCATGTATTCGACCGCCGCGTGTGCGGTGGGCATAAGGAGGAACCATGGCTTTTAACACGAAGGTCGATGTGGCCGATACCGAGCTCGAGGTAGACGAGACCGTCACCGCCGAGGCCGAGGACGTAACGCTCGAGGACGAGGCGCTCGTCGAGGCCGAACCCGCCGACGATGCGGATGGGGATGATGGGGAAGCGGACGAGTCCGAGGACTCGCTGACCTATTCCAACGGTGTGATCGAGAAGATCGTCGCCATGGCCACCCGCGAGGTACCGCACGTCCTGGGCATGAAGGGCAACCTCATGCACTTTGTGCAGGAGCAGTTCGGTGCCGAGAATCTGACCAAGGGCGTGACGGTCGAGGTCACCGATGACAACCGCGTGGTCGTCAACATTTCCGTCATTATCGAGTACGGCGCCTACGCGCCCGCGATTTTCGACGACGTTAAGGCGCGCGTGACCGAGCGTCTGGCCGCGATGACCGGTCTTGAGGTGGCAGGCGTCAACCTGCGCATCGAGGATGTCATCACCCCCGAGGAGTACGAGCACCGCACCAACCAGCACGAGTAACCTACCAAAAAGGGATGTTTATTTTGGCAGGTTTTATCTGCGAAAACGTCAAACGGCCGGCCGCACGGATGTATGTGCGGCCGGCCGTTATTTGTATGTCCCCGATGTAGGCATACCGCTCGTCTAACTAGGGGTTGCAATCGTCGTGTTCCGCGTTACCCTAATGGGCGCATTGTTTCCAAATTGTTAACGAGGGGTTGCCGTAATGGCTGACGAGCACGAAACAGAAAGCCAGGCATGGGCGATTGAGGCTGCCGCGGCAGAGGCGGCATCGCGAGCTGCCGAGGAGGTACATCGTCCTCCCGTGGTGCCGATGGAGCGCGTGGTTGATCGCACCGATATCGAGCGCGGCGAGCGTGCCGGCCAAAAGCGTAGCCAGGAGCCAGGCTTCCCGCGCTTTTTCGCCGAGCTCAATCTGGGCCTGATTCTTACGGCTTTTGCCATCGTTGCGTTTAAAACCCCTAATCACTTTGCTTTTGGCGGCACCTCGGGCGTGTCGGTTATTCTGTCCACGCTGTTCCCGACCCTGCCCGTCGGCGTCTTTATGTGGATTATCAACGCGGTTCTCGTCGTTTTGGGCTTTATCTTTTTGGAGCGCAAGGCAATTCTGTGGAGTGTCTTCGCCTCGTTTGCGCTGTCCGCCTATGTTTCGCTTTTCGAGCTCTTTATCCCGACCAGTGTCTCGATGACGGGCGATATGTGGCTCGACCTGTGCTTTGCCGTGATTCTGCCGGCGCTCGGCAGCGCCATCGTCTTTGATATCGGCGCCTCGACGGGCGGCACGGACATCCTCGCTATGATCCTCAAACGCCGTACCACACTCGAGATTGGTCGCGCGCTGTTGCTGGTCGATATCGGCATCGTGACCATCGCGGCCTTTTTGTATGGTCCGCGTATCGGTCTGTATTGCGTGCTCGGCCTGTTTGCCAAGACGCTTGTGGTCGACAAGGCCATCGAGAGCATTCATCTTCGTAAGGTCTGCACGATCATTTGTTCCGAGCCCCTTAAGGTCGAGGAGTTTATCGTCAAGCATCTCAACCGCACGGCGACCATCAGCCGCGGCTACGGCGCCTTCTCGGGCAAGTGCGTGACGGTGATCATGAGCGTGCTGAGCCGTCGCGAGGCCGTGCAGCTGCGCCGTTATGCGCGCGAGGTCGATCCGGGTGCCTTTATCACGATCGTCGACAGCTCCGAGATCGTCGGCAAGGGTTTCCGCGGAACGAACTAACGCGGACGCACTCATCAAACAATCGAAAAGCGCCTCGCGCGTTGCAAATACGTCATCTAAGAGTATTTGTCCTCACATTGGGTGATAATGATGCCAAAGACATCGTTTGCGATCCAGGTGATTCGCTCTAGATACGAAGGGATGATTTCGATGTTCTGTTCGCAGTGTGGCGCCCCCATGGGCGATAACGACAAGTTCTGCGGCGTGTGTGGTGCCCCCAATGCCGGTGCTGCAGCTTCCGCCCCTCAGGGTCAGCCTCAGCCTCAGCAGTTTGTTCCTCAACCTGTCGCGAACGCGTCCAAGGGCTGCACGGCTCAGGCGTTTGAGGATATGACCAAGACTCCGGGCGTGCTGCAGCGCGTGTGCCAGATTGCCTTTTTGCCGGCGCTTATCTGTGTCGTATCGGTACTCGTGCTGTTCATCCCCGTTATCGGCGGTATTGCGGCTGCCATCGGCTTTTTGGCTGCCTACGTGGCGAGCGTGTGCGGTTCGGGCTTTGGCATCGAGTGGGGTCGCGACCTGTCGCTTAAGATCGATGACGGCATGGGTCGTCCGTTGATGCGTTCCACGTCGTTTGGTCTCGGAATCTTTTCGAGCGTTATTTCGGTCGTGCTCGAGGTTATCGCTGCCATTCCCATTATCGGTGTAGTGCTTTCGCTGGTGGAGGGCGTGGTAATTGGCGCCGCGGGCTCGTATTCTTATTACGGCTCTTATGCGCTCGAGGCTGCGCTGTTTGGCTCGCTTGGCCTGCTTGTCCTGGCGCTAATTGCCTCGGCGATTCTGGGTGTCTTCTTTAAGATGTTCGCCGACATTGCCGTGATGCACTTTGCGGTGACCGGGCGCGTCGAGAGCGCGTTTTCGCTCGATAAGGTCTGGGCGGCCTTTAAGCACAACAAGACCAAGCTGTTCTGTGCTTCGTTCCTTCCCGAGTTTTTGACGGGCCTGGTTTCCAACGCCATTACGTGGATCTTGACAGCTGTCTTTGGTGCCATCGCCGGAATTGGCGCGTACGGCTATTACTATCGCCCCACGGGTATCGAGGCGATTGTTACCGCCGGTGGTGTCACGCTCGTATTGTTCCTGGTGCTGATTGCATTCGTCACGGTGTTCCTTACGGTCTTTGGCAAGATGCTCAAGCACCGTGCCGTTGGCTATTGGGCTGCACGTTATGCAAGCGAATGGGCCGATGAGGACAAGGACGACGTTTTGACTTTTGTGCTCCCGGGTGAGAAGAAGCCTGCTCCTGCGGGATTCAATCCCACGGCAGCCACTGGTGCTGCGCCTGCCCCGGCGCCCGCGCCTGCACCTGCCCCGGCACCCGCGCCTGCCCCTGCCCCGGCACCTGCTCCTGTCCCCGCACCGGCGTCCGAGGCGACGCCTGCGGAGCCCGATTGGGATGCCGTTGCCACGCCGGCGGATGAGCCGGGCGATAATCCTGCTGCCGAAAACAATCAAACCGAATAGCCGGTCGAGGCGCCCTGGGCAACTGAGCCCGGGGTGCCTTTTTCTACTGCGAAAGCAAGAAAATGCCTGGGAAAACGGTTGCAGCAAAATTTCTCGGAAATTGGTCAATGTTGCGCAACAACGTCGCGGCTATTGTTGAGAACGTAGACGTGTAAGGTTTGAAGGCGTGCGACGCCTTAGGAAAAGGAGAGGCTCATGTTCTGTCCCACTTGTGGTTCTCCCATTTCGGATGATGCCAAATTCTGCCCTGTTTGCGGATCCGCCGTTGGTGCCGCTTCTGCCGCTGCGGCCCCGCAGCCCCAGCCCGCTCCGGCCCAGGCTATTCAGCCCGCGCCCCAGCCTCAGCAGCAGTACACCGGTCAATACGCCCAACAGTCCGCATCCGCTCCGATGGGCTATGACCCCATTAAGGCTGACCGCAGCCTGATCGGCTGGCTGCTGCTCTCTCTTGTGACCTGCGGTATCTATTCGTTCTACTTCCTGTATTGCTTGGCACGCGACGTCAACACGTTGTGTCAGGATGACGGCGATTACACGCCGGGTCTGGCGGAATTCATCCTTCTATCGTTTGTGACCTGCGGCTTCTACGCGTACTACTGGTATTACAAGATTGGCAACCGCCTGCAGGCCAACGCTCCTCGCTACGGCCTGGTGTTCCAGGAAAACGGCACCACCGTTCTTCTGTGGCAGATCTTCGGCGCGCTCCTGTGCGGCCTTGGTCCCATCTTCGCTATGAACATCGTCATCAATAATACCAATGCCATGGCAACGGCTTACAACACTCGCCTTGGCGCTCGTGCCTAACAATAAGGGCGGCGTGAACAGCTTCCAGGGACATAGGGGCACGGCAGAGCTCCTTCGCCGCGCCCTTTTTTGCACCGGCGCGCTCTTTGTCGCCTGGCTCGCGCTCTACCTGCTCGACATTGGCTGCATTTTTCGATTGATGACGGGCATTCCTTGTCCGGGATGCGGCATGACGAGGGCGTGGCTGGCGGCGCTGCGCCTCGATTATGCGGCTGCCTTTGCCTACCATCCGCTGTTTTGGGTGGTGCCGATTGCGTTTGTGCTCGCGTTCGTGCGCGAGGAGGTGGCATCGAGCAAGCTAAAGCGTGGTATCGACATTGCGGTCACCGTGTTGTGCGTGCTGGTCGTCGTCGTATGGATCGTGCGCCTCGTCAATCCGGCAGATGCCGGTCTGCTCTTTGGCGGCTATGCGCCCGCCGGAGTTCCCGACGATATCATCCACCTCGAACCCCCACGCTGGCTCACCATCCTTCGCTCTTACCTGGCGTGACGGAGGACGCGCTAGAAAAACGGTCGACACATAAGCGGGGGCGAACGTTGAGATAACGTCCGCCCCCGCTTTGCTTTAGCCAGGCTGTTATGGATGGGCGTGACGGCTACTCGTCGCGCTTTTCCTCGTGGCGAGCGGCAGCCCGCGCATCGTGGATGCCCTTGATTGCAGCATGGCGGGCGGTGCGAGCATCGTGCATGGCGTCGCGCGCCTCAGCGGCCGTGGCCTTGGCAGAGCGCAGCTTGGCGGCCAAGTCGGGGTTGGTCTCGGCAACCGCGGCGATCGTGGGGCCGTCGAGCTCCTCTTGCGTGGGCTCGGCCAAAAAGTCGATAGCATACTGGGCGGCCACCATGGAGCCCTTTGCCAGCACGGTCTCGTCAATCTTGTAGAAGCAAGAATGTTGGGCGTACGTGGCGCCAATCTGGGGGTTGCGCGTGCCAACAAAGGCGAGCACGCCCGGCACGCGGCGCAGGTACTCCGAGAAGTCCTCGCCCGAAAGCGTGCCGCGGTAATGGCCTTGACCGGTGGGACCCAGGCATTTGATTACAGCCTGACGACAACGCTCGCTCGAGGCGGCGTCGTTTTCGACCTTGTAGTTGGCGATGGTGTAGTCGGTGAGCTCTGCCTCGGCGCCCAAGGCGGCCGCGGTATGCTCCACGATGCGGCGCATAAGCTCCGGCATTTCCTCGTGGGTCGAATCGCCGTAGGTGCGCACCGTGCCGGCGAGGTAGGCCGTGCCGGCGATAACGTTGCGCGCGGTGCCGCCGTGCAGCTCGCCGACGGTGATGACAGCCGGCTCATAGGGGCTGATCTCGCGCGAAACGATGGTCTGCAGGGCGTTGACAATCTCGGCGGCAACCATGACGGCGTCGTGACCTCGCTGGGGCATGGCGCCATGGCACGAGGTGCCGCGGACGTCGATGCGGAACCAGTCGGTATTGGCCATGCGCGGACCGGGCTCGCAGCTCACGGTGCCGGCGTCGACCTCACTCCAGATGTGCGCGGCGTAGGCGCCATCGACGCCGTCGAGCACGCCCGTGCCGATCATGAGCTTGGCGCCCTGGCCGTTTTCCTCGCTGGGCTGGAATACGATGCGGACTTCGCCGTGGATGTCGTCGGTCATATGGCGCAGGATTTGCAGCGTTCCGAGCATCATGGCGATATGGCAGTCGTGGCCGCAAGCGTGCATGCAGCCCTCGTTGACGCTGGCGAACTCCTCGCCGGTCTGCTCGGTGACGGGCAGGGCATCGATGTCGGCGCGCAGCAGGATGCGGCGGCGTGGCGTGCCGTCCTCGCGGTAGGCATCCGGCGCGGTGCCGCGAAGGGTCGCCACAAGGCCCGTCTTAAGGGGACGCTCGTAGGGGATATTCATGGCGTCAAGCTGGTTGGCGATGTCGGAGGTCGTGCGCTCCTCGGCGAGGCTCAGCTCCGGGTGCTTATGGAAGTGGCGGCGCTGCTTGATGATATAGGGCTCAAACTCGGTAGCGATATCTTTGATGGCTGCGGTGACGTCGTCAGCCGCGCGAGCCTCGGTCGCCGCCATAATCTGCTGTGCCTTGGTCTTCGTCATGGTCGATTTGCTCCTTGCTGGGTTGATCGCAAAATCGTACAGGCTCTCTCCAGTATGCCACCTGCCGCTAGGGCTGGTAAAGTTGCCGTTTGCCGCTTGGGGTTTTGTTACAAGGGCGGGGGAGTACACTCGGGGGTGTTGAATTTCCTGCCAGAGATGGGGATGCCCATGCAACATATCGATCGGATTATCCGCTCCAAGAACGTCTTTACCGCCCAAGACGGCATCGATACCGCCCGCGAGCTGGCGATTGCCATCGCAGGCGACCGTATCGTCGCAGTCGGAAAGCCCGATGACGTGATTGCCGCCGCTCCCGCCGCCACGCCGGTTATCGATTACGGCGAGCAGTTTGTCTGCCCCGGTTTCCATGACGCTCATCTGCACTTCTTCCATACCTCGGTTGGCTCCTCGCCGTACATGCTCATGGATATGGGCACGTCCGAGGCGGCACTGGTGCAACATGCGCTCGAGTTTTCCCAGGACCTGCCCGACGACGCTTGGGTTGTGACGCAGGGCTGGCGCGACTACCGTTGGGACCCGCCCGAGCATCCTAGCAAGGCGTCGCTCGATGCGGCATTCCCCGATCGTCCCTGCGTTATGTACTCGGGCGACGGCCACACGCTGTGGCTCAACAGCTGTGCACTCGAGGCGCTCGGCGTCACGCGCGACAGCGAGCCGCCAGCGGGCGGTAGCTACGACAAGGACGCAAACGGCGAGCTCACGGGCATTGCTCACGAAGCGGCTGCCATGCAGCTGTTGCCGCGCTGCCTTGAGTGGCTGGGCGAAGATCGCACCGCAAGCGCTTACGCCGATCAAATGAGGCGCATGGCCGAGCAGGGCATCACCTCGATCTGCGACATGTCGCTCATGCCCATGCCGGGATGCGACTTTATCCGCGACGATGTCTATGACAAATTGCAGATGGCCGGCAAGCTGGGCATTCGTGCCCATCTGTTCCCCACGCTGCTGGATGACCAGTCGCGTCTAGAAGAGCTCCAGGTACGTTACGCGAACAACGCGCTGCTTTCGGCGCCGGGTTTTAAGCAGTTCTTCGACGGCGTGTCGAGCGAACACACGGCATATCTCACCGAGCCCTATACCAATCCGCGCTTCCCGGGCGACCAGGGCCGTCTGACGGTCCCGGCTGAGCGCATGCGCAAATTGGTTCTGGCGGCCGCGGAGCGTGGTCACACCGTGCGCATCCACGTCATCGGTGACGGTGCGATTCATGCCGCGCTGGATATCTTCGAGGAGGCGGCCGATCTGTACGGCCTGCCCCAGCACGGCCATAACACGCTCGAGCATCTGGAGAACCTCCTGCCCGAGGACATCGATCGCTTGCGCAAGCTCAACGTGGTTGCCTCGAGCCAGCCCTGCCACATTACGCTCGACCCGGGTGGACCGGAGCGCGATCTGGGCCTTGAGCGCAGCCGCATCATGTGGCCGTTCGCAACCTATAAGCAGCGCGGCATTCGCCAAGCCTTCGGTACTGACAGCCCTATCACGCCCGTTACCAGCATGAACGTGCTCTACACGGCTATCACGCGCCAGGACCCCAAAAGCCACTGGCCCGAGGGCGGCTGGTTGCCGAGCGAGCGCATCGATGCGGCAACAGCCCTGCGCAACTACACCCTGGGCAGCGCCTATGCAGCGGGCGACGAGCAAAACCTCGGCAGCTTGGAGCCCGGCAAGTACGCCGACCTGGTAGTCCTGGACCAAAACCCGCTTACCATTGACCCCCAAGAGCTCCAGGCCACCAAAGTCCAAGCCACCTACCTGGCAGGCAACTTGATTTACGAGCGCTAGCCCCGCATCCCACCCCTCAGTTGCGGTGAAATAGTCCCTAAAATCGGCCTTCAAGCCCAAAAAGGAACTATTCCACCGCAACTTAAAAGAGCGCGTCCCAACAACGTGCCCCTATCTTGTGCATCCCATCCGCATCGCCATTTTGCTGCACTGACTTTTCTGAATGCCGGGCCCTAGTTAGTCAACCTGGCTCCCAGGGCGGACCGGAGGGCATGAAGTTTGTCGCGAGTTCCGCACGCAAAGGAAAGCACTTAATGTGCTTTCCGTCTTGCGCAGGACTGTAGAGCAGCAAACTTCATGCCCTCCGGTCCGCCCCGGGAGCCACCGCTAAGTTATCCCCCGGCATTCAGAAAATCTAAGTGCCAAAAAATAAGATTTTTTGACTCCGTGTTGTATAACCCGCCATTCGTGGGTACCATTCAACGCGTACGCAAACAAAAAGGGTTAACCCGCGCGGCATGACCGCGCGGCCCACAAAGGAGGAAACAAGCATGTCGTCTTTGAAGCCGCTTGCAGATCGCGTCCTGGTCAAGCCCGACGAGGCCGAGCAGAAGACCGCTTCTGGTCTGTATATCGCCAGCAACGCTCAGGAGAAGCCGCAGCGCGGCACCATCGTTGCCGTTGGCGCCGGCAAGGTCAACGACAAGGGTGAGCGCATCCCCATGGACGTTCGGGTCGGCGACGTTGTCATCTACGGCAAGTTCGGTGGCAACGAGGTCAAGGTCGACGGCGAGAAGTATCTGCTGATGCGTGCCGACGACATCTACGCCGTCGTTGAGGCCTAGTCTCGTCAGACTCTCTGATTCGTTTTTGAACGCGGTCGCTGCATAGGACTCGGAAGCGGCGACGCGAGTCACATTTCTTTTGGAGGATTACTCACCATGGCAAAGAACATTACGTTCAACACCGATGCCCGCGCTAAGCTCGCAAAGGGCGTCAACACTCTGGCCGACGCCGTTACCGTCACCATGGGCCCCAAGGGCCGCTACGTTGCGTTGCAGCGCACGTTCGGTGCCCCGACCATCACCAACGACGGCGTTTCCGTCGCTAAGGAGATCGAGCTCGAGGACAACATCGAGAACATGGGCGCCCAGCTGGTGAAGGAGGTCGCCACCAAGACCAACGACACCGTGGGTGACGGTACCACCACCGCAACCCTGCTCGCTCAGGCCATCGTCAACGACGGTCTGCGCAACGTCGCTGCTGGCGCCAACCCGCTGGCCATCCGTCGCGGCATCGACAAGGCCGTCAACGCCGCCGTCGCCGAGATGAAGAAGCAGGCCAAGCCGGTCGAGACCAAGGAGCAGATTGCTTCCGTCGGTACCATCTCTGCCGGTGACCCCGAGGTTGGCGAGAAGATCGCCGAGGCCATGGAGGTCGTGGGCAAGGACGGCGTCATCACCGTCGAGGATTCCCAGACGTTCGACATCACCATCGACACCGTCGAGGGCATGCAGTTCGACAAGGGCTATGTCTCCGCTTACTTCGTCACGGACAACGACCGCATGGAGGCCGTGATGAAGGATCCGTACATCCTCATCACCGACCAGAAGATCTCCAGCGTTCAGGACATCATGCCTGTTCTCGAGGCTGTCCAGCGCGCCGGCCGTGGCCTGCTCATCATCGCTGAGGACATCGACGGCGAGGCTCTGCCGACCCTGGTCCTCAACAAGATCCGTGGCGCTCTCAACGTCTGCGCCGTCAAGGCCCCGGGCTATGGCGATCGCCGCAAGCGCATCCTCGAGGACATCGCCGTCCTCACCGGTGGCCAGGCCGCTCTGGACGAGCTGGGCGTGAAGGTCGCTGACATCACCGCCGATATGCTCGGTACTGCTAAGTCCGTCACCATCTCCAAGGACAACACCGTCGTCGTCGGCGGCGCTGGCTCCAAGGAGGCCATCGACGCCCGCATCGCTCAGATCAAGGGCGAGATGGAGAACACCACCTCTGACTTCGACCGTGAGAAGCTCCAGGAGCGCCTGGCCAAGCTCTCCGGTGGCGTTGCCGTCATCAAGGTCGGCGCCGCTACCGAGTCCGAGCTCAAGGAGATCAAGCACCGCGTCGAGGACGCCCTGCAGGCTACCCGCGCTGCTGTCGAGGAGGGCATCGTCGCCGGCGGCGGCGTCGCCTTCATGGACGCTGCTCCTGCGCTCGACGCTGTTGAGATCGACGACCCCGAGGAGAAGATCGGCGTCGACATCGTCAAGAAGGCTCTGACCGCTCCGGTCGCTACCATCGCCAAGAACGCTGGCTTTGAGGGCGCTGTCGTGGTCGACAAGGTCGCCGAGCTGCCCGCCGGCCAGGGTCTCAACTCTGCCAACGGCGAGTGGGGCGACATGATCGAGATGGGCGTCCTCGACCCCGTCAAGGTCAGCCGCGTCACCCTGCAGAACGCTGCTTCTGTCGCCAGCCTGATCCTCATCACCGAGGCCACCGTCTCCGATGTGCCCAAGAACACTCAGCTTGAGGACGCAATCGCTGCTGCTACCGCTGGTCAGCAGGGCGGCGGTATGTACTAAGGCCGACAAGGTCTAGAACTCCCACCGGGAATCCGGGGGCGGGACGGGGACTTCTCTCCGGAACGTCCTCGGACATGCAAAGAGGCTCCGCATCGCGCTTCGCGCTGCGGAGCCTCTTTGCGGAATATTCCGGAGAGAAGTCCCCGTCCCGCCCCCGGATTCCCTGCGTTTACGGCCTTGAGGTCGGCGTGGGCGGAGATCGTGGCTGATGGGGATACGTGTCCCGGTCGCTGTTTCGCGGCTTTGCCGCGAAAGGCGCGTTACTTTGGGACGGGTGGGGAACGTGGTTGTTGCGGTAACTGGTCCCCGCCATAAATTACCCATGGCATACTTGCGCGAAAGCCTACTGGTGCTACACTTGCAATTGCTGTTTCAGGGCGGGGTGGAATTCCCCACTGGCGGTAAATCGGGCGGTGCCACAGGGGCGCCGTGGCGCGGGCGAGGTGCCTGCGGCCGAGCCGATGAGTCCGCGACCCGTGTGTGCGTTGGTTCGCATGCCGGCTGAACTGGTGAGATCCCAGTACCAACGGTTAGAGTCCGGATGAAAGAGGCAGGTGATCTTATGTCTGAACAGTCGCAGCATATCCATTTTGAGAACACGAATAGGTGGAGCACCAAACAGCTCGTTACCATGGCGTTGATGTGCGCCTTGGGCGCCCTGTTTATGTACGTGCAGCTGCCTATCCTTCCTTCGGCGCCGTTTTTGACGTATGACCCGTCGCTGGTACCGGCGATGGTGTGCGGGTTTGCGTATGGTCCTGGCGCCGGCACTGCTGTTGCCGCTATGGCTATCGTTATCCATGCGCTCACCACGGGTGACTGGGTCGGCGCGCTTATGAACCTGGTTGCCACGCTGGGCTACATTCTGCCTGCGGCTATCGTCTATCAGAAGATGCATACCTATAAGGGTGCCGTGATTGGCCTGGTGCTCGGCGTTATTGCCGCTACGGCGTTGTCTATGGTCGCAAACCTTACCATTGGCGTATGGTTCTGGTATGGCTCGGTCGATGTGATCGCCCCGCTCATGATTCCTGCCGTGCTGCCGTTCAACCTTATCAAGACCGTGCTTAACTCGGTGTTGACACTGGCGGTGTATAAAGCGGTCTCCAACCTCATCACGCCTAAAAAGGACCAGGTCAAAGGCCGCGCATGATTGAGTGTCGGGGCGTTTCCTTTAGCTATGACGGTGCCGTACCGGCGCTCGACGGCGTCGATCTGAATATCGAGGACGGCGAGTTTTTCTGCATCCTCGGTGGCAATGGGTCGGGCAAGTCGACGTTTGCCAAGCATCTGAATGCGCTGTTGCAGCCCGATGCGGGCACGGTGTGCGTCAACGGCATGGACGCGTCCGATCCCGAGCTGGTCTACGACATCCGCTCGACTGCTGGCATGGTGTTCCAGAATCCCGACGACCAGCTTGTGGCGACGCTTGTCGAGGACGACGTTGCGTTTGGTCCCGAGAACTTAGGGGTCGGATCGGCCCAGATCGCGCAGCGCGTGCGCGAGGCGCTGAAGGCCGTGGGTCTGGTGGGCTTTGAGCGCCACGAGACCCATGCACTCTCGGGTGGCCAAAAGCAGCGCGCGGCGCTTGCCGGCGTGCTCGCCATGGAGCCGCGCGTTCTCATTTTGGATGAGGCCTCCTCGATGCTCGATCCGCGCGGACGCAAGGGTCTTATGAAAGCGTGCCGCGCACTCCACGATCGCGGCATGACTATCGTGATGATTACGCACTTTATGGAGGAGGCCGCCGAGGCCGATCGTGTCGCCGTGTTTCAGACGGGACGAGTTGCCATGCTGGGCACGCCCGAGGAGATTCTGACGCGGGCGAATGAACTCGCTCAGCTCAACCTTGACATGCCAGAGTCGTGCCGTTTGGGCATGGCGCTTCGTGCGAAGGGCGTGCCTGTTCATGCGCAGGTGCGCGAGGTGGATATGGTCGCTGAGATTGTGCAGGCTTATGCCGAGCGAAGTGGAGCAGGCATCGCGGGGCAGTCTTTCGTATCCCAGTTGGAAATCGCTGACGGCACTGTTCCGGTAGACAACGAGGGCAACGCGTCGGAGCCCGTCATCGAACTATCCCATGTTTCGTACAGTTATTCGCTCAGTCCGCGCGAGCGCCGCCGCTGGCATAAGCGCTCGGCCACTGCGGGCAAATCGAGCAAACAGGCTCTCTGGGGAAACGACCCCAGCAGCCCGTGGGCGCTGCGCGATGTATCGCTGACGGTGCGTCGCGGCGAGTTCCTGGGCTTGGCAGGTCATACCGGTTCGGGTAAGTCGACGCTGGTCCAGCATCTCAACGGTTTGATTCGCCCCCAGGAGGGAAGCGTTTGCGCGCTGGGGCTCGATCTGTCAAACAAGAAAGACGCCGCTGCGGTTAAGGCCAAGGTCGGCGTGGTGTTTCAATATCCTGAGCGTCAGCTGTTTGCCGAAACCGTGGCGCAGGACGTGGCGTTTGGTCCGCATAACCTTGGCTTGCCGCAAGATGAAGTCGACCGTCGTGTCGAGTCATCGCTCTCACGCGTGGGCCTCGACCTTTCCACGGTCGGCGACAAGAGCCCCTTTGAGCTTTCGGGCGGTCAGCAACGGCGCGTGGCATTCGCCGGCGTGCTCGCCATGGAGCCCGAGGTCCTGGTGCTCGATGAGCCCATGGCGGGGCTCGATCCGGCTGCGCGCAAGGATTTCCTAGGGCTCATCGGTCGACTTCACCGCGATGGCCTGACCGTTGTCATGGTTTCGCATAGTATGGATGACCTGGCCAATTGCTGTGACCGCATCGTCGTAATGAACGAAGGCGCGGTGTTTGCCGAGGGAGCCCCCGTGCAGGTGTTTGCGCAAGCCGATGAGCTCAAGTCGATCGGCCTGGGCGTTCCCGCCGCCCAGCGTATGGCGCTGGCGCTTACGGAGGCGGGCGTGCCGCTGCGCTTTGACGGCCTCTATACGGTTGAGTCGCTGGCAGACGAGTTGATGGACCTGCTAATCGGTCGCTCGGGCGGTCCTTCTAACGTCGCGGACACTGCTAATTCCAAGACGGTCGCGCGAGAGGAGGGCTGCTAATGGAGGCGTTTTCGTTTGGCAGCTACTATCCCGGCGATAGTGCGATCCACCGCCTGGACCCGCGAACTAAGTTGCTCTTGGGCTTTGTGTTTCTGATCACGACGCTCACAGTCAGCAGCTTCCGCGGACTGGCCCCGGTCGCAATTTTCGTTGTGCTGATCTATGCCGTGTCTCAGGTGCCGGTTCGTCGCGTTCTGTCGTCGATGGCACCATTGCTGGCAATCGTCGTCGTGGTCGCGGTGCTCAACTTGTTTACCGATCAGAGCGGGCGCATCTTGTGGCAGCTCGGCTTTCTGCAGATAAGCGAGGGCTCACTGCGTTCTGCCGCCTTTATGGCGTGCCGCCTGACGTTGATGATGGCCGGCATGAGCGCCATTACACTCACCACGCCGACGCTCGACCTCACCGCGGGCTTTGAGCGCCTGCTCGCGCCGTTTGCGCGTGTGGGACTTCCTGCGCACGAGCTCGGCATGATCATGGGTATCGCGCTACGCTTTATGCCGCAGTTTGCCACTGAGATGAAACAGACGGCCGATGCACAGGCAAGCCGCGGCGCGCGCGTGACGGGCGGTCCGCTCGGCGGCGTGCGTATGCTCGGCAGTGTGGCGATTCCGCTGTTCACGGGCGTGTTCCGCCATGCCGAGACGCTGTCTGCCGCCATGGATGCACGCTGCTATCACGGCGAGCAGGGCCGCACGCGCCTGCATGCGCTTGCATTTGGCCGCGGCGATGCGTTGGCGGCGGTGGTGACGGCGTTGCTGCTCATCTGCGTCATCGTCATCAATCTTCAACTTGTTTAGGCGCGATTCGGGCGCAAGAAAGGGGTCCCTATGACCGACAACGACCGCACGGCTCAGCTTGAGCGCGCCTGTTCGTATCTCAGGCGCATTCCGGCGTGGTATCTGGCCACGACCGATGCAAGTGACGGGCATCAGCCTCGCGTGAGGCCGTTTTCGTTTGCCATGGTCGATGACGGTAAGTTGTGGTTTTGCACGTCGCGCGACAAGGATGTGTGGGCGGAGTTGAGCGCGAATCCCAAGTTTGAACTCTCGGGCTGGAAGCCGGGGGAATGTTGGATCGTATTGACCGGCGAAGCCGCACTTGAGGACGACGCAGTTGCGAGCGACAAGGTGCGTCAAGCGGGTTTTAAGCACATGGTGGGCATTGGCGAGGAACACGAGAGTGCCAACGACGGCCGTCTTGCTTTCTTTTCGGTCCGCAACATTGCCGCGCGCTTCTGTGATATCGACGGCAGCGAGGAGCGCCTGGAGCTCTAGCTCACACAAACCAGGCTCTCAAACTGGCTAGTACAGGAGGACACATGGACGGATTGAATACGGTGTTGGAGTATCTGACGTCGGTGCCGGCGTGGTACTTGGCGACGAGCGTGGACGGGCAGCCGCATGTGCGTCCGTTTTCGTTTGCGCAGATCCAGGGCGGCAAGCTGTGGTTTGTGACGGCGCGCACCAAGGATGTGTGGCAGGAGCTGCTGCAAAACCAACGCTTTGAGGCCACGAGTTGGTGGCCGGGCCATGGCTGGCTTATCTTGCGCGGGCATGCGGGTCTGGATGACCAGGCCGCTCCCGATATGCGCGAGGCAGGCTGGAGGCACCTGGAGCGCCTAGGCGAGCACTACGAGGGCGCAGGCGATCCCACGCTCGTCTTCTTTAGCGTCGAGGATCCCGAGGCTTTTATCTGCAATCACGACGAATGGGTGCCGGTCGAGCTCTAAACGAGTCTCCCAGCAAGCTTCGACAATTCAAATTCTCGCATGTAGCGGGTCCCACATTGCAACGTCACCGTAAGGCGCACTGGGTAATATGGGGCCCGCATTTATTTGTCAATTCCTTCAAGCGAATGTGTCGGGAATGTTTCAATGCATGAATATGCAAAAGATTTGCGTATATATGCATCTTTTGGTGCTAAAGTTTCAACCCACTTCATAACGACCGCTGCGAAATGCGCATCGGTGCATAAATCGCAGACAAGGAGTCTGATATGTCTTTGAAGGTTGGAATCGTCGGTGCGGCTGGATATGCCGGCGCCGAGCTCATTCGCCTCGTGCTCGGTCATCCCGAGTTTGAACTTGTTGCCATTACGTCCAACGCCGATGCCGGCCGGCCGCTGTCTTCGGTCTATCCGAGCTTTGCCGGCGTGAGCGATCTGGTTTTTACCACGCACGACGCCCCCGAGCTCAAGAGCTGCGATGCGGTTTTTCTTGCCGTGCCGCACACGGCTGCCATGGCACAGGTGCCCGCGCTCCTTGCCGCAGGCGTTTCCTGCTTCGATTTGTCTGCCGACTACCGTCTGAGCGATCCGGCCGTGTTCGAGGCGTGGTATGCCGCCGCGCATACGAGCCCCGAGCTGCTCAAGACGCGTGCTTTCGGCCTCCCCGAGCTGTTCTGCCAGGACTTAGAGACCGCTGCTTCCAGCCATGCCGCTGGCAAGTCCGTGCTGGTCGCCTGCGCCGGTTGCTATCCCACCGCAACGAGCCTTGCCGCCGCTCCCGCCGTGCGCGCTGGCTGGGTTGCCCAGAGCGGCCCCGTGATCGTTGATGCCATCAGCGGTGTGACGGGTGCCGGCAAGTCCTGCAACGCTCGCACGCATTTTTGCAGCGCCGACGAGAACTTGGAGGCCTACGGCGTGGGCAAGCATCGCCACACGCCCGAGATTGAGCAAATCCTTGGCCTGACCGATCGCGTCGTCTTCACCCCGCATCTGGCACCGCTCAAGCGCGGCCTGCTCTCCACGGTGACGCTGCCGCTCACGCCGCAGGCCATCGACTCCCTGGCTCTTGAGGATGTCGTCGACTATTACAAGCAGTTCTACGCTGGACGCACCTTTGTGCGCGTGCTCGATGCCGGCCAGCAGCCCAAGACGGCTTCGGTCGTCGGCACCAACGCCGCCCAGATTGGCCTTGCGTTCAACAAGCGCGCGGGCGTGCTGGTGGCGACGGGCGCCATCGACAATCTGTGCAAGGGCGCTGCGGGCCAAGCGGTCCAGTGCGCCAATATCGTCTTTGGCTTTGACGAGCGACGAGGCTTGCCCACAGTGGCGTGCCCGGTGTAGCACATTCGATTGTTAACGATTTGGTAGTCGGGCATCGAGTGGGGCGCCACTCTTAAGCTGGTCTCATGATCACGACTGGCATGGCGCACCAACCGATGTCCGTTTTTTGTTTGACATAAGGAGTCATAAAGACGATGAATACCGAGGTGTTTGATATCAAGATTCGCGCCGTCGAGGGTGGCGTTACGGCTGCGGCTGGTTTTAAAGCTGCGGGCATCCACGCTGGGTTCCGCAAGAACCCCGAGCGTCTGGATTACGCGCTCGTCGTGCCCGATAAACCCTGTCCCGGCGCCGGCGTGTTTACCACCAATCGCTTTTGCGCGGCGCCCGTGCAAGTGAGCCGTGCCAACCTGGGCGGTGCCGACAAGGGTTACGGTATCATCGCCGGCGTTTCGGTCAACTCTGGCAATGCCAACGCCGCCACGGGTGAGACCGGCCTTGCATGCGCGCGCGAGACGTGCAGCATCGCATCGCAGGTCATCGGCTGCGAGCCCCAGCAGATTCTGGTTGCCTCCACGGGCGTGATTGGCCAGATTCTGCCGATCGACACGTTTGAGACCGCCATTCCTGCTGCCTACGAGGCGCTCTCCGCCCACGGTGGCGCCGATGCCGCTCGCGCCATCATGACGACTGACACGCACTCCAAGGAGTACGCCGTGTCCTATGTCAGCGAGGCTGCGGGTCATGCGGGCAATGTCTATACGGTAGGCGGAATGTGCAAGGGCTCGGGCATGATCATGCCCAATATGGCCACCATGATCGCGGTTATCACCACCGATGCCCCCGTCGAGCCTGCGGCACTTCATGCCCTGCTGCTCTCGACCGTCAAGCAGACCTTTAACAAGGTAACGGTCGATTCCGACACCTCGACCAACGACACCTGCATCATGCTTGCCTCCGGCGCCGCTGCCGCAGATGCCGAGCCTATCGTCGAGGGCTCCGATGCCTTCGACGAGTTGGCATTTGCCGTGCACGAGGTGTGCGAGAGCCTGGCGCGCAATATCGCCGCCGATGGCGAGGGCGCATCCAAGCTTGTTACGGTCAACGTTACCGGCGCCGTGAACGACGAGGAGGCCGATATCGCCGCTCGCGCCGTTGCCAACTCGCCGCTCGTTAAGACCTGCATCGCCGGCCACGACTGCAACTGGGGCCGCGTCGCCATGGCACTCGGCAAGTGCGGCGTGAAGTTTAATCAGGAAGACGTTTCCATCGACATGATGGGCATGCCTGTCTGTCGCGATGGTCTGACTGTTCCCTTTGACGAGGACGAGGCTCTACGACGTTTCGAGGCGCCCGAGATCGTGATCTCGGCCGACCTGGGCGCAGGCGACGCGGCAACGACCGTGTGGACCTGCGACCTCACGCACGAGTACATCTCCATTAACGGTGACTACCGTTCCTAGATTCCAGGCACGCTGCGCATCTTGCCGCGATTGCGGACAGCGGAGCACGGCGCGATAACGATACGAAAGACGAGGCAGATTATGAAATTCGCACGCGATTGTCGTTCGAGCGAATCCAACGAAGCAACCGCGCAGCTGCTGTTCGAAGCGCTGCCGTGGATTAAGAACCTGACCGGCAAGACGGTTGTTATCAAATATGGCGGAGCCGCCATGGTTGATGAGCAGCTGCGCCGCGACGTGATGAGCGACATCGTTTTGCTCAAGATCATCGGTATGCGCCCCGTCATCGTGCATGGCGGTGGCAAGGCTATCAACGAGGCGCTCAGCCACTACGACATCCCCGTCGAGTTTAAGAACGGCCAGCGCGTGACCACGCCTGCCACCATGGACATCGTGCGTGAGGTACTGGGCGGCAAGGTCAATCAGGAGCTGGTCGCGGCGCTCAACCACCACGGCAACCTGGCCGTGGGCGTGTCCGGCAGCGACGCCGGCACCCTTATCGCCGAGCCGCTCGACCCAGAGCTCGGCCGCGTGGGCAAGGTCACGCACGTCAACACCGACTATATCGAGCGCCTGCTCGATAGCGAGTACATCCCCGTCATCGCTACCGTCGCGGCGGGGGAGGACGGCGGTTTCTTCAACATCAACGCCGATACCGCCGCCGGTGCCGTTGCCGCGGCGCTCCACGCGCATAAGGCGATCTTTTTGACCGATGTCGATGGCCTGTACAAGGACTTTAGCGACAAGGACTCGCTTATCTCCAACCTAACGCTCGACGAGGTTAACGAAATGCTCTACGGCGGCGAGGTCGATAAGGGCATGATTCCCAAGCTGCGTGCGGCCGTCGATGCGCTTACCGGCGGCGTATTTCGTGCCCACATCATTAACGGTACTACGCCGCATTCGCTGCTCCTGGAGCTGCTGACCGATGCCGGCGTCGGCACCGTGATTCATTCCACCGAGACGGCTTACGAGTTCGATACGCATCCGCATCCGCTTTCGACGTTTGCTGCGCGTCTGACCGAGAACCTTGACGAGGTCGAGAAGCTTCAGACGGTCTAGCTGACCCGCAGCCGCCCCATTCCTGCACCCATAGCCCCGCGCCGTCTGGCGCCCAACGAAAGGCATCTCATGTCACTTGCAGCTCAGCAATCGCTTGAATCCCATTACGTTATGCATACCTTTGGCCGCTCTCCGGTCGAGTTTGTCGAGGGTCACGGCATGAAGCTCACCGGCGACGATGGCCGTGAGTACCTCGACTTTCTTGCCGGCATCGGCGTGTGCAGCCTAGGTCATGGCGACCCGGCCGTGCTCTCGGCGCTCGAGGCACAGACCAAAAAGCTCATGCATGTCTCCAATTACTTCTACATCGAGCAGCGCGGACAGGTCGCGGCGCTGCTGTCCAAGCTTGCTAACGACGACGTAGATGGTGCGCGCGTGCTTGCCGATGCCATTGCCGCCGGCGATGAGACCACGGCAGCTGCTCTTGGTGCCCCGGCTGCGGATGAGCAGGTTTGGGAGACCTTCTTTGCCAACTCTGGCGCCGAGGCCAACGAGGGCTCGATGAAGCTCGCGCGCCTGTACGCCAAGCGTGCCGGTAATGGCGGCAACACCATCGTGTGCATGCGCGGCGGCTTCCACGGCCGTACGCTCGAGACCATTGCCGCTACCATGCAGGATTGGCTGCAGGACAGCTTCCGCCCGCTGCCGGGTGGCTTTGTGGCCTGCACGCCCAACGATGTGGACGAGCTGCGTGCGATCTTTAAGCAGCTGGGGAGCGAGATTTGTGCCGTGATGCTCGAGCCGATCCAGGGTGAGAGTGGCGTGCACCCCATGACCGAGGAGTTTATGGCGGCAGCGCGCGACCTGGCACACGAAGTGGGCGCCGTGCTTATCGCCGACGAGGTCCAGTGCGGCATCTTCCGCTCCGGCAAGCCGTTTGCATTCCAAACCTATGGCGTGGAGCCCGACATCATGAGCCTAGCCAAGGGCATTGCCGATGGCGTGCCCATGGGTGCCGTGGTGGCAAAGAAGGAAATCGCCGACGTCTTTAAGCCCGGCGATCATGGTTCGACCTTCGGTGGTAGCTGCTTGGCCATCGCGGCATGTGCCGCGACGCTCTCCGCGCTTGTGCACGGCGATTATGCCGAGCATGCTGCCAAGGTTGGCGCCTATATGGAGCAGGCGCTGGCTAAGCTTCCGCATGTGGTAGAGGTGCGCGGTCGCGGCCTGATGCTCGGCTGCGATTTGGATGATGCCGCGGGTGATGCACACGACGTTGTAGCCCGTGCATTGGGGGCTGGTGCCGTGATCAACGCTACAGGCGCACATACGCTGCGCTTCCTTCCGCCGCTCGTGTGCGAAGAGGCCGACGTGGACAACCTGATCGAGATTCTGTCGGACGTTTTGGCTTAGCGCCATCAGACATAGCAATTTGGAGCGGGTTTCAGGCTGTCACGTGCCGTTTGGCGCACGATTGGGCGAACTGGAGCCCGTTTTGCTATCGATTTACCATGGCTGGGATAGGCCGTGTGCAAAAAGTGGCAAATATGAGTACGGGCACTAACTTCGTAACATATAAATTAGGCACTTTTAGATGAGTTGGGCCACATATGTCCAGTTTTGTAGTTGGCAAATTGGCTTAACTGGACTATCGATCGTCGTTCTAATGCCGGATTTGCCTTTTATGACTTCGAAAACGCTGCTACTAAAAAGGTAGCAGTACTCATATTTGGCATTTTTTGCACACGGGTATTCGCCAAGGGTCCATTTCGCCGCCCGAGCCCCGCTTCGTCGCTTCGCTCCTCGCGTGCTGCGCTGGAAAACGCTTCGCGTTTCCTCAGCTCCGCACCCTTGCGGGTTCGAATCCCATGCACCGGGCCCAAAAAAGAAAGGCCTCCATCGCTGGAGGCCTAACAATTCAATGGTGGGCGATGAGGGGTGTCCGCGTGCGGCTGGCGCCGCCCGCGCCCCGCTTCGTCGCTTCGCTCCTCGCGTGCTGCGCTGGAAAACGCTTACGCGTTTCCTCAGCTCCGCACCCTTGCGGGTTCGAATCCCTCTGCACGGGGCCCAAAAAGGAAAGGCCCCCATCGCTGGGAGCCTTTTCAATCAAGTGGTGGGCGATGAGGGATTCGAACCCCCAGCCTTGTGCGTGTAAAGCACCTGCGCTAACCGTTGCGCCAATCGCCCGCAGGGACTGAGTATAGCGGAAACCCCGTGCTGTTCACCGCTAATTCATAACGAAATCTAAGCGGCGACTTCGGTGCCCTTGTTCTCGTCGATAAAGAAACGCTTGTACCAGATGAGGAACGTCAGCGTGGTATAGATCTTGCGCTGGTTGAGCGCGCGACCCTCAAAGTGATCGTCGAGCAGTTTCATGAGCGCATCGGTGTCAAAGAAATCAGCAGCCCACGGTGCGGTGAAGTATTCCTTTACGTAGTCGTAGTACTTTTGCTCGCGCAGCCAGAACTTGACCGGTACGGGGAAGCCCACCTTCTTGCGCGTTGCCCACTCGTCGGGCAGCGTGCGGTTGGCAGCGTGACGCAGAACGAGCTTGCAGCCTTCTTCGTTAACACGGTAGTTGGCGGGAATGTGCTCGGCAAACTCCATGACCTTCTTGTCCAGAAACGGGACGCGAAGCTCCAGAGAATGCGCCATGCACATCTTGTCGGCCTTGAGCAGAATGTCGCCCGGTAGCCACATGTTCATATCCAGATACTGTTTCTTGGAAAGCTCGCAGCAGTTGGGAACCTGCTTGTAGTACTCGGCGCACATCTCGGCGGCGTTCTTGCCGGTGTCATAAGCGGGCTTGAGCACCTCGTCGACTTCGGAGGGATCGAACACCTTTGCCTGACCCACATACCAGCGCTCGGGAACCTCGGCGCATTTCGTCAGGAAGTTGTGACCCTTAAAGTAGGGGAGATGCTGAACGAGTGAGCCCAGGGCGCGACGTATGCCGAGCGGCACGCGCTTCTTAAAAGTGCGCATCTCGGGGGTGTCCTCGTACCACTCATAGCCGGCAAACAGCTCGTCGGCACCCTCGCCCGAAAGGACGACGGTGACCTCCTTGGAAGCCATCTGCGCCAGATAGTACAGCGGCACGCTGGACAGGTTCGATTGCGGCTCGTCCATGTGGTACTGGATATCGGGCAGTGCATCAAAGAACTCGTCGGCGGTAATCATCTTGCGCACGTTCTTGATGCCCAGCTTGTCGGAAAGCTCGGCGGCGTAGTTGGTCTCGTTGAAGTTCTTGTAATCGAAGCCGACAGAATACGTGGTGTCGGGCATGAGACAGGCAGCGATGTAGCTGGAATCGACACCGCCGGAGAGGAACGAACCAACCTTAACATCGGCGATTCGGTGCGCAGCGACGCTTTCGTGCACGACCTTGTCGCACTCGTCCACGTACTCCTCGAAGGTCTTGGAGTTGTCGTCGGTGAAGTCACAGCTCCAGTAACGCTTGATGTCCATGGTGTTGGTCGTCAGGTCATACGTAAAGCAATGCGCTGGGGCAAGCTTGAACACGCCCTTAAAGAAGGTCTCCTCCGTGGCGGGGAATTGCAGCGTCAGGTAGGGGCGCAGCGCGTCGTGGTTGACAGCCTTCTCAAACTTGGGATGGTCCAGGAAGCTCTTGATCTCGGAGCCAAACAGCAGTGAGCCATCGGATGCCTGGTAGTAATAGAACGGCTTGATACCAAAGATGTCACGAGCACCAAAGAGTTTGTTCTTGTTCTGGTCGTGAATCACGAACGCGTACATGCCGCGCAGACGGTTGACCAGGTCCTCGCCCCACTCCTCGTAACCGTGTACCAGGACTTCGGTATCAGCGTTGCAGTGGAAGGCGTAGCCGGCCGCCTCCAGCTCGGCGCGAAGCTCCTGGAAGTTGTAGATCTCTCCGTTGAAGACAATCGTGACCTTGCCGTCGTCGCTCGACATGGGCTGGGCTCCAGCTTCGGAAAGATCGAGAATCGAAAGACGACGGAAGCCAAGGGCAACGTTGTCGACGATATGCTGGCCGCCCATATCGGGACCACGGTGGATGATGCGATTCATCATGGCCGTGAGAACCAGCTCACTCTGTTCATCTGTACCGGTAAAACCGACAAAACCGCACATGCAAGATCCTTTCTGCTGACGGCTCAGGTGTACTGCCGCAAGGATTGCGGCAGCTGATGTCAAATAATCTTTACTATCATGCCAATCTTTTGTTTCGTGATAGGGCATAAGCGCCGAGCGAACCGAAAAAACCACGTCCCGATCTTCAGACGAAGCGGCGGGACGTGGTTGCGAACGCTATGTTAAAGAACGGCACCCAGATTTCCTTGTTTTTACACGGGGTGAACACCGTTGCCATTTATTAGACCACGGCACAGTCCATGCAATTTTTTAGAAGGCTGTGATGCGCGCAAGGTCAGGTGGCATATTAGGATGGTTGATAATACAGAATGTTTCATCGTTTCTGCCGCGGGACGCCTTCTGCCCTTTAAGGCTGAATTTAGCGAGAGAGGTCTTTGTATGTCGAGTCCGACACAAGAGAAGCTAACTCTGATGCGCTATATAGAGTTGCTCGAGGAAGATGACCTTGTTGTTTCCAGACCGAGCGCTTCGTGCGACCAGCGCATTGAGTTTGCGACTGATGACTCGCGCCAGGTGCGTCCGGGCACGTTGTTTGTCTGCAAAGGCCGTGCGTTTAAGCGCGAGTACCTGCTTTCGGCAATCGCCGATGGCGCCGTGGCCTACGTTTCCGAGGTCGATTACGATGTTGATCTTCCCGCGGTGATTGTGAGCGATATTCGTCGCACGCTCGCCGTGGTGGCAGATGCCTTTTATGGGCACCCGTCGGGTAAGGTGAAGGTCTGCGCCTTTACAGGCACCAAGGGCAAGTCGACCTGCAGCTTTTATCTGCGCGGCATCCTCGCCAACGAGGCCAAGCTTACGGGCTGTCATCGACCCGCTCTTAATACGGGCATTGAGTTCGACGACGGCATCGAGACGGGCCCTTCCAAGCTGACGACCCCCGAATCCTTCCTGCTGCAGTCTCGCATCGCACATGCTGCGGAGGCGGGTGCCCCGTGGCTGGTTATGGAGGCATCGAGTCAGGGCCTCAAATACGAGCGCACGGGCAAGATTGACTTTGAAGTCGGCGCCTTTACCAATATCGGCGAGGATCACATTTCGCCGATTGAGCATCCGACGCTCGAGGATTACTTTGCCAGCAAGCTCAAAATCTTCTCGCAGAGCCGTTTTGCCGTGGTCAATCTCGATATGGATAAGGTCGATCGCGTGCTCGAGGCGGCATCTCGTTGCGAACGTACGGTGACGTTCTCCCTGACCGACGAGCGTGCCGACGTGCTTGCGCTGACGATTCGCAATGGCGACTGCGGCGTGGTGGCAACGGTGCGCACGCCCCGTTTTACGCGTGACATTGTGATTCCCACGCCGGTTAAGTTCAATGTGTCCAACGCGCTTGCCGCTATTGCCTGCGCCGAGGCCCTGGGCATTTCCGAAGAGGGCATCGTCCATGGCTTTGAGGGCGTCTTCGTTCCCGGCCGTATGGAGCTCTATCCGTCCGTATCGGGCAAAATCTTGGGCGTTGTCGATTTTGCACATAACGGCATGAGCCTCGAGACGCTCCTACGTGACTTGCGCGAGAACTATCCCGAGCGCGAGCTGGCGGTTGTATTTGGCGCTACGGGCGGTAAGGGTGTCGATCGACGCACCACGATGGGCATCGCCGCTGGCAAGTATGCCGACCGAATCGTGATTACCGAGGATGACCCCGGCCCCGAGGATGTCGAGGACATCTGCGCCGAGATCGCGCGCAACGTTCAAGCGCAGGGAAATGATAACTGGCAAATCGTGACGGATCGCGTTGCCGCTATCGAGACTGCCGTGCGCGAAACCGTCCGTCCTGCCGTGGTCATCGTGACCGGTAAGGGCGAGGAAGAGCGTATGCTGCGCAAGAACGGACCCGAGCCTTGTGAGCGCGACGGTTCGATTCTCAAGCGCACCCTTGCGGCGTACGACGCCTAGACCAAGCCCCTTCTATGTAAACGGAGTGACCATGTCCCACAACATCCTGCCGACCGTTGCCGAGCTTTCGGGCGAGATGCGCGAGCGTCTTGCCAAGGTCAAGTATGTCTTTACCGATCTGGACGCAACGATGCTCGCCCCCGGTTCGTGCGTACTGCGCGATAACGACGGCAATCCCTCGACCAAGCTCGTCGAGGCGGTTGTCGCGCTCGCTCGTGCCGGCATCCAGGTGGTCCCCACCTCGGGTCGCAATCGCACCATGATCCATGAGGACGCCCGCGTGCTCGGCCTCAACTCCTACATCGGCGAGATGGGCGGCCTGGTCATGTACGACCTCAAGGCCAACGACTGGGAGTATCTGACGGGCGACATGCCCTACGACCCCGCCTGCGGTCTCACGCCGCACCAGGTGATCGAGCAGACCGGCGTGTGCGAGAAGATCCTTGCCCGCTGGCCGCACAAGATCGAGTACCACAACGACATGTCGACCGGCTACAAGTACCGTGAGGTCACCGTCGGCATGCGCGGCGATGTGCCCGACGATGAGGTCCAGGCCATCCTGGACGAGGCCGGCTGCGGTCTGGTCTGGGCTTGCAACGGCCATCTGACTCACCTGTCCAAGCCGACGACGCTCGAGCTTAATCGCGTCGAGGACGGCCGCGCCTTCAACATCAATCCGGCGGGTCTCAACAAAGGCGTTGCCATTGCGCGCTTCTGCGAGCACCTGGGGATCGAGCGCGAGGAGACGCTTGCGCTCGGCGACTCCGAGTCCGACTTCTACATGGCCGACCATGTTGGCATGTTCTGCCTGGTCGAGAACGGTCTGACGAGCGCCGGTGCCCCGGAGTTCTTGGATGCCTGCGACAATGCCTATATTACGCGCGGCAAGATTGTCGACGGTTGGGTGGCAACGGCCGAGCTGCTGGTCGCAGCCCGTTCGTAGCGCGACGCATCACGAGTGGTCGCATTTTTCGAGAGAGAATCTGGTGAGGTAATGTCCGATATCGATAATATGGCCGGGGACACGCGTCCGATCGGCGTGTTCGACTCGGGCTTGGGCGGCTTGACGGTCGCGCGCGCGATCGCAACGGCACTTCCGCACGAGTCCGTCTACTATTTCGGTGACACTAAGCGCTGCCCTTATGGCACCCGCACCGAGGACGAGGTTCGCTCGTTTGCGCTGCAGGCGGGCCGCTGGCTATCGAGGCACGACGTTAAGATCATGGTCATCGCCTGCAACACGGCGACCGCCGCGGCCTTGCGTTTGGCTCAGCAAGTGCTTGACGTTCCCGTGATCGGCGTGATCGCTCCGGGCGCACGTGCTGCCATCAACAGCACGCGTACGCGTCGCGTCGGCGTGCTGGCCACCAACCTCACCATTCGCTCGGGTGCCTACACGCGCGCCATTCAGGACTTGGATGCTGGTGTCGATGTGTATGGCTGCCCGGCCTCGAGCTTTGTCGAGGTCGTCGAGCATGAGCTCGCCTCGGGCGCGCACCTGCAGGAGCAGTGGCTCGAGAACGAGGATATTTTTGATACGCCAGCCGTTCGCGCGCTGGTCGGCGCCACAGTCGAGCCGCTGCACGATCGTGGCATCGATACCGTGGTACTCGGCTGCACGCATTTCCCGCTGCTGGTGGGTCCCATCCGCCATGCGCTAGGACCCGGGGTGCGCGTGGTGAGCTCCGCCGAGGAGACCACCCGCGAGCTGACCGATATCCTCACGCGCCGTGAGCAGCTGGCGGGCGATGCCGCCGAGCCACAGCATCGCTTTGCCACCACGTCTGACAACATTCCCGAGTTTGCGGTGGCGGGTAGCTTTATCTTTGGCCAGCCGCTTAAAAGCATCGAGCATGTCGATATCGACGAACTCGGTTAGGCTCGCAATGTCGCCGGAGGCTTCGCCACATCTTTTGCCGAAAGGATAGTTCCATGGAATACATGCAGGTCAACCGCGCCAACGGCCGCGCCGTCAACGAGCTGCGCCCCGTTAAGCTCACCCGCGGCGTCATGAAGCACGCCCACGGCTCGTGCCTGGCTGAGTTCGGCGACACGCGCGTACTGTGCGCCGCCACCATCGAGGAGGGTGTGCCTGGTTGGCGCAAGGGCGCCAAGGCCGGCTGGGTAACGGCGGAATATGCGATGCTACCGGCCTCGACCGGTAAACGCTGCAAGCGCGAGCATGCCAACCGCAAGGGCCGCTCCATGGAGATCGAGCGGCTTATCGGCCGCAGCCTGCGTACCGTCGTCAATATGAAGGCGCTCGGCGAGTACACCGTTACCGTCGACTGCGATGTGATCCAGGCCGATGGCGGCACGCGTACGGCGAGCATTACCGGCGCCTGGGTGGCGCTGCACGACGCCCTTGCCATGTGGGTCGAGGCGGGCAAACTCGAGCGCATCCCGCTCACGGGCCAGGTTGCCGCCATTTCCATGGGCGTCGTCGACGGCAACACCCTGCTCGACTTGGATTATTCCGAGGACAGCCACGCCGAGGTCGACATGAACCTCGTCGCCACCGATTCTGGTGAGATGATCGAACTCCAGGGTACCGGCGAGCAGGCGCCCTTCGACCGCAAGCGTCTCAACGCCCTGCTCGACCTGGGCGATAAGGGTATCGCCGAGCTCATCGAGCTTCAGCGCCAAGCCCTCGCCTAACCTGCCAAAAAGGGACAGGTTTATTTTGGCAGGTTTTATCTGGGAAAACGTCGAAGTATAAGACTGCCGTTGATTGAGACGGGAGAGAGAGGCCGAAGTCCTCGTCGTCCTCAATTCGGCATTGCTATAGAGACAAAGGAGACCAGCTATGGCACTTGAGAAGATTGACATCGACACCCTCGACCCGGCGGCGACTATCGTCGTGGCAACCGGCAACGCCCATAAGCTCACCGAGATCGAGGCCATTTTGGGCAAGGTCATGCCCGAGGTGCGCTTTGTGGCGCTCGGCCAGCTGGGCGATTTTGAGGACCCCGAGGAAAACGGCACGACGTTTTTGGAGAACGCCATCATCAAGGCGCAGGCTGCGGTCGAGGAGACGGGCCTTATGGCCATCGCCGACGACTCCGGCTTGGTCGTCGATGCGTTGGACGGCGAGCCGGGCGTGTATAGCGCGCGCTATGCGGGCGTGCATGGCGACGATGCCGCCAACAACGCCAAACTTCTCGTTAACCTGGAAGGCGTGGCAGACGAGGACCGTACCGCGCGCTTTATGAGCGTCGTCGCGCTTATCGATACGGACGGCCTGGTCACCTATGGCGAGGGCGCCTGCGAAGGCGTTATCGCGCACGAGGGCCGCGGCGAACACGGTTTTGGCTACGACCCGCTGTTCCTGCCGGTCGATACGCCGGGCAAGACCATGGCCGAGCTCACGGCGGACGAGAAGAACGCCATCAGCCATCGTTTCCATGCGCTCGAGCATCTGTCCGCCAAGCTGACGGGCGAGGAGTAGACCGTGCGTGCGGTGGTGCAGCGCGTGCTCAACGCCGGCGTGACAGTCGACGGCGAGTGCGTGGGCCGTATTGGACGCGGCTACTTGGTGCTGCTGGGCGTGGGCCACGGCGACACACGCGCCGAAGCCGACAAGCTGTGGGGCAAGCTCCGCGGGCTGCGTATCAACGAGGACGAGAACGGCAAGACCAACTTGGCGCTGGCGGATGTCGACGGCGAGGTGCTCGTGGTGTCGCAGTTCACGCTGTTTGCCGACTGCCGCCACGGCCGCCGTCCGTCGTTTACGGACGCCGGCGCGCCCGATGTCGCTAACGAACTTTACGAGTACTTTCTGACACTCGTCGCTCAGGACGTTGAGCATGTGGCGCACGGTATCTTTGGCGCCGATATGAAGGTCGACCTGGTCAACGACGGTCCGTTCACCATCGTTCTGGACACAGACAATCTTTAGGTTACGCGGTTTTACCAAACCGCGTAACAACTGGTCATGCGAAGTTGTCGTCTGGTACGTATTTGGGACGGAGCTATTTAGCTGCTTGCGTATGGCTGCAACAGGGTGCTATAGTATTAGAGTTTTGTCTATCTTAGGGGTATTATCCCCTTTTTGAATTGCACCCTCTGGAGGCCCCATTCATGGAAGAGATGGAAGTCAATCACGTCGACGACATCCACGAGAAGCTGACCGATATGGTGGGCGATCGCGTCAAGGTTAAGGCCAACATGGGCCGTACCCGCGTCATCGAGCGCATGGGCACCATCAAGAGCGTCCACCCCGCCGTCTTTATCGTCGAGGTTGACGAGCGTCGCGGCCGCAAATCGCGTCAGTCCTACCAGTATATCGATGTCCTTACCGGCCAGGTCGAACTGTTCGACCCCGAGAGTGGCGAGCATATCTTTACCCCGCTCGGCAACCAGCTCGAGGAGCACTAACGGTGACCGATCGGTCCCTCATCCTTACCGCGCCGGCAAAGATTAACCTCTATCTGGGAGTTCATACCGAGCGCGATGCCCGCGGCTATCACAGGGTCGATTCCCTGATGGCAGCCGTCGGTCTTGCCGATACCGTGGCGGTCGCACCCGCGCCGGCGCTGACCGTCCAAGCCATTCCGGCATCCGATTTTCCCATGCAAAAAAATACGGCTTATCGGGCGGCAATCGCTATGGCTGAGCATTACGGTCGCGATGCCAACGTGTGCGTGACGATCGAAAAGCGTATTCCGCTGTGTGCCGGCCTGGGGGGTCCCTCGACGGATGCCGCCGCGGTTATTGTTGCCTTGGCCGAGCTGTGGGGTATCGACCGTACCGATCCTGTGCTCGATGGCATCGCTCGCGGTATCGGCGCCGACGTGCCGTTCTTTTTGCACGCGAGTCCCGCATTCTACGTGGGCGGGGGAGATGTGCTGGCCACTGAGTATCCTGTGCTTCCGGCGACGCCTGTCGTATTGGTCAAACCGCACGAGACGAGCGTATCAACGGTTGAAGCGTATCGACGATTTGATGAGAGCCCGGTGCCCGCGGACAAACCCGGTGCGATTGCTTCCGCCTTACGCGCCGGCGATGCCGAGGCGGCATATGCGCTCGTTCATAACAATCTGGGCGTCATATCCGCGCAGATGGAGCCGCGGATCCAGGCAGTCCTCGACTGGCTGCGCGCACAGGATGGAACCGTTGCCGTGGACGTGTGCGGTTCGGGTGCCTGCTCGTTTGCCATTTGCGATACCGTCGCTGCAGCAGCCCATCTTGCGGAAGCTGCCCAGAAAAATGGCTGGTGGGCCTGCGCGACTGAGCTTATTCCCAACACGGTTCAAATCGACGCGCCAAAGAAATAAAAATTTCTCTAGCACACGGCGAAAATCTTTGTTACTATAGTCGAGCTAACGGGTTGTGGCTCAGTTTGGTAGAGCACTGCGTTCGGGACGCAGGGGTCGCTGGTTCAAATCCAGTCAACCCGACCAGAGCATGAGGAGGGACCGCTTCTTGCGGTCC
>JAXJCX010000104.1:0-4359 GCA_036302225.1 Collinsella sp.
ATGGTGCGAATGGGGTCGTCCACGCTCGCAAAGCGGATGTTGGCCAGAAGGGTCTTGGCGGCATTCTGTACAACGAGCTTATCGGTGTTCTTTGCCTTAGCCATGCCTATTTACCACCTTTCATAGCCGGAATTCGGCCAACAACGGGAATGCCCAGGAGCTCTTCTGCCTCTTCGGCACCGCGGATGCGGGTGTTGAGCATGTCTGCCAAAACGACATAGGCAACTGCGATAAAGATGCCCGCGAGGAACGCGACAGCAACGTACAGCATACGCTTGGGGCCGCTGGGGGCTTCGGGGGTCTTAGCCTCGTCGATAACGTTGATGCTCTGGGCAGCGCCGACGTTCTGAGCGACCGTACTCACCGAGCTAGCTATGGCCTTTGCGACCTTAGCCGTCTCCTTGGCATCGGTGCCGGTAACCGAAAGCGTAATGACACGCGTGGTGGTCTCGGAGGAAACAGACACCTTGTAGTCATCCAGATCGGTGAGGCCCAGTTCATTGGCTGCGCCGCTCTTAACGCTATCGCTATCCAGCAGCGTGGCGATATCGTTGGAAAGCATCTGACTCGCCGAGAGATCGTTGTAGCTCATCTGACCGCTATCGTCGGTCTTGGCGAGAATGTACATGCTCGTCGTCGCGGTATAGGTGTTGTCCATCGCAACGAAGGACACGATGCCCATGGCGATCGCGCAGACCACCGGAAGGGTGATGACCAGCTGAAGGTGCTTCTTCAGCAGCTGGAACAGTTCGAGAAGGGTCATGCAGCTTGCCTTTCATTTCCCCAGTTCGGATTGACAAAACTGTCCGTATGTTATCGCATCTTTTTACCGAGACCAAACTCTATACATAAGAAACAGGCTCTCCTGTAAAAATGTCGGAAGCAATCGTAAAATTGCACAACAACGCCGCACCCGAAAGTCAAATGCGGCGTCTACATCAATATCTATGTTGTATCGCTATGCGAATGGCTCGTCCTGCTGTATGGGAAACGTCACCGTAATGGTGGTTCCCACGCCCAACTCGCTCGACAGATCGAGCGTGGCGTGATGATACAGGGCCGCATGCTTGACAATGGCAAGCCCCAGACCGGTTCCGCCGCGTGCCTTGGACCTACTCTTGTCCACGCGATAGAACCGCTCAAATACCTTGCCCTGTTCTTCAGGCGCGATACCGATTCCCGTGTCGGCGACCGCAAGGAACGGATGGCCTTCGTCGTTGGTGCCGCACTGCAGCGTAACCGTACCGCCGGGTCGATTGTAGCGGATGGCGTTGCTTGCCAGATTATAGATGAGCTCGTCAATCAAGCGCGACACGCCCTCGATGACCACAGGCTTGGTCTCATGACTTATCGTCACATTCGCCTGACGGGCGACCTGTTCAAGACGCTGCTCGACCGCGTAGATGGCACGCGAGAGCTCAATAGGCTCCGTGGACCCAATGGGCACCGCCTCGCCCTCAGCTGCACGCTCGGCCTCGTCCAAGTTAGACAGCGTAAGGATATCGTTGACAAGCGCTGCCAAGCGGCCCGCCTCACGATAGATGCGACCGCCAAAGTTGCGCAGGTCGCCCTCGCCCTCGACCATGCCGTTTGCGATGAGCTCGGCATAGCCCGAAATCGCCGTAAGCGGCGTCTTGAGCTCATGGGTGATATTCGCCGTGAACTCGCGGCGCATACGGTCGTTGTCCGCTAGCACCGCCATTTGGCGCTTGAGTTCTTGGCGCTGCGACTCGATACGCTCAAGCATGGGGACCATCTCGGCATAGGCGTGCTCATAGCTACGGCGTGGGTGGTCCAAATCCACCTCTTGCAACGGCGCGATGATGGCACGGGACTCGCGGCGCGCCATAAAAAACGAGAGTACCGCACCCGCTGCTGCGATAAGCAGCATCGGCGCCACCATCGACAGCAAAATCGCCGCAACGCCAGGCTGGGCCTGCGCCAAGCGGACAACCTGGCCGTTATCAAGGGCGACGGCGCGATACAGCATAATCTCGTCGAGCGTAGAGCTTGCGCGCTCCGCGGAACCCAAACCACTCTCAAAGGCCTCGATGACCTCGGGGCGATCGCCATGGTTGGGCAGTGTGGAAGGCGACGCCTCGTTGTCGTAGGCAACCGATCCATCCTTGTTAATCAGCGTGATGCGCAAGTCCTCGCGATCGAGACTACGCAAGAACGGGATGGGCTCCTGCTGTTCGTCGAGAGCGGCAGCAATGAGCTCGGTTTCCTGCGCCAGATTGGCACTCGTGGCATCCGCCAAGGTGTTTTGCACAAAGAACGCACCCAGCACCGTAAACGCCACGATAACCGCCATGGCGCAGACAAAGATCGTCACAAAAACGCGGTGCGACAGCGTATGTTTTCCCTGGGGGGCGAAGACCACGGGTTACTCCTCCGATGCGGTGGCCGCGGTGTCGTCGCCTTTGGCACCATCGCCGGCAGAAGGCTCGGCCAAGCGGTAGCCCACGCCGCGCACGGTCTCGATGGCGCTGGCATGCTCGCCCAGTTTTTGGCGAAGCGTCTGCACGTGCACGTCAACGGTGCGCGAACCGCCGTCGAAGTCCCAGCCCCACACGCTCTGCAGCAACGACTCGCGGGTAAAAACCACGCCGGGCTTGCGCATGAGGTACTCGAGCAGGTCGAACTCGCGCAGGGTGAGCTTAAGCGGCTCGCCGGCAACGGTCACCTCGCGATGGCTGGGCGAGAGCACGATGTCGCCCACGCTGAGCACATCGCTCGCCTGCTTGACCATGCCGCCGCGACGCAGCAGTGCGCGGCAGCGGCTCGCAAGCTCCATGAGCGAAAACGGCTTAGTCAGGTAATCGTCGGCACCGCCATCGAGCGCCATCACCTTGTCGAGCTCGGTATCCTTGGCGGTAAGCATCATGATGGGCACCGTCGCCGTCAGGCGATCGGCACGCAGTCGACGCATAATCGCCAAGCCATCGGTATCGGGCAGCATGATGTCGAGCAGGACGGCATCGGGTACCCGTCGCGCCACGGCAGCCTTAAACTCACCGTCGCACGAAAAGCCTTCGGCCTCAATCCCCTGCTTGCGCAGCGCATAGACCGTCAAATCCCTGATGTTGTCATCGTCCTCGACGTAATAGATCATGTTGAACCCCTTTGCGGCCGGCATGACCGCATCTTAACCCTAAAGGTACCTTTACTAGATGGTATCAGCCAAAACGCCCCGTCAAATAATCCGCCGTGCGCGGATCGGTCGGATTCTTGAAGAGTTGCGCGGTGGGCGCGTGCTCCACCAGCTCACCCAGCAAAAAGAATGCGACCGAATCGGAGATACGCGCCGCCTGCTGCATATTGTGCGTAACGACCACGAGCGTGCAGGTCTCTTTGAGCTCACAGGCCAGCTGCTCCACCACCAGCGTCGACACAGGGTCGAGTGCCGAGGTCGGCTCGTCCATCAGCAGAATGTCGGGCTGCACGGCCAGCGCGCGGGCGATGCACAGACGCTGCTGCTGGCCGCCCGAAAGACCCAGACCCGACTCTTTGAGCTTGTCCTTGACCTCATCCCATAGCGCAGCGCGACGAAGGGAGTCCTCGACCAGCTCGTCGAGCACGACGCGGTCGCGCACACCCATACCGCGCGGCCCATAGGCGACGTTGTCGTAGATGCTCATGGGAAACGGGTTGGGGCGCTGGAACACCATGCCCACGCGCTGGCGAAGGCGGCAGATGTCGTAGTCGCCCAGGATATCTTGACCATCAAGCGCAATCTTGCCCTCGATACGGCAATCCTTGATGCCGTCGTTCATGCGGTTAAAGCAGCGCAGCAACGTGGACTTTCCGCAGCCCGAAGGCCCGATGAACGAGGTGATCTGCTTGTCGCGGATCTTGATATTCACGTCCTTGAGCGCATGGTGGTCGCCATAGAACAGGTCGAGGCCCTCGACATCGATACGCGTCGGCGAGGCGGCAAGATCCTCTGCCGTGGGGCGAGTCGCATCCCCAACCTCGCGCTCGCGCGCGGCCTCGGCCTGCGCTTTCATGAGTTCTTCAAGCTCCGTGGGCTCCACAGCCGCAGCAGCCGTCATACCGCATACCTCCACATCGATATCAATTCAGCAGTATCGATAGTAGGAATCGCGGCTCATATGCACGTGAGCGCATTGTCAAGTGTTTGTAAGGGCACACTGGCTATGCGGCGGGCAGCTCGATGGTGAATATCGTGTGTTCGGGCGTCGATTCACATGCAACGGTACCGCCGTGCGCGCATACGATCTCCTTGGCGATGGCAAGCCCCAGTCCAGCGCCGCCGCGATTGGTCGCACGCGCCGCATCCAGGCGATAGAACTTCTCAAAGATCACCTTGAGCTTTGCCTCAGGGATGGGATCGCC
>JAXJCX010000105.1:0-8310 GCA_036302225.1 Collinsella sp.
GCACACGGGCGCCAGCGCCGGGTTGATCTTTGCAAGGTCGCTCACCACGGCGCCCAGATCGAGCGTCGCAGGGTACACGGTATTGTCGACACGCGGGTAGCTGATGAGACCGGCCATGTAGAGGGACTCGGCGATGCGCATCGTACGCGCAGGCGAGATGCCCTCGGCCGCGGCGGCAGCCTGCAGCGAGGTCGTCGCAAACGGCGTGGGCGGCTGCTGCTTACGCGAGCGCTTGGTCACCGCGGCAACGGTCGCCGTCGCGACACCGTCGACATGGCCGTACGCCGTCTCGGCAGCATCCTTGTCGGTAAAACGCGCCGTCTTGTGTGCAATCTTAAAGCGGTCGTCCTCGGCGGCGCCCTGCGCGGCACCCATGCCGCGAATCTGCCAATAGTCCTCGGGCACAAACGCCATGCGCTCGCGCTCGCGCTCGACCACCAGGGCAAGCGTCGGCGTCTGCACACGGCCGGCAGAGCGCACGTTACCAAAGCCGCCAAACTTGGCGAGCGTCAGGTAGCGCGTGAGCACCGCACCCCAAATGAGGTCGATGTGCTGGCGGCTCTCGCCGGCGTCGGCCAGATTCTGGTCGAGCGAGACGAGATTATCGAAGGCCTGCGTGATCTCGGCCTTGGTAAACGAAGAATACTGGGCGCGGGCGACCGGCAGGTCGGGCGCAACCTCGCGCACCTTGTTGAGGGCGTCCGAACCGATCAGCTCGCCCTCGCGATCGAAGTCCGTGGCGATGATGACACTGTCGGACTTCTTGGCGAGGTTCTTGAGCGAACGAATGAGTTCCTTCTCGGCCGGTAGCTTAATGACGGGCGCCCAGGTGAGGTAAGGCAGGCTCTCGAGTTTCCAGCCCTTGATTGAGATGCCATCGGCAAGAAACGGCTTGCGCTTGGTGTCGTAGGGCGGACGCGCCAGGCCATCGGGTATGTCGGCCGGCAGTATCTCGCCGTCCTCGGTGACCGAATACCAGCCCAGCTTTTTATCGAACAGCACGCTGTCGCAAAAATCGGGCGCTAGGATGTGACCGGCAAGGCCGATGGTCACGCACTCCTCGCCCTTCCACTCAAAACGGTAGATGGCGGTGTTGTACACCTTGTCCTTTTTGGGCTTGCCCGTGGACAGACGCTCGGCAATCTGACGCGCGGCGTCGTTTTTCTCGGCGATGATGAGCTTCAAAAGAGGCTCCTATCTCGTATCTCTGCGGCTACGCCCGCCCGTATGGCGGCCGACTTACGCCCTTGCTTGCTCAATCTGCCCGATGAGCCAATCGCACCAGGCATCCATGCCCTCGCCCTTGCGCGCGCTCACGGCAAACCGCGGCGCCTGTGGATTGAGGTCATCGAGTGTCTTAGTATACCTATCCATGTCAAAATCGAAAGCCGGAGCCACGTCAACCTTGTTGAGCAGCTGCGCGCCGGCGTGTTGGAAGATGCCCGGGTACTTGATGGGCTTGTCGTCGCCCTCGGGCACCGAGAGGATCATGATGGACAGGTTCTCGCCCAGGTCAAAGTCGACTGGGCAGACCAGGTTACCCACGTTTTCGATAAAGATGACGTCGATGTTTTCCAGACCCACAGCCTGGTCGAAGGCGTCAACGGCCTCCATGATCATGTTGCCCTCGAGGTGGCACAGGCCGCCCGTGTTGATTTGGATGGCGGGCATGCCGGCTTCCTTCATGGTGATGGCGTCGACGTCCGAGGCGATATCGCCCTCGATGACGGCGCAGCGCAAGCCGGCCTTGTCGCGCAGGCGCTCGTTGGTGCCCAGAATCGTAGTGGTCTTGCCCGAGCCAGGGCTCGACAGCACATTGATCACATAGGTGCCTGTCTCTTTAAATCGCTGTCGCAGCTGATCTGCCAGGCGCTCATTGCGCGACAGAATTGGCGATGCGATATCAATCGTTTTCTCGGCCATACTCGGCGCTCCTTACTTCTACCATTTATACCCCGTCCCCAGGTTGCTGGCGGGCTAATCGTCGGGGGTCTCGATCTCGATACTTGCGATGTCGAGTTCGCGGCCGTGCAGCAGACGCACGTTGGCGCCGCCACACTGGGGACAGCGACAATGGAAACGGTCGTGATCAAAGACCTCGCCGCAGTCCAGGCACTCGCTTTGTGGATGGACATCCTCCACGGCAAGCTCGCAGCCGCGCGTGAGCGGGTCCTCGTCGCGAAACGTCTCCCAGGCAAAGTCGAGCGCCTCGCGCACGACCTCGGTCATATCCCCGATACGCAGCGTTACCAAAACGGCGCGCGAGGCCCCCGCCCCACGCGCCGCGCGAATCACTGTATCGAGTATGCCGTTGACAATGCCAACCTCGTGCATACCGATTTACTCCTCGTCGTCCTCATCGTCCGAGAACAGGTCCAGACGACTCACAAACAGGCCCTCCTTGCCCTCGCGCGCGGTAATGACCACACGGGCGATGGCGAGCGAAATCTCGTAGAGCGAGAGCAGGGCGCCATACATGAGACCCAGCGTAACGGGCGAGCCGTCGGGCGTGATCACAGCCGAACCCACGAGCAGGCCAACGTATACATAACGCCAGGCACCGCGGAAAGCAGCGTAGGACACGATGTGGAAGACGGACAGATAGAAGATGATGAGCGGCAGCTCAAACGCCACGCCAAAGCCGATCATAAAGAGCAGCTCCATGTTGACGTAGTTCTCCAGATCGGGCAGTGCCGTAGCGACGGCCGAGGTCTCGCCGATGAGCCACTCAAAGCCCGCAGGAATGATGATGAAGTAGCAGAAGATGGCACCCAGGAAGAACAGCACCGTCGAGGCGAGCACCGTGGGCACGACCCACTTGCGCTCGTTGGGGCGAAGCGCCGGCAGGAAAAACGCCAGAATCTGCCAGATGATCATGGGCGTGCACATGACCACGGCCATCTTGATGGCCAGCGAGAAGCGCAAGCCAAAGCCGCCGAGCGTGGTAGTGATGTAGAACTTACCGTCCGGCACAAAGGAGCGGATGGGATCTTCCAGGATGTCGAGCACCACAGGCGTGGCGAAATACAGCACGATAGCGGCGGCGAACACCGACACGACCACGATGGTCAGGCGGCGACGGAGCTCTCCCAGGTGATCGAAGAGCGGCATACGCGCAGGTCCGATAGGCATTACTCATCGCCTCCCTTCGGGGCGTCGGCGGCAGCGGCGTCGTCCTCGGCCTCGAGCTCGCGAGCGAGCTGGTCGACGACAGCCTTGCGCTTACGGGGACGACGGGCGTAGAGGTCAGCTGTCGTGGGCTCTGCCGGCTCGGGCTCGGGCTCCGGCTCTGCAGCAGGCTCGGGCTCGGCTGCGGCAGCAGCAGCGGCGGCAGGCTCTGCACCCTTGGCCTCCTCGGCAATACCTTCGTCCTCGGTGGCACCCTCGCTCGCAGCCTTCTCGGCGGCAAGGCGGGCACGGCGCTCGGCAAAGGTCTCCTTCTTTGCGGGCGCGACCGTCTCGACGGCATCATCGTCCGCATCGGAATCGTCATCGACGGCAGCCTTCTTGGGCTTGACCGGAGCCGAAGCAGCCTCGCTTACCGGATCGATGATCTCGGACTGAACAACGGCCGTCATCTTTTCCTGCGTCTCGCGGAACTGACGGATGGCACGGCCGATCGTGCGGCCCATCTGCGGGAGCTTATCCGGGCCAAACAGCAAAAAGCCGAAGACCACGATGATCGCGAGCTCACCCTCTCCAATACCAAACACACATACCTCCAAGGCTCGATGTGAGTCGAGCCCGCACCGCGCCATTCGGCCGGAACTCGTCTATTCATTCGGTCAAGTATAGCGCCCGGACGCCAAAACGTCCGAGCGCATCACAAACATATGCCAAACGGCACGCCCTTTTGGGGGCAAAGATTATGCCGCCGTGATCGAAATCTCCTGGTCGACGCCCAGCAGCTGAACCACGCGCATCACCTGGGGCTGCACATTAGTGCAGCTAAAGCGCTTACCGTGGTCGACCGCGTGGTGCGCGGCGCCCACGAGCACGCCAATGCCCGTCGAATCGATGTAGCTCACCTGGGCAAAATCGAGCTCAACGGCCTCAGTGGGCTGCTCGAGCGCCAGGTCGACAGCATTGCGCAGGCTATCGGCGTTAGAGATATCGATCTCGCCGGTTGCCTTAATGGTGTAGATCTCCGGCGTGGGGTTGGTGGAAATACCCAAATCCATGTATACGCTCCTTTACGTATCGAAAGTGCGGATAGTACTGGGCGCGGACTTGCGGGGCCCTAGGCGTTAGGCGCGCTCGGCACGAGCAAGCTCGGCAGCGACAAGCTTAACGGCCAGCACCAGCACGTCGAGCGCGGCCTCCAGGTCCTCGACCGTGGGATAGCTCGGCGCAATACGGATGTTGGTATCGCGCGGATCCTTGCCATAGGGCCAGGTGGCACCGGCCGGCGTGAGCTTGACGCCCAGGTCGGCGCAAAGCGCGGCGACCTTCTGGGCCGAGCCCTCGGGACCATCGAAGCTTACAAAGTAGCCGCCGCGGGGGTGCGTCCAGGTGGCACAGCCCGTATCGCCCAGGCCCTCGGTGAGCTTGCGCTCAACGGCCTCAAAGCGCGGACGCAGGAACTCGGCATGCCTTTTCATGTGCTCCTTGACCGCCTCGATGGTGGGAAGGAAACGCACGTGACGCAGCTGGTTGAGCTTGTCGGCGCTGATGAGGCCGGCCTTCAGGCGCTTGGAGAACTCCGCGATAACCGCGGGGCTCGCACCGATAAAGCCGATGCCGGCGCCCGGGAAGGTGATCTTGGACGTCGAGGCAAAGGCCACCACGCGATCCTCGGTGCCCGCCGCGCGAGCGAGGTCGAAGATATTGGCGAGCTCGTCGGTCTCGTCGTACAGGTCGTGCACGCAGTAGGCGTTGTCCCAGAAGATGCGGAAATCGGGCGCGGCCGTGGGCATCTCGACCAGGCGACGCACGGTGTCCTCGCTAAAGGTGATGCCCGTGGGGTTGGAATACTTGGGCACGCACCAGATGCCCTTGATGGAGTCGTCGGCGGCAACCAGGCGCTCGACCTCGTCCATGTCGGGGCCGTTGTCGGTCATCGCGACGGGAACGTTCTCGATGCCCAGGTCGGCGGTGATGCCAAAGTGACGGTCGTAGCCGGGAACAGGGCACAGGAATTTGACCTTCTTGCCGTCGTGCGCGGCCTCGTAAGCCTCCCAAGGCTCGCTGCCGCACGAACCGCAGCGCCAAAACATGCCGGCGATATCGTGCTCGATCAGAAGGCTCGACGAACCCAGTACGAGCGTCTGCTCGGCAGGGCAACCCAGAAACTCCCCCGCCAGTTTGCGCGCCGAGGGAATGCCCTCAAAGCAACCGTAGTTTGAGCAGTCGACGTTGCCGTCGTGCAGATCGGCGTCGGCATTGAGAATATCGAGCATGGGTCGAGAGATGTCCACCTGGGAGGGCGACGGCTTGCCGCGGGCCATGTCGAGCGCCAGGCCCTTGGCCTTGACCTCGGCGACCTCGGCTTTGAGCGCCTCGATGGCGGCATCGAGTTCGGTGGTTTCCATCTTCTGGTAGATCGTCTGCATGGGTGCGACCTTTCGCGAAGCGGGACGTTGCAGTTCGTCTAAGTATAGACCGCCACCGCCGCAACGGCATGAAGCCGTGATAGATTAAGTTCATCGCAATGAATTATGAATCGCCGCGCATGCCGGCGTGGGGCGCCCAAGGAGGCACTATGGAATACGGATCGTTCCAGGCCGAGGAATTCGGCGACCTGCAGCGCCTGGTCGACGGGCTGTTTTACGACCGCCGCGCCATCGACCGCCTGGATCTCATCGTACAGGCCGAGATCTTGGACCTGGCGCCCGATCTCATGGAAATCGTGAACCTTTTGCCGCCCGGTTACTACGACCGCCAGTCACTTTGCGACCAGCTCAACTCCGCCTTGGCCGCCCACGGCTGGGGCGCCGTCTACGGCACCGTGGAATAAACCTAGTCATTTAAGAACGCCCCCATTGACTAAAACGCCGCTTGTGATGGTGTCCACAGGCGGCGTTTTCAAACTTGTATATGCTTTTACTTGTCTTTGGGCGCGGGGTGTTTGCAGACCACACTCATGTAGATCATACCGAGCACGGCAGCGGTGACCGAACCGGCAAGGATGGCGGCCTTGGCGGCCAGGACCTCAAACTGGGCCGTCGGGAAGGCAAGGCCGCTGATGAGGATCGACATGGTGAAGCCGATGCCGCCCAGAATGCCCACACCGGCAATCATGTGCCAGTTAACGTTATGCGGCAGCTCGCAGACCCTAAACTTAACCAGGGCAAACGTCATGCCAAAGATACCAATCGGCTTGCCCAGCAGCATGCCAAAGTACACGCCGAGCGTCACCGGATCGGTGAGCAGCGTGCTCATGTCCACGCCCACTAGGCGAACCTGTGCGTTCACGAACGCAAAGATCGGCAGAATCACAAAGTTGACCGGCGTGGAGATCAGACGCTCCATGCGGATGAGCGGCGGGGTCACGCGGTGCATGACGCGCTCGACCCTGGTGGTCGAGACGGTAAAGTCATGCTGGCCCAGGATGTGTGCCTCGTCGTCGTAGCGGTCATCAAGCAGCGGCAGGCACTCGCCCAACCAATCGGTGAGGCTATCGAGCTTGACGCCGCACTTGGCCGGGATGGTAAAGGCCAAGATGACGCCGGCGAGCGTGGCATGTACGCCGCTCTTGAACATGCAGAACCACAACAGCAGACCCAGTACCGAATACGGGGCAAGGCGGTAATGCTGCGTCTTGTTGAGCCACACGAGCGCGCAGGTCACAAGCGCAGCGGCGCCCAACCAAAACGGATTGGGGCTCTGACCGTAGAAGATGGCGATGGCGGCGATGGAGATAAGGTCGTCGGCGATGGCGAGCGTCGAGAAGAACACGCGCACGCCGTTGGGCACGCGGTTGCCCAAAAGCGACAGCACGCCCAGCGCAAAGGCAATATCGGTTGCCATGGGGATGGCCCAACCGTTGCGGGCGCCGGCATGGTTGAAGATCAGGTAGATGCAGGCGGGAACGACGACGCCGCCCACGGCCGCCAGCATGGGAAGCATGGCCTGACGCGGATTCTTGAGCTCGCCGACCGTCATCTCGTACTTAAGCTCAATGCCCACCAACAAAAAGAAAATCGCCATGAGGAAGTCGTTGACGAAAAGTTCAACGGTAAGACCGGCCGTAAAGTTGCCCAGACCCACATACAGCGGGGTCTCCAAAAAGTGATGGATGGCCTCGTAGGCATCGGTATTGGCGCAAATGACGGCGGCGATGGCGGCGATGACCATAACCGCGGCGGAAATCGTGCCGTTCTCGGCGATGCGCTCCCAAATGTCGTGGCGTTCAAAGCGCTTGCGCTCACGGACGTTGAACAGCTGCTCGGTTGCTGCCATGGGCGGCTCCTTTCACGGGATGGCTCCCGTCTTAAAAAAGCACGGCCCGCCCAAGTGGCGGCGCCGCGCTCTAACGTATTACGCTTGCATCTAGCCTACCCTGCACGACAAGCACGCAGGCGTGGCCGAAAAGCGGAACCACAGGTTGAACATTATTTGCTCAACGGCACGGGCACGCCTGTCCAAGAGACGACGCGGCGCATGCACAAAAAACGACCGGAGCGCGGGGCGTCCGCGATCAGGTCGTGGCGTTTGGTCAACTAAACCTAGCAGGCGGCCATGATGGGGGCAGCGACCTGCTTCTTACGGGAGAGGACGCCCGGCATCCAGACGCCGTCGTGCTCGTCGGCAATGCCCAGGCCCTTCTGAGCAGCCTCGGTCTCGCCCTCGAGCAGGACCTGCGAGCCCTCCTCCATGATGTCGGTGATGCACAGGACAATGCCGTCGGCACCCTTCTCGGCGGCGTAGGCGCGCATGGCCTCGCGGATCTCGTCAATCATGCCGAGTGCGCGGGTCTTGTCGACAGTCTCGTACTGGCCGATGAGCAGCTTCTTGCCGGCGGGCTCGAACATCTTGATGTCGTTGCCGACCATCTCGGCAGCGGTGAAGGAGCCGGACGGGCGGGTAAGGAAGACCTCCATGCCAAACTTGACCGGGTCGACGCCCACCTGCTCGCCGAGCTTGGCGGCGACGGCGCGGTCGACATCGGTGGTGGTGGGGCTCTTGAGCATGAGCGTGTCGGTCATCATGGCCGAAAGCAGCAGCTTGGCCTGGACGTCGGAAAGCTCAACGCCGAGCACGCCGGCGAGCTTGGTGACGATGGTGCAGCTGGAGCCCCAGGGCAGGCAGATGTAGTGCAGCGGGCCGGCGGTCTCGAAGTCGCCGATGCGGTGATGATCGACAACGCCA
>JAXJCX010000106.1:0-17814 GCA_036302225.1 Collinsella sp.
CAGGCCGGCCGCGATATCGCGTGCAAGCTCCGATGCATCCATGTTCGCGCTCTGTGCCATCAAGGCCCCTCTCTTTTGGCGAATCTTGGGGCTTTAGTATGACACCTGGCTTTACAGCTGACAAGACAGCTGTAAAGCCAGGTGTAAAGTTGAAATAAAGATTCGATCATGCGGCAGGCCCATTTTCGAACTGGCAAACTGAGGATAGCCGAGCTCTCGATAGCGTAGGAAGCATCTTTGGACGGCCGCCGCGCATGGTCGACGGCATGCCCGCCAGGCAATCGCTCGCCGGCGCCAATCCGCTACAGTGGAGCAGCCGCCGGGGTCAGCTGCTTAATGTAGGCCCACATGCGCTGCTTGGCGGCCTTGTCGGTGAGCGCCGCCTCAAAACCGTCGAGCGCCAGCACGCGGCGCCCCTGCACATGGGCGACCAGGCCGGGCTTGAGCATGGCGGTGTCAAAATCATCAATTGCCACAAGCATATCGGCATAGGTCTCGCGCATGACATCGGCCGCACTGTTGTCCAGCAGCAGCACCGCCTCGGGGTCCAAGGTCTCCAGCGCCTCGCGGAACAGGTCGCACGTCAGGGCCTCGCCCGGCGCGACCGCTCCGTCGCCCGCGCCGGCGACGCTTGCCAGCACGCAAAAATCCTCGGGGGCATATCCAATGGCGCCGAGCGCCTTGCGCAACGCGGCGCCATCCGCGCCGGCAGCCAGCTCGCCGCCCGAGCACTCGGCTTCATCCAAATCGCCTTTGACCAGCACAATCGGCGAGCATGCGTTGCCCGCGATACGCACGCCACGGCCCGCGAGCGATGCGAGCTCCTGCTCGGTCGCCTGAGCGATGGCTTCTTTTTTCTGGCTTTGTGACGTGGGCATGCACTCTCCAATCATTTGCGTGCCCACCATTATATAAAAGAGCCGCCCGCGAGTGGTTGCTTTACGAGCCGCTGGGTATAAGCACGGTCGTACTGAGTTTTACGCGGCCGAGCCGCGTCGCATTATGGAGGTCACCATGGCTGACATTAAGCAGATTACCCCCGAGAACTTCGACGCTGTCGTCAACGATAGCCTGCCCGTACTGGTTGATTTTTGGGCCCCGTGGTGCGGCCCCTGCCGCTCGCTCTCGCCCATCGTAGACGAGGTTGCCGACGAGCTGGCCGGCAAGCTGGCTGTGGCCAAATGCAACGTCGACGACAACCAGGACCTGGCCATGAAGTATGGCGTCATGAGCATCCCCACGCTGATTGTGTTTAAGAACGGCGAGGAGGTCGACCGCTCGGTCGGCGCCTTACCCAAGGCAAGGCTTCAGGCACTGCTGGAGAAACATCTGTAATACGCTTGTTACTTGTCTGCCGTCCATGAGCGGTTTCGCACCGCTCGCCGGAGTGCCAAACGCAAGGCATGCGGCCACGGATAGTATGGTAGACACAAACAGCCCCCAGTGAACGGGTGCGGGTCAGACGGACTCGCGCCCGTTTTCTTATGCGGCGGCGCCCAAGGCGGGCGTAGTAGAATCTGAACCACCGTATCGCCCCGTACAAAAGGAGATTCCCATGCATGACGTCGGAATGAACATGAGCCAGCTTGCCATGAGCGTCAAGCAGGTCGACGACACCATCGAGCTCGCTCACGAGTGGAGCCATCAGCTGCTGCATGCGACCGAGAACTTTGACATGGAGCGCATTGGCGCCAAGCTCGAGGCCGCCATGTCTGCGCTGCACGAGGCGCACGATGCGCTCGAGGGCTACGAGGAGGCCATCGAGGCAGATCATAACTCCGTCGGCTCTGTGAAACTGGTGTAACGTGGCCGAGCACGAGCACGCGCACGATTACGGTACGGACGACGATGCGAGCTGCCGCTGCAGCGGCTCCAGCTCCGAGCTGGTCCGCTTTTCGGTCACCGCGCCCGACGACCTGCTGCGCCGCTTTGACGAGCAAATCGCACGCCGCGGTGACGTGGCCAACCGATCCGAGGCCGTACGCGATCTGATTCGTGCCTCGATCGCCAAGGAGCAGATGCGCACGCCCGACGAGCAGGTCATCGGTTCGCTCACCATGATCTATGACCACCATACCGGCGACCTGACGCGCCGTCTGGACGAGGTGCAGCACGACTACACCGACGAGATTGTCTCGACCATGCACGTGCATCTGGACCACCACAACTGCTTGGAGATTCTGGCGCTCAAGGGTCGCGGCAAACGCGTCTACGAGCTGGCGGACCGATTGCTGGGGCTGCGCGGCGTTAAGCACGGCGAGCTCACCTGCGCCGCCACCAAGCAAAGCCTGGGGCTCTAACAGCACACACTTCAATGAAGGGGAGCCACATGCGGCATGTGCATATTCATGTGACGGGCATTGTGCAGGGCGTTGGCATGCGGCCATTTGTGTATCGCGAGGCTATGGCGCATGGCATTTGCGGCTGGGTGCTCAACGCGGGCGATGGCGTGCACATCGAGGCGCATGCTTCGGTCGAGGCACTCGACGGCTTTGTCACCGCGCTTTCTGAGCACGCGCCTGCCGCGGCCCGCGTTGAGCATGTCGCTGTCGCAGACCTGGAGCCCGACGCTTGGGATGCCGACGATGAGCAGGCCTTTCGCATCGTAGCGTCGCAGGATCAGACCATGCACACGACGCTCATCTCCCCCGATATCGCCACCTGTGACGACTGCCTGCGCGAACTGTTCGACCCCGCCGACCGACGCTATCACTACCCCTTTATCAACTGCACCAACTGTGGGCCGCGCTTTACCATCATCCGGTCGCTGCCCTATGACCGAGCGGCCACGTCGATGGATTGCTTTCCCATGTGCCCCGAGTGCGCCGCAGAGTATGGCGACCCGCTTGACCGGCGCTTTCATGCGCAGCCCGATGCCTGCTTTGACTGCGGGCCACATATTACCTGGCGCGAGGCGGCGGGCGACATGGAGCTCGAGAGCTCGGGGGCGACGCCAGCCGTCGGCAGTACACGCGAAACCAGCGATGCCATTATCGACCGCTGTGTCGAACTGCTGGCCAGCGGCGGTATTGTCGCCATCAAGGGCCTGGGCGGATTCCATCTGGCCTGCAACGCCGCCGATGAGCAGGCGGTGGTCGAGCTGCGCCGTCGCAAGCGCCGCAGCAACAAACCGCTTGCCGTTATGGTGCGCAGCCTTGCCGATACTGAACGCCTGTGCCACGTCGATGATGCCGAGCGCGGAGTGCTGGCCGGCAGCATCCGCCCCATCGTGCTGTTGCGCCGGTGTGCTGTTGGCGAGGGAGATTCCCCCGACGCCCTTACACTCGCGCCATCCGTCGCGCACGATCTACCCGAGCTCGGCGTCATGCTCCCCTATACGCCGCTTCAGCATCTGCTGCTTGCCGCGGCAGAAGTCCGCGGTTTGCACGCACTCGTCATGACCAGCGGAAACCTGAGCGAGGAACCTATCGAAACTGATGACGGCCTTGCTTGGGAACACCTCGTTGCCGCCGGCATTGCCGACGCCCTGCTCGGCAACGACCGTGCGATTCTCTCACGCTACGACGACTCCGTGGTACGCGTGGTCGGTGGGGTCGTTATGCCCGTGCGCCGCGCTCGCGGATATGCGCCGCAGCCGCTGACGTTGCCGACGCTCGACGCCGTCGCGCCGTGCGTGCTCGCCTGCGGCCCACAGCAAAAGGCAACGATCGCGCTCACGCGTGAAGGGACGAACGGTGAGGCAACCTGTTTTGTGTCACAGCATATTGGCGATGTCGAAAACGGCGAGACCTTCGATGCCTGGAACGCCGCGCGCACGCGCTTGGAAGCTCTCTTTGACTTGACGCCCGCCGCGCTGGCCTGCGACCTGCACCCCAGCTACCTATCGAGTCAGTGGGCGCGCGAGCAGGCGCGAAAATGCAATCTGCCGCTTATCGAAATCCAGCATCATCATGCGCACATCGCGAGCGTAATGGCTGAGGCTATCGCCGCGGGCCAGCTCACAACCGACGCGCGCGTGCTCGGCATTGCCTTCGATGGTACGGGGGCGGGCACCGACGGAACCATTTGGGGCGGCGAGTTCCTTGTCGCCGGCCTTGCCGATTTTGAACGTGTCGCTCACCTGCGCACCTGGGCGCTGCCAGGCGGTGCCGCATCCGTGCGCGATGCCCGGCGCAATGCCTTTGCCCTGCTGAGCGAGCTCGGCCTGCTCGAGCACCCAGGTGCCGCGGGACTATTGGGCACCCTCGACGAGCAGACGCGCAGCATCACGACTACGATGATCGAGCGGAACATCAACAGCCCACGCACGAGCAGTATGGGGCGTCTCTTTGACGCCGCCGCTGCAGTTTTGGGCATTTGCGGGCAGGCAACCTACGAAGGCGAACCCGCCATCGAACTCGAAGCCGCCGCCTGGCGCGCGCTCGGCGGTAAGCCCGTTCGTCTCGACGGCAATCACACAGGCGTATTCATGCCTGCCGACAACTCCCCCATCTTGGACCCCCAACCGCTCATCGAAGCTCTTCTGGATGGAATCGAGGCAGGCGCGCCGGCCGACAGGCTCGCCCTCGGATTTCACATCGCCATTACGCACGCTACGACCCACATCGCACGCGAAATCTGTGCGCGCGAAGGCCTCGATACCGTCGCGCTCTCGGGCGGTGTGTTCATGAACCGACTTCTGCTCCAGCTCCTTACCCACGAGCTCAAAGACGCCGGTCTTACCGTCTTGGTCCCCCACGCCGTGCCCGTCAACGACGGCTGTATCGCCTACGGTCAGGCCGCCATCGCTCGCGCTTGCCTCGCGCAGACGACACGGGTAGGCTGTTTTGCCAGCCTGCGCGCCGCCGTCTCACAGGTGTAACGCGTTTGCTCGTGACTCCCGCGAGCGCTACCATCAACTGATGGGTAATTAGGCGCCTATCCAGCGCAAAACGTATAAAAGGGAAACATTATGTGCCTTGCCGTTCCCGGTAAAGTGGTCAAACGCGACGACGACCTTAAGGCGACCGTCGACATGATGGGCATCGAGCGCCCCGTTTCGCTGCGCCTCGTGCCGACGGCGCAGGTCGGCGACTATATTCTCGTGCACGCCGGCTTTGGCATTCAGATTGTCGACGAGCAGGAAGCCCAAGAGACACTCGAGCTCGTCAACACCATGACCGAGCTGGCCGAAGAGGACCAGCTCGCCACCAACCCGGCCGAGGCATACTAGTGGCGGCGGCGCAGCCGGTTCGCTCCGGTATCGACTTTTCGGCATTTCGCGACCCCAAGCTGGCTCGCGAGCTCATCGATCGTATTCATGAGCTTGTCGGCAACCGCAGCATCAACCTTATGGAAGTCTGCGGTACGCACACCGTGAGCATTGGCCGCTATGGCTTTCGCTCCATTATGCCGACGGGACTCAAACTGCTAAGCGGCCCGGGGTGCCCCGTTTGCGTCACCGCCAACCGCGACATCGATCATGCAATCGCGCTTTCCAACATGGACGGCGCCATCATCACCACCTTTGGCGACATGATGCGCGTGCCCGGATCGTCCACCTCGCTTGCCGCGCAAAAGGCGGCGGGGCGCGACATCCGCATCGTCTACTCTCCGCTCGACGCACTCGACATTGCCGAGCAAAATCCCGAACGCCCGGTCATCTTTATGGGCGTCGGCTTTGAGACCACAACGCCCACCATTGCCGCCGCTATCCTGGAGGCCGACGCGCGCGGGCTCCAGAACTTCTCGGTCTACTGTGCTCACAAGACCACGCCGCCGGCTCTGCGTGCGATCTCCAACGACCCCGAGACGACCATCGACGGCTTTATCCTGCCTGGTCACGTCGCTACCATCACAGGCCTGGCACCCTTTAGCTTTTTGGTCGACGAGTTCAATACCCCGGGCGTGGTCACGGGATTTGAGCCGGTCGATATCCTGCAGGGCATCTGCATGCTGGTCCAGATGGTTGTCGAGGACAAGCCCGCGATTGGCAACGCCTACCGCCGTGGCGTCAACGCTGGCGGCAATCCCGTAGCTCGCCAGCTGGTCGAGCAGGTATTTGAGCCGTGCGACACCACGTGGCGCGGGCTGGGACCGATTGCCAACTCGGGTCTTTCCATCCGACCCGAATTCGCGCGCTTTGATGCCGACGCCCGCTTTGACGTGCCCATTGAACCGACGGTCGAGCCACGCGGGTGCCGCTGCGGCGACGTGCTGCGCGGTGCCATCACGCCGAGCGACTGCCCGTTGTTCGGCCACGCATGTACGCCCGAACACCCCGTCGGCCCCTGCATGGTGAGCTCTGAAGGCAGCTGCGCGGCGTACTACCGTTACCGCGACTATTAGATTCCGCCGTTCTAACGAACGGCGGACCGGCCGACGCTGCGCACCATTCAGGCGAGCGATTTGCCTTTCAATCGTCGGCTGCGGGCAAAAGCCCAGCAGCCTCCTCTTTCAAGGCAACTCACTTCGTCTGAATGGCGCTCGCTGACTTTTACTTAACATCGATTCTGCCACACTCGGCTATTGCCGATTCCACCCACGATTGGAGTTTTCGATATGTCCCGTACTGCCACCGATAGCACTGTCCTGCTGGGCCACGGCTCCGGCGGCCAGATGATGAAGCGCATTATCGATGAGGTCTTTCTGGATGCCTTTGGGTCGCCCGAGCTGCTTGCGGGCAACGATGCCGGTGTCGCCGCGCTGCCCGCAAGCGGGCGAATCGCCATGTCAACCGACAGCTTTGTGGTGACGCCGCAGTTCTTCCCCGGCGGCAATATCGGCCGCCTCGCCGTATGCGGAACCGTCAACGACGTCGCGACCTCGGGCGCCAACGTGCGCTACCTATCGTGCGGCTTTATCCTCGAAGAGGGCTATCCCATGGACAAGCTGCGCCAGATTGTACAGACCATGGCCGAAACGGCACATGAGGCAGGTGTGAAGATTATCACCGGCGACACCAAGGTGGTCGAGCGCGGCGGTGCCGACGGCGTCTACATCAATACCGCCGGCGTGGGCGAGGTGCCCGCGGGCGTGGCGCTCAGCGGTGCAAACTGCCAGCCCGGCGATGTCATCTTGGTCTCGGGTACGCTGGGCGACCACGGCATCGCCATCATGAGCCAGCGCGAGGGCTTGGCGTTTTCGAGCAACATTGAAAGCGACGCTGCGCCGCTCAATCATCTGATTGCCGACGTGCTCGCCGCCGCCCCCGACACCCGCTGCTTCCGCGACCCCACGCGCGGTGGCCTGGCATCCACGCTCAACGAGTTTGCCCAGGCCAGCGGCGTTGCCATGAAGATCGACGAGGATGCCGTGCCCGTGCGCCCCGACGTGCAGGCGGCATGTGAGATGCTCGGCTACGACGTTCTGCAGGTAGCAAACGAAGGCAAGATGGTCGCCGTGGTGCCGGCCGAGCAGGCCGATGCCGCGCTGGCGGCTATGCGCGCCGCGCGCTACGGCGAGAATGCCGCCATCATCGGTCGCGTGCTGCCGCTTGCCGAGGGCGCTCGACCCGCCGTGCGCGTACGCACCGGCTGGGGATCGACCCGCATCCTCGACATGCTCGTGGGAGAGCAGCTGCCGAGAATTTGCTAGGGCGGAATCGCGCGGTCGGCGCGATGTGGCTTGATATCCCTGGAGATGTTCAGATTCCAAGCGCGCCCAACGCGGAAGCCCAGTATTATGAGGTGCGTTTTGAAACCCAATGACGGGAGCTTTCATGGCAGCAGCTTTTTCCCATGTGATCTTTGACCTGGACGGCACCATCCTCAACACGATCGAGGACCTGGCGGCCGCCGGCAACCACACCTGCGAGATGCACGGCTGGCCCACGTTTGCCGTGGACGAGTACCGCTACAAGGTGGGAAACGGCATGCTCAAGCTGGTCGAGCGCTTTATGCCCGCCGAGTACGCGGGCGACGGCCGCATGTTTGAGCAGACGCTTGCTGAGTTTAGAGCTTATTACGGCGAGCACAAGGAGGACCACACCTCACCCTACGCCGGCACGATTGAGATGCTCGACCGTCTGCGCGCAGCGGGCGTTCAGCTTGCCGTGCTCACCAACAAGGATCATATTTCGGCAGCCCCGCTTATCGAGAAATACTTTGGCTCTGAGCGCTTTGCGCTGGTGCAGGGCCGTGTCGATGCGTTTCCGCCCAAGCCCGAAGCACCCGTCACGCTGCATGTGATGGAGGAGCTGGGCGCCGATCCGGCAACCACGCTCTATGTGGGCGATTCCAATGTCGATATCCTGACCGGCCACAACGCCGGCCTTAAGAGCGCGGGCGTCAGCTGGGGCTTCCGCGGCCGCGCAGAGCTGGAGGCCGCCGGCGCCGACTACGTGGTGGACACCCAGGCAGAGCTCGCGGCGCTGGTGCTGGGCGAGTAGCGGAGCCGCCGCTTAACGTAGCTGCGACAATTCTTCCGCACGGAAAGCGCATCCCGTTTTGGAGCTCCGGAATGGGATGCGCTTTCCGCTTGAGCCCCATCGGGGAAACCGCATCCCGTTTCAGAGCAATATTCCGGGTCGCGCTTTCCGCAACCCACCCCATCCGGAAACCGCGACCCATTATTCGCCCAAATACCGGCTCGCATTTTCCCGAGCATTCGATGCAACGCTGGTGCAAGGAGTGTCCCCAACTGCCGGCAGAAAAGGAACGTCCCCAAGTGCCGCCCCAATGACTACCATGGCAATGCCGCAGGTAGAGGACGGACAGCGAGCGACGTCCAGGACGAACAAGTTGGCATGAAAAAGGCGAGGCATAGACCTTCTGGTCATGTCTCGCCTTTTGAATGACAAATTGTCGTCCTGGGCGGCGCGCAGCGTCGAGCAGTTGCGGCGTTTGGTAAAACGCCGCAACTCCCTAGCTCATCATGGCATTCATCATCTCGTTGGTTGCGGAATCGTCAGCAGACCACTCGCCGTCGTCATTGCAGGAGTACTTGAAGGTGACCTTGGTGTCCTTGGTCTTAGCAGCCTTGGTCACATCGACCATAACCTGACCGGCCATCTTGTACAGCTCGTCATCGGAAGGCATCGAATCGAGCGCGGCGACCTTCTCCTGATACTGGGTGGCAAAATCCTCAACGATCTGGTTCATGGACTTGCAGGTAATGGTGACCTCGGCAGTTGCGGTACCCTTGTCCTCGTCGACCGTCACGTCGCCGATCTTGTAGTCAAAGCCCTCGAGATAGCTCTTAGCGTACTCCTTGGGATCGATGCCCAGCTGCTCGAACTCGTCGCCCGAGGCCTCTTCCAGGCCGGCGAGGAAGTCGTCGCCACCGTTCTTGACCTCGTCAAACTGCGTCGTAAGATCCTCGGTGATAAGCTCCTCAACCGAAGGACCTCCGCAGCCGGAAAGCACAACCACGCACGCGACCAGAACAGCCATCAGGGGCGCAAGCAGCAGCTTCTTCTTCATGACATTCCTCCCAACAAGCGGCACCGCGCTTCCTGACGCGGTGCACGTCGTAACAATAAGGCCATACTAGCCGCTAACGAACACCCCCGGCAAAGCAAAGGCGCAGTCGGCTCGATTTATCGTCCGAACGGTTTACCGGTCCGCCCAACGCGCAATAAAACGTTCCGCCGCATTGTAATAAAAAAGGTGGCCGGATAACCCGACCACCCTTGCACATCCTTTGGATGTCGCAGTCTACTTGCGGACGACCTTAACGATGGCGTCACCAGCAGCGACGGCAGACTCGGCCTCGACGGTAAGCTCGACGTCGGCGAACTCAGCGGTGTTGGACACAGCCACGACGACGCAGTCCTTGTAACCGGCAGCAGCGATCTTGGTGCGGTCGATCTTGAGGATGGGCTGGCCGGCCTTCACGACGTCGTCAGCCTTGACGAAGCCCTCGAAGCCGTCGCCGTTCATGTTGACGGTATCGACGCCAACATGCACCAGAACCTCGATGCCGCTATCGGACTGCAGGCCCACGGCGTGACCCATGGTGACGGTCACCTTGCCGTCGCAGGGAGCGTAGACCAGATCGTCCTCGGGCCACACGGCGCAGCCCTTGCCCAGGACCTCGCCGCCAAAGACGGGATCGGGCACGTCGGCCATCTTGATGACCTTGCCCTTGACGGGCGAGCACAGCACGTCGGCGCCGGCAGAAGCAGAGATGGAGGCAGGAGCAGCAGCGGCCGCGGGCTCAGCCTTCTTCTTAAACATGTCAAACAGACCCATACGTTTTCTCCTCTTGATTAAGCGCAACGTTATGCGCATGCCTATGGCGATTATAGTGCCAAATGGTTCAAATACTAAGGTGGGGACTCGAATCGCGAGCCCTTTCAAGCCCTTCCCAAAACCTTTTCCCCAGTGGCGCTCATATTGTCGATTAATCCTCGATAAGCCCCAGACGAGCAAAGGCGTTCCAGATGCCGTCGTCATTGACGTCGGTGGTCACGTAGTCGGCGGCCGGTCCGGCGTTCGGCAGAACGCCGGACCGGCCGCCGGAACTCAATTACTCCAGGCCCTCGGTGCCGTTGGACTTGATGATCTTCTGGTATGCAAAGAAGCTGTCCTTGCGGCGGCGCTCGTAGGTACCGGTGCCGTCGTCGTACTTATCGACGTGGATGAAGCCGTAGCGCTTGCGCATCTCGCCGGTGCCGGCGGACACCAGGTCGATGGGGCCCCACCAGGTGTAGGCGATCAGGTCGACGCCGTCGGCGATTGCCTCGCCCATGGCTTTGATGTGGCTGCGCAGGTAGGCGATGCGGTACGGGTCATGGATGGAGCCGTCCTCCTCGACCTCGTCGTAAGCGCCCATGCCGTTCTCGACCACCATCAGCGGAATCTCGTAGCGAGCATAAATCTCGTTGAGGGCGATGCGCAGGCCCAGCGGGTCGATCTGCCAGCCCCAGTCGGTGGACTCCAGATAGGGATTCTTTCCGCCAAAGGTCATGTTGCCCTCGGTCATCTCGTGGTCCTTGTGGGTGCCCACGGTGCCGGACATGTAATAGCTAAAGGAATAGAAGTCGACCTTGCCGTCGGCGATATCCTGCAGGTCGCCGTCCTCCATCACAAGCTCAACATCGTTCTCGGCCCAGAAGCGCTTGGCATAGAACGGGTACTTTCCGCGCACCTGCACGTCGGAGCAGTACCAGTTCATGGCGTTCATCTCCTGCTGCGTGGCGAACACGTCGGCCGGATCGCACGTGGCGGCATAGGAAAGGATAAAGCAGTCCATGTTGCCCATCTTGAACTGCGGGTAATGCTCGTGGGCATAGCGCACGACGCGACCGCTGGCGACAAACTGGTGATGCAGCGCCTGCATACGGGCCTGCGGCGTGGTGTGAACCGCCGAAGCCGGGCCCTCAAAGCCCTGAATCATGCTGGTCTCGAAGAGGTTGCCCATGTCCTGAGTACCGCAGTTGATCTCGTTGAAGGTGAGCCAGAACTTGACCTTGTCCTGGTAACGGTCGAAGACGGTTTGGCAGTACTTCTCAAAGAAGCCGATGAGCTCGCGGCTCGCCCAGCCGTTGTACTTCTCGACCAGGTGATAGGGCATCTCGTAGTGTGAGAGGGTCACGAGCGGCTCGATGTTGTGGGCGCGCAGGCAGTCGAAGACGCGGTCGTAGAAGGCGAGGCCGGCCTCGTTGGGCTCAGCATCGTCGCCGTTGGGGAAGATACGGCTCCAGGAGATGGACATGCGGAACATGTTGAAGCCCATCTCGGCGAACAGCGCGATGTCCTCCTCATAGTGATGGTAGAAATCGATGCCGTCATGGTTGGGGTAGAAACGGTCGGGGTCGATATCGATCGTGATCTGACGCGGCTCCTTGTAGCTGCCACCCAAGAAATGGTCGTCGACGGAAGGACCGCGGCCGTCCACGTTCCAAGCGCCCTCAAACTGGTTGGCGGCGGTGGCGCCACCCCAATAGAAGCCCTCGGGGAACTTGATGTTTGCCATGAGTATCTCCTTTGCATCGCGGGTCGACAAGCTGAGTATCGCCTGCGCACGGGACGGGCAGAAGCGGGCGCGCCAAACCCGACACTTCTTTTCGCGCCCACGGACCGCCGCCGCCCCGTCCCTGACACTTCCTGATACCGACCAACAAAGGGACAGGTTTATTTTGGAAGGTTTTATCTGGGCAAACGCCGGCGGTAGGCGGCCGGCGTGCAGCCATAGCGCTCGGCAAATTTTTTGTAGAAGAAGCTCATATTGGCATAGCCCACCTCGCGCGCTGCGGCCTCTGCAGTAGCACCGGTGTCGAGTAGAGCCGCCGCGCGTGTCAGGCGGCTCTCCTGCACGAGCTGCATAAACGTGCGGCCCGTCTGCCGCTTGAGCAGCGCGCTCGCGTAGTTGGGACTCAGGTGCAGGTGGTGGGCTAAGTCGTCGAGTGTGCAATCGCAAGCATGCCGCTCGATGTAGCTCATCGCCGCCGCAACCTGCGCCGAGGGAAGTGCGGGCGCGTCCGTTTGCAGCAGCGCGGCCTCGTAGCTTTGCATAAGCTCGACCAGCAGCAGCTCGAACAGCCTCGAGGCAATCTGAGGACTCGCCGCTGTCGGCTCCAGAAGCTCGCACAGTATCTCCTGCATGTATCGGCGCACGCGGCGGCTGTTGCCCGTGCGGAAATGCACATGGCCGCGGTGGTCGGTTTCGTCATTGAGGGCATTAATGAGGAACTGCGAGACGGTGCTTGACGGCGACAGGCTCTGCTCTAGGCTGCGGTGCAACATCGGCCGCGAGATAACGATGCTCAGCATAATGTCATGCTCGCCGAGCTCGCCCACGGCATGTGGACAGGCCGCGTCGAGCAAGAGCACCTCGTTTTGGGCAAGCGTGAGCTGTGCGCCGTTGACGACCTGTGGCGCTTGACCGCGATAGACATAGCTGATTTCGACATAATCGTGCACATGCTCCGGCACGGGGTTAAAGCGCGAGTTGCGTACAATCGACAGACCCTCGGGCATGCCTTCTTGGTGCAGGGCGTACGCCGCGTTACCGATTTTACGGACATGCCTGCCATCGATATCTGCCTGTTGACCCTGTCTAAATGCATCGTTCCAGTCATAGCGGGCGCCCGCGCAGTAAGCGCGCTCGCTATCGGTCAGCTCGAGCAAAAGATTGTCCAAACGTGCGATATCCATAGCGCCACCATCGTTGATTTAGTCATATTCTGCCGTGGTTTTGATATTAGCAGGGCAGCGCGGACGACGTACCCTGAACTCGCAAAGGTTTAGAAAGTTGGTTCTGGCATGTGGCACGCGTCCCAGCGCTTCGCCAAGCAACTGTGGGGTGACGTTTGCCCAGATAAAACCGACCAAAATAAACCTGTCCCTTTTTGGCAGGTTTTGAAGGAGTGAGTATGGCGGCATATGACAACCATGTGCTTCCGTTCTTGTGGCTCAAGGGCGAAGAACGCGAGACGATTACCGAATACTTAGAGCAGATTGCCGGGGCGGACATCCGCGAAGTCTGCCTTGAATCGCGCACGCATCCCGAGTTTTGTCGCGACGGCTGGTGGGCTGACCTGCGTTTTATCATTGGCGAGTGCAAGCGCTTGGGGTTGAAGATCTGGCTGCTCGACGACGCCCATTTCCCCACGGGCTACGCCAACGGCGCGCTTGCGGGCGAAGATGTTGACCCCGCGCTTAAGAAGACCGTGCTCAAACATCGCACGGTTACGGTCGTTGGTCCCCAGCCGTCCACGGTCATCAAGCTCGGCAATCTTATGGATCCCACGGAGCGCTTTGTGGGTGCGGCGACTTTCGACGCCGCCGGCGCACCGCTCGACTTTGAGCTCTCCGTTGAGCAGGCCGACGGCACCCCCGCCCGCCTGCGTTTTGACGCGCCCACCGGCATCACCACCGTCGAGCTCTTCGTCACCAGCCAAAAAACCGGCTTTCGCGATGAGTACATCAACATGGTCGACGCCGATTCGTGCCGCGCGCTCATCGATGCCGTCTACGAGCCCACGTTTGAGCATCTGGGCGACGAGTTCGGCTGCACCATCCTGGGGTTCTTTACCGATGAGCCGGGCTTTATGAACGAGAAGGGCACGGCTCTCGACGATGCTTCTACCAGCAGCTTTATTGGACGCGGCGATATGGCACTACCTTGGTCGGACGAGCTTGCCAGCCGCCTGCGCAATGCACTTGGCGAGGACTGGCTCACCAAGCTACACGGCCTTTGGACACGCGAGGCAGATGGCGCCCGAGTCCGTCACACCTACATGGACATTGCCACGCAACTCTACCGCACCTGCTTTGACGAGCAGATCGGCGACTGGTGCCGTGAGCACGGCGTCATGCACATCGGACATGTGATTGAGGACAAAAGCTGCCACACACGCCTGGGCCAGGGCGCTGGGCACTATTTCCGCGCTGTCGCCGGTCAGGACATGGCGGGCATCGATGTGGTTATTAACCAGCTCGCCCCCGGCATCGACCACGGCCCTTACAGCTACTTCCATGGCGCATGGAACATGGAGTTCTTTACCTACGCGCTTGCCAAACTGGGCTCTTCAGCCGCGCGCCTCGACCCCAAAAAGCAGGGGCGCTGCATGGCCGAGGTTTTTGGCGCCTTTGGCTGGCACGAGGGCTTGCGCGAGATGAAGTGGATTGCCGACCACATGCTCGTCCGCGGCGTCAATTGGTTTACGCCGCACGCGTTTAGCATGGCACCCTTCCCCGATTGGGACTGCCCGCCGCACTTTTACGCGCACGGCAACAACCCGCAGTGGCCGCACTTTGGCCAGCTCATGAGCTATATGAACCGTACGGCAACGCTGCTTTCGGGAGGCTGTGCCACGCGCCCCGTCGCCATCCTGTACCATGCCGATGCCGAATGGGCCGGTAGCGCCATGCCTATCGAGCGCGTGGCGGCAGAGCTCACGCGCGCGCAGATCGACTTTGATTTTGTGCCCGCCGAGGCTTTTGAGGACAAGAGCCGCTACAAGATTTCGATTGCCGATGGATTGCTTGGTGTTAACAGTTGTCGCTACCAGGCATTTGTTATGCCCAGTGCTACGTTTATTGGCGCGAAGACGGCAAAGGCAGCGAGACGCATGACGGATGCAGGCGTTATGGTGCTCGCCGTCGACAAGGTGCCCGGTGCATTCTACGATACCGATGGCGCGGTCGAGCTGGGAGGGCTCGTCGCAACGCCGCTCGCCGATGTCGCCCGCGCGCTTGCAAGCGCGGGACTACAGACCGTTGTGTCTGACACACCGCAGCCCTGGCTACGCGCACTTCGCTACGAGCGGGCAGGCGAGACCTACGTTATGCTCGTCAACGAGCACCCCCGCGAGCGCATCGACTGCACGGTTGCACTTGCGACAGGTGAGCGCCTTTGCGGCACGCGGCTCGACCTGCTAAACGGCACCGAGCCCGTTGCGTTTGACGGTGTGTTGGAGCTCGCACCCTTCGAGAGCTGCATCGTTGTTTTGGAAGCGGGCAGCGAGGATGCGCCCGGAGACGGCGCAATCGACGCTGATACATCGCTCGGTCTGCGCATCGAAGGCCCATGGACCGTTGCCCTCTCCCCTGTCGGCAGCAATGGCGCCTTTGGTGAAGCACGAGAGCTCAAACACCTGGGCGACCTTACGGCCGACCTGTTCACCGGCACCTGCGGCACCTACCGATATCATGCGTCGTTTGAGCTGGCGAACGACCTTGCCGATGCCACAATCGACCTGGGAGATGTCTACGAAGTCGCGACACTTACGCTCGACGGACACCCACTCGGCACACGCATCTGTCCGCCCTATCGCTTTGTCATCAATCCTCTTGCTGCCGGCACGCACGAACTCACCGTCGACATCATCAACACGCTCGACCATGCGGTCCCCGACATCTTCGCCCTCACCGAGCCCGTCGCCCCCAGCGGCATCCTCGGCCCCGTTACCCTTTGCGGGCAAAACCTGCCAAAATAAACCTGTCCCCTTTTGGCAGGTTTGGCGAGTGTGGGAGTTCGCATGGATATCAAACGCAAGATCACCGAGGCGCAGGGCCTCACCCCCACCGAGCAACAGCTCGGCATTGCAGCCCTTGCCATCGGCGAGGACATCCGCGGGCTTTCTATTAAGGAATTTGCCGCGCGCGCCAACGTTTCGGTCGCGAGCGTGCACCGTTTTTGCAAAAAGCTCGACCTCGAGGGTTTCAAGGACCTCAAGGTCGAGCTTATTCGCTTGGCAACCGAGGCGGGCAATCGGCGCAACGTGGACATCAACTTTCCCTTTGATGCTACGTCCAGCCCCGCGCAGGTTATGGAGCGCATGGAGGGGCTCTACCAGACCACGCTGGCCGAAACGCAGGAGCTGCTCGACCCCACGCAGCTTGACCACGCCGCCAAGCTCATCGCGAACGCCCGACAGGTCGACATCTACACGGGCTCGCACAACCTCTATCCAGCGGGAATGTTCCGCGACCGCCTGCTCTCCGCCGGTAAAAGCGCGACGTGCCACGACGGTGTCGAGGCCCAGGTGCGAACGGCACTCGCCTCGGGTCCCGACCATGCGGCAATCGTCATCTCCTACAGCGGCCTTGCCCCCAACCTCAAGGACATCTTGCCGATCCTCAGCAGTCGACATGTCCCGGTCATCGTCATCGGCACGCCTTATTGCGCGCGCATTCACCCTGGCTTTGCCGCCTACCTTACGGTGAGTGACCACGAGAGCATGACGCATCGCATCACGCAGTTCGCCAGCCATATCGCCGTGCAATACGTGCTCGATTCGCTCTACAGCAGCTACTTCGCCAAAGACTACGCCCACTGCTCCGAATTCCTGGAGCGCTCGTTCCCCTACACCCGCCTCCCGGGGCTCAAGTAGCGACGAGCGTGGATTTTCGGACGCTTATCTAACGAGCGTGGATAATCTCCCACTTTGAGGCCGTCACCGAGCCAAAAACGGGAGATTATCCACGCTCATTCACGACTAGTCATTTAAGAACGTCCCCAATGACTACCCATCCGGAGCAAGACAACACCGCGGGTAGAGGACGGACAGCGAGCGCCGCCCAGGGCGAACAAGTTGGCATGAAAAAGGCGAGGCATTGGCCTTCTGGTCATGCCTCGCCTTTTGAATGACAAATTGTCGCCCTGGGCGGCGCGCAGCGTCGGTCGGTTACGACGTTTGGTAAAACGCCGTAACTACTCCTGAGCTCCGTACTGCTCGTAGTAGGCGTCGATGGCGGTCTTGAGCTCGTCGTCGATGACAACCTTGCCGTCGATCTCGTGGTTGTAGAGGGTCTCGACGACCTCGGCCATGGAAACGATGCTCGCGACAGGGAAGCCGTACTTGGCCTCGATCTCCTTCTGCGCGGTAGTCACGCCGCCCTTGCCGACCTCCATGCGGTTGAGGGACACGATGAGGCCCTTGATTTCGACGTCGGCAGCAGCCTTGACCTTGGGATAGGTCTCGTCGATGGACTTGCCGCTGGTGGTAACGTCCTCGACCATGACCACACGGTCGCCGTCCTTGGGCTCATAACCCAGCAGGTTGCCCTTATCGGCACCGTGGTCCTTGGCCTCCTTGCGGTCGCAGCAGTACTTGACCTCCTTGCCGTACAGCTCGTGGTAGGCAATTGCGGTCACGACGGCCAGCGGAATACCCTTGTAGGCCGGTCCAAACAGCACATCAAAGTCGTCGCCAAAGTTATCGTGGATGGCCTGGGCGTAATACTCGCCCAGCTTCTTGAGCTGATAGCCCGTCACGTAAGCGCCGGCGTTCATAAAGAACGGGGACTGACGGCCGCTCTTGAGCGTAAAGCTGCCGAACTTAAGGACGTCGGACTCGACCATAAACTTGATGAACTCTTGCTTGTAAGCCTCCATGCGGGCTCCTCTCGTAATCGCGTACGTGCCTTCCAGTTTAGCGCAGGCGAAGCGTCGATGCGGGCGCGCTTTGGGGCCACGGCATTC
>JAXJCX010000107.1:0-12937 GCA_036302225.1 Collinsella sp.
CGCGAAAGCGTCGAGCTGGTCCAGGCGCGTCTAGATGTTGCCGGCCTGGGCAAAGCCTCGACCATTGAAAGCATGGACGGCATCTGCGTCGACTTTTCCGCCGGCGCCTTCGATGTTCCCGACGAGCCTGACGGGGGCGATGGCGACAGCGATTCGTCTCAGGCATCCTCATCGTCCGGATCAAACGACACGGCGAGCATGTATCGCGACGACGTGACGGAATTGCTATCCCGCCCACTCGAGCTCTACCTTGCCCGCATCGATACGGAGGGCAACGGTCTAGCATCCTACGAACACATCTATCGAACGGAAATCAAAGACATCGCAGTCAAGATGGGCAAGGTCGACGGCCTGGAGCCCGATGCCTGCGCCGACCCCAATCGCTATGCCTATCTTGAGCTCACCCTGACCGACGGCGCGAAAAAGCGGCTCAAGGAGAGCTGCGGCGATTGGCTCGACCAAGGCGTGCTTGCCTTCGACATCGGCGGATATTCGTGGAACACGGTCTCGACCGTACCGCTCGGCAAGGGCCGTTACGCCTTTACGGCCAATAGTCTCGCACCATCCCAGAACCTCTGTGAGGTGCTTGCCGAAGCACTGCGTTCCGAGAGTTACCGCACGAGCTTCCGCGGCAACCTGGTGCCGCAGGCCACGTGGATCGACGACGATGTAACGGGCGACAACCAGGTCAAACAAAGTGCCCTCGAGGACGGCGGCACCCTTGTTTCCTTTGCGAACTCTGACACGCTTTCTCGCGGAGAGCGCATCGATGCCCTTGAGACCCTCGCAACACGCCTGGATACCTTTGGCGTCCCCTATGCACTCGGCGACTCCAGCGACGGCAAAGATATCGTCGCGCAGGTCCAGGGGCTCGACCTGGGCGAGGCGGCAGCAGACCTTATCTGCGCCAGCCCCTCTATCGAAGTCTCCTGCGGTTTACTAAAACACGCACTCAGATCGCCGGTTGTCGAAGCCGTCAGCACCTCGACGGGCACAAAGGCAGTGCAGGTAAGCGACGGCAACGTCAACGGCGAATCGGAGATGGGTGCAGTTACACAGGCTGCCGCCGATGCTGGCGGCGCCTGGGTTTACCTCGGTGTGGGGGGCACCCCCATCATGCGCACGTGGGTAGATGCCGCCTCGACGCAGCTCACCTTTGACATTTCGTGCGCCACGGGCAAATCGCTCGATACCTCAAACGAATATCTGGCAGACCTAGTAGCTGCTGTCGCCGCCACCGACCTGCCCTTCATGCACGTCGGCTACTGCGGTCGTATGGACCTTGCTCTTTCGGGCGCCCCAGGGGCGCTCGATGCCGAAGTCGACGAGGCGCGCGACGCCATCAAGGCCGCGCTCCCCTCGGCCACGGTTGGCACGAACCCCAATGACGATACGGAACTCTTGGTATCGCTCGACCTTACCGTCGACGATGCCTTTGCGCAGGAGGCCATCGATACCGTCGAGGCACTCTACAACGCCATGGATTTTGACAGAACGCCGTTTGACCAGATAACGTTCTATCTTGCCGACGAGCGCGGGGACGAACGAGCCCGCATTTGGTTCTTGCGCTGCGATGGAGCAGACGAGCAGAGCGGCCACGTCGCGGTAAATGGGTCAATTCGCGAAGGCCGCTTCGAAGAGCAACGCCAGCGCGTGATCGACGCCGCCGGGGCGAATACTTTCTTCCAGGAGCATATGGACGATCTGTCCTCTTGGCTGCTCTAGCCCCTAGCCGGCTGCGCCCCATGTTCGACGAGCCCTTAGCGCATCAATCCGAATCACACGACGCGAACGGTCAATGCAACACTCGACACCACAGGCAAACGTCGACGTCAGACGATCGCACACGGCCGAGTGTGCCCCATCGAAGCTCTTCTCATCTGGAAACATGGGGAGCTGGATCTCGATTCCTCGCCGGGGAAATCCCGCACTGCGCGCAATGGGAACGGCGTCGTCAACGGTTGCCACAAATCGCCCCGTGAGTCCATAAAAACCCAGGTCACGCGGGGCAACCGGAACCCATTGCCCCGATGAGCGCTCGGTAGCGTAGTCATATGCCGCCTCGCTCATGCCAAAAGCGCTGTGCATGGGCAGCATTCCGTCCCGTCCATCGCGTGTGGGGTCGATGATGTACCATGCCGGGCGGCCGCGCTCTCCCAGGTTCACGACGCACCAGGCATGCCCTGTTGGATCACTCGCGAGGCGGCGACCCCAAGCATAGACGCAGTCGATGCCTGCGCGGTCCAGCAGATACTTAAAGCCTTTCGCCCACCCCTCGCACACGGCACGACGTTTGAGCAGCGGACCGTCTGCCGAATGCGAATACGGGCGACCGTTCTGGAATCGATACCGTGCAAGATAGACATCGTGGATTGCCAAGACCCGGTCGAAGGCCGATGCGCCCGCCGGTGCCGCGCTCAGAATCGGCGCAGCCGCACGCTCCATCTTAGCGAGATTTGTATAGAGCCTGGTGACCGACTGCTTGTATCCTTTGGCGTAATTTGGTACAAGCAGGACCTTTTCGCCATGGCGGCAGTAGTGCATACCGCCCAGGAGATGGATGAGCTCGGGACAGTCGCAGCGCATAAGCTCTACCAACGCCTTGACCGTATCCATGCCCGCGTGCGCCGAGACCTCGCAGCCCTTCTGCCCGTTGAGCACGCACTCGAGCAGCGTATCGTATGCACGCTGGGCTTCGGGAGCCAGATGCGCCCTGTTAAACATGCCCTCGGGTCGCACGTTTCCCTTCGAATCGATCATACAAGCCCCCAATCTGGTCCGTTTCCCCAGATTGTGGGCCCGCACGCCCAAGCCGCACGGCCCGCCGTTCAGCTGAACCTACCTACCAAAAAGGGACAGGTTTATTTTGGCAGGTTTTATCTGGGCAAACGTCAACCGCCGCGGGGGAGTTGCCTCCCTTCGCGGCGGTCTTCTAGCAGAAAAAGCAAGTGAGTAGGCTTTTTGCAGGAGGCCAAGCACGCCCTAAAACGCCACAGCTCTGACCTGCGGTTTTACCGATCATTTGTCGCGATGTGCTCGGCAAGTTCAAAAAAGTCTACTCACTTGCATCCGAGACGCACCGGATAGGCAAAAAACCGCCGCGAAAGGGCCCCTGGTCCCTTCGCGGCGGTCATACGCCTCTGATTTTGCGACGGTTTTACCAGCTTGCTACTCGCTGTAGCGGGTGGCGATGGCAGCTTGTACCATGCCGGCGCTCATGAGGTACGTCACCAGGAAGTAGCCACCATAGGCTGCCAGGAAGATCGCACAGGTGAGGCCCACGGTGCCGCCGATGCTCATATTTCCGAATATGCTCACCAACTCGATAATCACCTTAAGTGCCACAAAGGAGTGCGCCAGGCCCACTGCCAGCGGGAACAGGAAGAACACCGCTTGTTGCGCCATCACCGAATGGCGAATCTGGCGGTCGTCGCAGCCGATCTGTGCCAGCACACGATAGCTGCGGCTGCCGTCGGCCACGTTGGAGAGCTGCTGGATCGATAGAATCGCCGCACATGCAACAACCAATACAAAGCCGATGTAGATGGCTAGGTAGCTAATAAGACCGTTCATTTGCGCTGCTTGCGTGTACATCTCGGAGCGTGTGATGAAGGTTCCCCACGACCCCGGCTCCTTGCCGTCAACGAGCAGATTGTCGAGCACAGTGTATTTAATACTCTCGTCTGCCTCGGTCGTATCCATCCCCTGTTTGTAGTTAACGAGCAGGCTACTGGAATACGGCTGCAGATTAAGTTGGGACAACAGCTCGTCGGCAACGACGACGGTACCCGGATTACTGCCCATCGCCGAGTTGGCGATGGCCGCCGTATCTTCGTCCGACTTATCGGCTGCGGGCTTGAGTGTATGCCCGCCCAAGGTGAGGGTATGGCCGCCGGCCATGTATTTGGTGTACAGGTCGACCAGCTCGCCGCCCATATCACACGTGAGCAGATACTGGTCGTGACCGATGTGCACCGGCTCCTCGCCCATCATCTGGCGCAGTTTGTTGTACTGGCTCGCCGGCGTCACAAACAGACCCATCGCATCGGCATTGCTACCCCCGAACGCCTTGGGAAGCTTTTCGCCCATGATCTTGCACATCTCACTTGGGGTCACCGAAGGATTCGAGCCGCCAACCGGGTAACTCAGATACGAATCGATCTGCACATGCTCACCGGCAACATCGGCGATATTGACCTTCTTACCGGTCTCGTCGTTGTTGTCCGCCGACTTGCCCTTAATGCCGTCCGCAACGTTATCGGAATCGATACGATCGCCGTGCCATGGATCGCCGTGCCATGCGGGGTACAAATCGACCGTTGTATCGGCCAGCACCATGCGATCGGCTTCAGACGGATTGATGTACTCTTTGTAGTAGTCAAGCGTATCGGGCGTGTAATAGACATACGTCTGAGACACGTCAACAGGGTTATAGCGCTCCAGGTTCTCGTTCATCACGTTGGCAATCGACATACCGCACGTCACCGAGGTGATGGCCAAAAACAGGAGCATCGCGATGACGCCCATCGAAAAGCACACCGTGTTGACCTTGGCCGCAAGCTGGCGCACGGTAAACATGTTGAGGCCGCGCCAATACACGCCGCGCAGGCTCTGCAGCAGCTTGATGAGCATGCCCGAGAGTCCCCAGAACAGGGCAAAGGTGCCCACGGTAACCATAGCGGTCGTAATACCAAACTGGTTCATGGCCTCTTGCAGCTTGCTGTCCGTCGCGTTTAGCGGGAACCCATCACGTAGCAGACGGTAATAGGCCACGCCCACAAGCGCCACGCCCACGGCAAAGATGGCAATCGCAATCCAGGGGTTGCGTGTCTTGATGCTCTCGTTGCGACGCTCGGCACCCATAAGCTCGATAAGTTTGGTACGACGCACGGCGCGAAGGTTCAGCAGTAGCGTGAGCACAAACATCACGAGCATGCAGACAAGGGTCAGGTTGAACGCATGCACCGAGAAAAAGAAGTGGAAATTGGCGATCTGCGTCTTAAAGAGCGAGGCCGTAAAGAACGTCATGAGCTGGGAGAGTCCCACACCCAGCACAATGCCGGCGACAAAGGCGCCGACCGAGACAATCACCGTCTCGAGCGCCATGATCGTGGCGACGCGCCCGCGCCCCATGCCGAGCACCTGGTACAGGCCAAACTCCTTCTTGCGGCGTTTCATGATGAAGTTATTGGCATACACCATCAAAAAGGCCATGACACCGGCCAAAAAGTACGTCAGGTCGCCGAGCATGCTGCCCATAACCTGCGCCAAGCCCTTTTCATCGATGCCGGCGATGTCGACTTGCATCGAGATGGTGTTAAAGGCATAGAAGACCGTGACGCCCAGGGTGAGCGTCAAAAGGTAGACGAGGTAGTCGCGGCCGGCGCGGCGGACGTTGCCCCAAGCGAGTTTACAGAGCATCGGAGCCCTCACCGCCCATCATGGCAACGACCTCCATAATGCGGTCGAAGAACTCGCGACGGTCGGTGTCGCCGCGGCGCAGCTCGGTGAAGATCTTGCCGTCGCGAATAAACAGCACGCGGCTCGTGTAGCTGGCGGCAAAGCTGTCGTGCGTGACCATGAGCACGGTGGCGCGTAGGCGGCGATTGAGGGCCTCCAGGCTCTCAAGCAGCAGGCGAGCGCTCTTGGAATCGAGGGCGCCGGTGGGCTCGTCGGCCATGATCATGGTGGGATCGGTGACGAGCGCGCGAGCCGCGGCAACGCGCTGCTGCTGACCGCCGGACATCTGGTAGGGATACTTGTCGAGCACCTGGCTGATGGACAGGCGCGCTGCCACATCCTGCACGCGGGTCGAGATCTCTGCCGAGTTTGTGCGGGCGATGGTGAGCGGCAGGGCGATGTTCTCGCGTGCCGTGAGCGTATCGAGCAGGTTGGAGTCCTGGAAGATAAAGCCGAGCTCCTCGCGGCGGAACTGCGAGAGCTTGGCCTGCTTCATGCGCGTAACGTCCTGCCCGTTGATGCGAATGGTGCCGCTCGTGGCGCTATCGATGGTCGACACGCAGTTGAGCAGCGTCGACTTGCCCGAGCCCGAAGCGCCCATGATGCCAACAAATTCGCCGCGGTTGACGGTAAAGCTGACGTCGTTGAGCGTGCGGGTCACGTTGCCTAACGCTCCGTATACCTTTTCGAGATGCGCGACCTCCAGTACCGGGGTCGCCATGTGCGTGGTTTGCATACCGAGTCCTTTCTTGCAATTAGTCTACGGCATCTATAGTCGCAAGAAGACGAGTCGGCTACCATCGATATGGCTTACGCTTGCCTTACCGTTGTGTAAGGCACGGGTAGCTAGCCTGCCACGTCTTGATATTGAGAGAGGACTCCTGTTGAAGACTGTTCATGTTGCCGTTGGGATCATCCGCAAGGAAGGATCTGACGAGCTGCTTGCCGTGCAGCGCGGCTATGGCGACATGCAGGGACTTTGGGAGTTCCCCGGTGGCAAGCTCATGCGCGGCGAGACGCCCGAGGACGCCGTACGCCGCGAGCTCATGGAAGAGCTGCAGGTCAAAGTCACCAACCTGCGTGATTTCTATACCGTTGAGTACGACTACCCCGATTTTCATCTCTCGATGGAGTGCTACTACTGCTCGCTCGCCGATGAATCCGATGAGCCTCAGAAGCACGACCGCCAGCTCGATATCCGCTGGATTCCGCGCACCTCGCTTGCCACGGTGGAATGGATGCCCGCCGACAAGGGGCTTATCGATGCCCTGATTGAGCTGAAGGAAGATCGGCTTGAGGCCAACAGCACTGCCAACGACGCCGAGGCCACCACGACCGAACGCCCCGTCGCCAAGCCCAAGCGCGCACCTAAGCGCCGCAGCAAAAAGCGCCCCAAGCCCGGCCTGCTGGACGGCATCGACACCTCGGACCTCTCCGCCGACGAGCGTGAGCTCGTGCGCCGTCGCGCCGCCATCAAAAAATCCATGAAGGGCAACAAGCGTGCGAACACCAAACCCGAGCTGCTCGTTCGCCAGCGCCTGCGCGCCGCAGGCCTTACGGGATACCGTCTGGAATGGAAGGTGCCCGGAAAGCCCGACATCGCCTTTCCCGGGCGCAAGATCGCCATCTTCGTCAACGGCTGCTTTTGGCATCGCTGCCCCAAGTGCAACCCGAGCCAGCCCAAGCGCAATGTTGAATTTTGGGAGGCAAAGTTCCGTCGCAACGTCGAGCGCGACCGAGCCGCCATCTCCGCGCTTACCCAAATGGGCTGGACACCCATAACCATCTGGGAATGCGAGCTCAAAAAAGACCGCATCGACGCCACGATGGAAAAAGTCATCGAGCAGGTGCGCGCCGCAGAGCCGCAGCGCTAGAAACGAGCCATCCACACGCCCCGCACAGGCGAGCCACATCCGCACCACAAACCTTAGAAAGCCCTTAAGCTCAAAACCTTTCAAGAGTGTTACTCGATACTTCTGACCTGCAGTTTCATCGTAAAACCAAACCAGGTTAAGCCTTTCTTTAGCGCTTCTTTGCAGCAGCCGCGGCATAATACTGCCAGCGCACGGGACCTAGCAGCACACCCCATGCGCAACCTTTTGGTGGACATCGAGGAGGCCGCATAAGCATGCATTCTTCCAATGCCGTAGCACGGCAGCCATCCCTAAAACATGCAGACCTTTTCTCCTTCCCCCCGACACAGAGAAACGGTCTCCTCGACTCCCCCACCACAAAATCCAAACGCTCAACCGACCAGAGCCTCAACCTGCGAGCATCGTTCGAAAAGCTCCAAGCATCCCTAGACAAGGCGTTCCCCGAACAGGCAAGAGCAATCTAAGCCCATCGCGCTTTATACTGATGCCATGCGAAACATGGATCACATAGAATTGCACCGCGGAGGACGCGAGGAAGCGTTCCCCGAGACCGTTGAAGACTGGCCCTATATTGCCGAACGCGCAGAATTCGCTCGCTATCCGGACAATTCCGTCCCCTGGCACTGGCATTCCGAGGTTGAGCTTTTCTACATGGAGCAGGGAGCGATTGACTATCGAACGCGCGCGGCTCATGAGCACGTACGCTTTGAGGAAGGGTCCGCCGGCTTTATCAACGGCGGCGTTTTGCACAGCACGCTGCAATCAGCCAATTCGGCACCAGCCATTCAAATGTTGCATATCTTTCAGCCGTCGATGCTCGGCGATCCCGCGGGACGCCTTCAAAAGCGCTATATCAATCCCTTGCTGCAATGTCGAGGCGTCGATGTGCTCAAATGGTCGCCCACCAACCCCGACGATATGCCCTTTATCGATTTGCTGAAGAGCTCCTTTAGCCACGACCTTCAACGGCCGCAGAACGAGATGGCGCTTCGAAATAACTTGTCAGAGCTCTGGATTCAGATTTACGCCAAGGCCGAACCGCTCTTTTCCTCCGACGGCGCCTCTTGGATGACCGGCCGCGACGTACAGTTCAAGGCAATCCTGGACTTTATCCGCGCAAACTATGCAGCCGCTATAGATGTGCCCCAGATGGCATCTGCAGCCGGCGTAAGCGAAAGAGAGTGTTACCGCATTATCGAAACTTGTGCAGGAACGACCCCGGCGGCATATCTGCGCGCATACCGCGTAAACCGTGCTTGCGAACTTTTGGCACACACTACGCGAACGGTCCAGACAGTCGCGCGCCAATGCGGCTTTGCGACAGCAAGCCATCTTGGCCAGGTATTTAAAGAACAAATGGGATGCACTCCTTCGAACTATCGAGGAGCGAGGCAGAATCTCGATAGTACTAGGCAGAAATCCCGCTAGCCCTTCTTCTGTCACCGCATCAAACTTGCAGGCAAACAACAGAGAGGAGCAATCATATGAAGCACTTTGACCATATCGTATTTGACGTTGATGGGACATTGGCAGATACAGAAGAAAGCGTTCTGTCATCGCTTGTCCAGATTGTCCAAGAAGAGACCAGCAAAACGCTCCCCCGACACGAGCTTGATTTTGCCCTCGGCATACCCGGCAAGGATGCCCTTGAGAAACTTGGGATCTACTCGCAGGCAACGTTGGATCGCTGGTGCCAAGTTGCCGCCAGCTTTAAAAGCACCATCAGCGTGTTTCCAGGTTTGCTTGAAGTCATCGCAACACTCGCCGACAACGGCTGCAAACTTGGCATCGTCTCCTCACGTGCGCGCGACGAATACGCAGAAGAAATTGCACCCCTTGGCTTCGATAAGTATTTTGAGCACATCATCCTTGTCGAAGACACAACCGAACATAAACCCGCACCCGCTCCCATGCTCGAATATCTCCGGCGTACGGGCGCGAATCCTGGCAACGTCGTCTACGTTGGCGACACCGTCTACGACGAACAATGCGCAACTTCGGCAGGGGTCAGTTTTGCCAGAGCGGCATGGGGATCAACACCAAGACATCCCAAATGCCACCTACAACCTCGAAACCCCCAACGACCTGTTAACCCTAACAACCAAATAACCCACGCGTCCCACCCTTTCAGTCCCAACGCCACAAGGGCGACGACCTCGAGTAGGTCAACCTGGGAGGGACGAGGGCTTAGTTCCCCAATCTTTCCGCAGGGGGCAAAAAGCCTCGCCGCACGAAGTGCGCAGCGAGGCTTTTTGCATGCCCGAGGACGATTGGGGAACTAAGCCCTCGTCCCTCCCCGGGATATGTAGCGAGTCAGAGTACCCTTGCTGTTACTCTGCTTTGCCCACGGAGTTGAGGTTGGTCATGCGGATCTTAACCAGCTCGGTGATCTCGCGCATGCCCTCCTTGGCCGGCTTCTTGGGATCGAAGCAGGCGGGGTTCTCGGCCATGTAGGCCATGAAGCCCTTGGTGTAGGCCTGACGCAGCTCGGTAGCGTAGTTAACCTTGCAGATGCCGTTCTTCACAGCCTCGGCAACCTGCTCATCGGGCACACCGGAGGTGCCGTGCAGAACCAGCGGCACGTCGACGGCGTCGCGGATGGCCTTGATCACGGACTGCTCGATGTGCGGATCGCTCGTGTACACGCCGTGGCTGGTGCCAACGCCAATAGCCAGCGAGGTGCAGCCAGTGCGCTCGACGAACTCCTTGGCCTCGGCAGGATCGGTGTAAGGGCTCTCGCCCTCAACCGCGGGACCGTCGTCCTCCTTGCCGCCAACCTTACCGAGCTCAGCCTCGACGGGCACGCCCATAGCGCGGCCAGCGTCGGCGACGGACTTGGTCAGGGCGATGTTGTCCTCGAAGGACTCGTGCGAGCCGTCGATCATGACAGAGGTGTAGCCAGTGCGGAAAGCCTGCATGCAGCGGTCATAGCCATCGCCGTGATCGAGGTGCAGAGCGACGGGCACGGAAGCGCGCTCGGCGGCAGCCTTAACCATGCCGTAGAAGTAGTCCAGGCCAGCGGTCTTAATGGTGCCCGGGGTAGTCTGCATGATGACGGGGGACTTGGTCTCCTCGGCAGCGGCCAGAACGGCCATAACAAACTCGAGGTTCTCGACGTTGAACGCGCCGACGGCGTAGTGGCCGGCCTGAGCGTCCTTGAGCATCTTTTCGGTGGTAACAAGTGCCATGAGCGTTTGCTCCTCTCCCTCGCCCGCATCTGGACATCGGGCGTAGTTGTTCACAAGGCGTTTTACCTTGCGTTTTACTGCGTCCATTGTATGAAATTCAGCGGCTTTGCATGTGCGAGATATTGAGCCCATGCAGGTCAATACAGTCGTTTTTGAAAAGTAAACGGAAGGAATTGGAGCCGAGTGGGCGTATTCGATATTGAATTTTGGGCGTTCAGCGTCTTTCTTTTATAGAAAAGATAAGTAATCGAAAGGCGTTTTCTTACTCAAAAAGAAAATGAACGAAAATAGACTCAACACAATTCCTACAAATTTAGCCGAGAATGGAGCAGCTATGGCCCATGCGACAACCCGAGCCTTCGCCGATGAGCGTCGTGCCGCCATCATGGAGATGCTCGAGCATAACGCCTCGGTGCAGGTGGCAGAAATCGCCCAGACCTTTGGCGTATCCTCTGTCACCGCTCGCGCCGACCTGGACTCACTCGCCGAGTCCGGCAAGTTGCGCCGCACGCATGGTGGCGCCGTGTCTCTCCAGAAGCGACTGACCGTATCCACCCAGGATCGCCGCATCAACGTCAATGTCGCCGCCAAGCAGGCCATCGCGCAAAGCGCCATCGAGCTCGTCGGCAATGGCGACACGCTGCTTGTCGACTCGGGCACCACGGCGCTCGAGTTCGTCCGGCTCCTCGATCAGCGCGACGGCATCACCGTCATCACGGCCGACATTACCATCGCCGATTACATCGACGAGAGCATGCCCTCGGTCGATGTCGTCATGCTGGGTGGGGCACTGCGCAAAGGTCATCGCTATCTGTACGGTCCACTTACCATGCAGGCGCTCCAAATGGTCCACGCCGATCTGGCCGTCATGTGCCCCGGCGCTTTTGTCCCCCGCTGCGGCTTTACGACCGACTTTCCCCAAATGGCCGAGACCAAAACGGCTATGATCGCCGCAGCCCATCAAAGCGTCGCCCTCATGGACGCCAGCAAGGTTAACGGACGCGGCATGTACCGCTTTGCCGAGCTGGCAGATGTCGACACCATCGTGATGGACCGTGACCCCGATCATGCCGTTGCCACCTCAATCGCCGAGATCGTCGACGACGCCCGCCCAAATCTCCTCATCGCTGGCGCTTAAACAAAAACCACCACAAAGGTGCCTGTCCCCTTTGTGGTGGTTGAGCGTTAAAAGCGAAATATCGCTACTTGGAAAGCTCGTCGGCGAGGGCCTCGATCTGAGCGCGCGAGGCGTCGTTGAGCGACCCCAGCACAGTCACCTTGTTCTGCGCCAGGGTGATGTCCTTCATACCCTCGAGCTCCTTAGTCATAACCTTGGCAGCGGTGGGCGCCCAGGAGCCGGCCTCGACGAGCGCCACGGTGCGGTTCTGGTAGGCATGCTCGGCGAGCGTGTGGATAAAGGTGCTCATGAACGGGAAGATCTCGCCCTGATAGGTGATAGAGGCGAGCACCAGACGGTCATAGCGGAACGCATCCTCAACAGCCTCGGCCATATCGTCGCGAGCCAGGTCAAAGACGGAAACCTTCTGGCCGCGGGCCTCGAGCGCAGATGCGAGCTCTTCAACGGCAGCCTTCAGATGCCCATACACACTCGCATAGGCAATCGTGATGCCCTCGTCCTCGGGCTGATAGCTCGACCAGGTGTTGTAGGTGTCGAGGTAATAGCCCAGGTTCTCGGTCAGCACGGGGCCGTGAAGCGGGCAAATGATCTGGATGTCCAGATTGGCGGCCTTCTTGAGCACGGCCTGCACAAACTTGCCGAACTTGCCCACGATGCCAAAGTAGTAACGGCGCGCTTCGCAAGCCCAGCCCTCGGGATCCTCGATGTCGTTGGCGCCAAACTTGCCAAAGCCGTCGGCACTAAAGAGCACCTTGTCGGTGGCCTCGTAGGAGAACAACACCTCGGGCCAGTGAACATTGGGGGCACCGACAAAGGTTAGGCTGTGGCCGCCCAGGTCGAGCACGTCGCCATCTTTGACGACCATCTTGCGCTCGGAGAAGTCGGTGCCAAAGTAGTTGACCATCATGCGGAAAGCACCCATGCTAGCCACAATCTGCGCCTGGGGATAGCGCTCCATAAAGGCGGCGATACCGGCGGAGTGATCGGGCTCCATGTGATGGACGACCAGGTAGTCGGGCGTACGGCCATCGAGCGCGGCCTCGAGGTTGCCGAGCCATTCGTCGACAAAGCCAGCGTCAACCGAATCGGCGACAGCGATTTTATCGCCCAAGATAACATAGCTGTTGTATGCCATGCCGTTCTCGGACACGTCGTACTGGCCCTCGAACAGGTCAATGTCGTGATCGTCGACACCGATGTAGCGGATATCCTTGGTGATCTCCATCAGGCAAAGCCTCCTAGATAGACAAAAGAACCCGTCTATCATAACACTCGCC
>JAXJCX010000108.1:0-17285 GCA_036302225.1 Collinsella sp.
CATTTCAAATGGTTCGATGTCTGCCCGGATGCGACACTGAAGTAAGTGTCCATCCTCGCAGTATCCGGTTCTCAAGGTGCACGCCCCGCGGCTGATCCGGTTGCACCGGGCCGCGCGGCAAGGAGATATATTGCCAGACCGCGAAGCCCTGTGGGACGTCAATTCCACTCTTCACAAGTCCTACACAATATATTGCTTCCTATATAAGTCATAGAAAGGCTGGTGCAGAAATACTGCACGTATCAGATGATGACCCTTTGGTTCAGGAATATATAGAGATCGGTCACCTGTAAGTGTTTATCTACCCGCGCTTTTAGCAATGTAAACCGCGCTTCAGATAAAAAGAGGGAGCGCCGCGCACAACGCGACACTCCCCTAGCGATTCAAGAGAATCTATTAGGCCTCGAGAGCCTTCTTGGCGATGGTAGCCAGCTCGTTGAAGGACTCGATGTCCTCGTAAGCCATTTGAGCCAGGACCTTGCGGTCGAGCTCGATGCCGGCAACCTTCAGGCCGTGCATGAACTGAGAGTAAGAGATGTCGTTCAGGCGAGCAGCAGCGTTGATACGAGTGATCCAAAGAGAACGGATCTCGCGCTTCTTGTTGCGGCGATCACGATACTGATACTGCAGGGAGTGCTGGACCTGCTCTTTAGCATGCTTGTAAGTACGCGAAGCGGCACCGTAGTAACCCTTCGCACGGTGCATAACGGTACGGCGCTTCTTCTTGGCGGCAACAGCGCGCTTAATACGTGCCATGTTCTATCAACTCCTAGACGGTAAAACGAAAAACGGGAACGCGAACTTAGGCGAGACGCGACTTGATGACCTTGCGGTCGGCAGCGGCGATCTCGGTCTCCTGACGGAAGCCACGCTTACGCTTGGTGGACTTCTTGCTCAGGATGTGGCTCTTGAAAGCCTTGGCGCGCATAAGCTTGCCGGTACCAGTCTTGCGGAAACGCTTCTTGGTGCCGCTGTGGGACTTCATCTTAGGCATGAAATACTCCTTAATCGGTTACAGAACACTAGTTACTTGGTATCGCTTGCCGCTTTATCCTCATCGAAGGCGCCCTTAATCGGGGCGAGCAGCATAAGCATGTTACGGCCTTCCATCTTAGGCTTGGACTCGACCGTAGCGTAAGGCTTGAGATCCTCGGCGAGACGCTCGAGAACGTTAAGGCCCTGCTCCGGGTGAGCCATCTCACGGCCGCGGAACATGATGGTGATCTTAACGCGTGCGCCCTTCTTGAGGAAACGCAGAACGTGGCCCTTCTTGGTCTCGTAGTCGCCAACGTCGATCTTGGGTCGGAACTTCATTTCCTTGACCTCGACCTTGGACTGGTTCTTACGAGCAGCCTTGGCCTTCATGGCCTGCTGGTACTTGAACTTACCGTAGTCCATGACCTTGCAGACCGGCGGCTCCGCGTTGGGAGCGATCTCGACCAGGTCGAGACCCTGATCGTCGGCGACGCGCTGGGCATCGCGGATGGCGAACAGGCCGAGCTGAGAGCCATCGACGCCAATCAAACGGCACGAAGATGCAGTAATCTCGTCGTTGATGCGGGTGTCATCAGACTTAGCTATTTTCCCTACCTCCATTCATAAAAAAAACCCGGCGCTTCTCAGCAACCAGGTCATACACATAGACTTCCTCGATTTGAGGAAGGGAATCTAAGTTGTATGACCAGTCAGCTGCTCATTGGCGCCAAAAGGTGGGAGCCCTCGGGTTCCTCTTTAGGGCATTGTGGGAACAATGCCTTGCGAATAATAACACGTACAGCGCATTATCACATTACGTACACGAAAAAGGGGGCCACAACCCCCTCAAAGCGCAGGTGCATGTATGGTGCCCGAGGCGAGACTCGAAGGGCCTTCGCTTCGCGAAGCCCCGGGCTTCGGGCGCATGGCGCCCTCACCACGCTCCGCTACAAACAGGCCACAGGCCTGTTTACTTAACGCTCCGCGCGCTCACGCGAGTTCGGCACGAAAAAGGGGGCCTTGACCCCCTTGAACGCCCACTTGCATGTATGGTGCCCGAGGCGAGACTCGAACTCGCACGTTGTTGCCAACGGTGGATTTTGAGTCCACTGCGTCTGCCAATTCCGCCACTCGGGCACGTAATGCGTGAGTTAGTTTATCACAGCTTTCTGTTGATTAGTCCGAAAATGGTACTTCGAGCATTTCGATAAGCTCAACCTTGCGCAACATCTCCCGCTTACGACATTCACGTCCGTCAACCGAGGCCTCGCCCATCTGGTTGTCATAGGGGTCCTCGCGCATGCCATCGAAAGCAGGCACAAACTCAGCCTGGAATCGATCGTTGGCCACCATACGCCACGGATCGAGATTGCCAAAGTAGTGACGACGGCGCCACTCCTCCCCCATCCTGCGTGCCGAGGAACCAAACGATACGTCGGCGTTAAGCCAACCGGTCTGGGGTGTGTAGAACTCGGCCCAGTCGTGCGGTCCCACCGAATCGGGCGCAACATATAGGCCGCTCTGCCAACGAGCAGGCACCCCCGCGATGCGGCACATGGTGATAAAAGTGAGCGCCATAACGCCGCAATCGCCGCGGAGCGAATGCGCACAGTCGTCGGCAATAGATCCCAAAAGCAGGTACGGTGGCTGATAGCGATAGTCGATATGCTGTGTCAGGTAATCATAGATAGCACGAGCGCGATCGAGCGGATCCTCGAGCCCGTCAACAACACGCTCCGTCAACTGTCGCAGGTACGGCGTAAACGCAATGTGCGGACGGTCCTCGGAAGTGTCCTCGGGCAGTGGCGTGTCCATGCACGTATGCGATGGGAGCGCGCCACCATAGATATCGCAATAGGCGGCATCGATGTGATAGCGATAGGTCACCGAGAATGAATGTTCCGTCGAAGACGTCCAAGAGGCAGTACGAGCCGAAACGTTTTCAGAGGCAACGGTACCCCCCGACGTCATATCGAGAACCTCGATATGAGACTGTTGACGACAGGCGGCGGCAACGGGTAGCCACGCGCGAACAGCCTCTCCCTCCAGAGCCCCGGGGACAGACACGGATGCCTTGAGCGTGATGACGCGCGTCAACCCGTTTTGCGACTCCATTTCCCTGAGCATCTGGTTACGCAGCGCGATGCCGTCCGTAGAATCGGGACGCAGGCCCGGAACCTCCTTGGGGTACACGCGAAGCGAATCAAGGAAGTTATCGAGAACAAACAGCTCGCCATCGATAAAGCGCCAGTCAATACGCTTGCGATTAATCAGGTCGTCAAACTGCTCTTCGGTAAACTCTGGCCACTCCTCGCGAATCATCGCAATGGCCCGATCACGCGACACCGAAAAATGAAGCGGCGTCTCGATCATACGATACCGCTCGGCGCGAACGCAGGCAGCCAGGGAAGGCTCAGGGTTCTGCTCCAAAAGGCGATCGCAGGCAGCAACAGCCTGCGTCAAATACCCGGCATCCTTAAGACGAAGAATCTCGGGCGGCAGTCCAATATCGAGATGACGAAAATCATCACAGCAAACATCAACAGAGCAACCAACAGGACCCTCGTCAATAACCTTCCCATCCGAAGGCAGCACATTAATAACAGGCATACCAAACTCCAAGTCATTAGAACTCTTGAAGCCCATTGTAGCGAGATAAAAAAAGAAAGCCCCAATAAAGGAACCCTCAACACCGATAAACGGTACCTCTAAAAATGAATTCAGCCCAGTAACCCTGTAGCGAGTTAACAAAGGAGGCCCCGTTTCCCCGGAGCTGATTCCGTCGCGCGACTTCTGGCGAAGCCAGTAGCCACCTTAATTCAGACTCGTAACCCTGCGGCGTTAAACGAAGGAAGCCCCGTCTCCCGGAACTGTTTCCTTGGCGCGACTTCTGGCGAAGCCAGGTGAGCGCAAAGGAAACAGTGTAGGGAGACGGGGCTTCCGGTGGGAAGTTTAGCGACGCTTACGCCTTGTTGACGGAGCCAAACTCCTCCATGAGCTCCTTGGTGCGAGCAACGATGTTGTCGCGACCAGGCTTAAGAAGCTTGCGGGGGTCGAAGCCCTTGCCCTGCTGATCCTTGCCAGCCTCGATATACTCGCGAACGCCCTTGGCGAAGACGAGCTGCAGATCGGTGTTGACGTTGATCTTGGAGATACCCAGGGAGATGGCCTTCTTGATCTGATCCTCGGGGATGCCGGTGCCACCGTGCAGGACGAGGGGCAGGTCGCCGGTCTGAGCCTTGATCTCGCCCAGGCGCTCGAAGGAAAGGCCAGCCCAGTCGGCAGGGTACACGCCGTGGATGTTGCCGATACCGCAGGCGAGGAAGTCGACGCCCAGGTCAGCAATCTGCTTGCACTCAGCAGGATCAGCGAGCTCGCCGCTGGAGGTCACGCCGTCCTCGGTGCCGCCGATGCCGCCGACCTCGGCCTCGATGGACATGCCCTTGGAGTGGGCAAGCTCAACGAGCTCCTTGGTGCGGTCGAGGTTAAGCTGGAAGGTCTCCTCGTGAGAGCCGTCATACATGATGGACGTGAAGCCGGCCTCGATGCACTTGAAGCAGTCCTCGTAAGAACCGTGATCGAGGTGAAGGGCGACGGGAACGGTAACGCCCGTGGCCTCGACGGCAGCCTTGACCATGTCGGCGCAGACCTTGAAACCGCCCATCCACTTAGCGGCACCAGCGGTGCACTGAAGGATCAGCGGAGACTTGGCCTCCTCGGCGGCCTGGAGAATAGCCAGGGTCCACTCGAGGTTGTTGGTGTTGAAGGCACCGAGACCGTACTTGCCGGCCTCGGCCTTCTTGAGCATGTCTGCTGCGTTGACGAGCATAAAAGAAACCTCCTGTAAGGTTGCTCCGATAACGCCTGAGATTTTACCACGACATACCCGAGCATAAACGTTCGTTTGTTCACGAATACCATCCGATTGGACAAATTTTGACCGTTTGCCCCACAGAATCGACCCACTGGGGAAAATAGCTTGACGATTGAGCGGTCTTCGTGGTTCGGACGACGGCTTCGAGCCTACATCTGCATAAACGGGTTCTGCATAAGTTCGCGCGCCATCGTGGTCGAATCGCCATGGCCCGTCAAGCAAACGGTATCGGGCGGAAGCATCTTGGCAAGTTTGGAGAGCGAGCGCATAATCGCCGCCTCGTCACCGCCGGAAAGATCGGTACGACCGTGGCTGCCCGGGAAAAGCGTGTCGCCCACAAAGGCGATGTTCCCCCGCTCGGTCGCGGCGAACAGGACGATGCCGCCCGGCGTATGCCCCGGCGTCTCGATCACCTGCAGGCAGACGTCGCCCACCTCGATTGTATCGCCCTCGGCAAGCAAACGCGTCGGCTCACCCGGATCGGGTGTCTCGATACCCCACATGGCGCGCTGCTCCTCGATATTTGCGCGAGGTACCGTCACGTCCTTAGCGCACAACTCATATAGCGCGCTGTCGCCAACGACAGCTCGAACCCCGGCAACCCCGCCAACATGGTCGGCATGACCGTGCGTGCAGACAGAGCCGAGTACGCGCACCTCAGGATGCGCGGTGCGGATATGCTCCACAAGACACTCGCCCTCCCACGCCGGATCGACGATTAAGCACTCGTCATTCGAAATCACGGCGTAACTGTTGGTCTGAATGGGGCCGTTGACGAGCGCCTCAATCGAAGCCGCACCTCGGGGTGTCAGGTCCAAAGTCATATCGCCCATGCGCATACCCTCCTTCTAAAATACGTTCGAGGCACCAAACGATGCCTCGAACGTAACCAATATCTATGATGCTGAGAGGCTCTCGCACCTACACACGGCGCTTGAGCTGAGCTCCGCCTTCGCCGGGCATAAGACGGCGAGCGTCGTAGACCGAATCGACACTGCTGATGGAAGCCAGCAGCGGATCCAGACCACTCGCGTCCGAGATCTCGACCATAAAGCGCAGGGTTGCAATACCCTCGCGGTTGGTCGACGTGGCGGCAGAAAGGATATTGCCGCCCGCATCGCCAATGGCAATGGTGACATCCTTGAGCAGGCCCATACGGTCCAAGCACTCGACCACGATCTCGACCTGGAAGAGGGTGTCGGCAGCGCCGTCCCACTCCACATCGATCATGCGCTCGGGATGTTCCATAAGACCCTTGACGTTGGGGCAGTTGGCGCGATGTACCGAAACGCCACGACCGCGCGTGATGAAGCCGACGATGTCGTCGCCCGTCACGGGGTTGCAGCAATGAGCCAGACGGACCAGCAGGCCGCTGTTGCTCTCGCCCTTGACGATAATGCCGTTACTTGCGCTCTTGCCGCGCTTTTGCGGCTTGCGGTTGGAGCCGCGAGCAGGCTGTTTCACGACCTCGGCGATAGCCTCGGCCTTGGTGAGCTGTTCCTCGGGCTTGGGGTCCAAGATTTGCTCGACCTTATTGCCCACAGCGCGCGGGGCAACCTTGCCGGCGCCGACGGCGGCAAACAGGTCCTCGAGCTGCTTGAAGTTAAACTGCTCCGCTACGGCGTTGAGCGCACGCGTCGAACGCGGCGTAGAAATGCCATAGCCACGCTTCCGCAGGTCCTTGGCCAGCATATCGCGGCCGGCAGCAGCGTCGTCATCCTTGGTCGCAGCGGCAAAATAGCGGCGGATCTTTGACTTGGCGGAAGGCGTCTTAACGATCTTGAGCCAATCACGCGACGGCTTGGAACTCTTGTTAGTCAGGATCTCGACACGGTCACCCGTCTTAATCTCGTGCGTGAGCGGAGCCACCGCACCGTTGATTTTGGCGCCGACGCAATGGTTTCCCACCTCGGTGTGAACGGCATAGGCAAAGTCGAGCGGCGTGGAGCCGGCACGAAGCGCCATGACCTCGCCCTTGGGCGTAAAGACGAAGATCTCCTGATCGAAGAGGTCGACCTTCAGCGAATGCAGGTATTCCTTGGCGTCGGTGATCTCATCAGACGCAGCCCAATCGAGCGAATGCTTGAGCCAGTTGATCTGGTCGTCCAAACGTTGAGCGTCATTGGTCTTGGAAGCAGACGATCCGCCCGACTTCTTGTATAGCCAGTGGGCGGCAATGCCGTACTCGGCCTGCTCATGCATCTCGTAGGTTCGAATCTGAATCTCGAGCGGACGGGCCGTGGGGCCGATGACCGTCGTGTGGAGCGACTGGTAGTTATTGACCTTGGGCATGGCGATATAGTCTTTAAAGCGACCGGGCATGGGGTGCCACAGCGTATGCACCGCGCCGAGCGTGGAGTAGCAATCGCGCACCGAATGCGTGATGACACGCAGTGCCACCAGGTCGTAGATCTCGGAGAATTCCTTGCCCTTGCGCTTCATCTTTTGGTAGATGGACCAATAGTGCTTGGAACGGCCGTTAATCTGGAAGTCCTCCAGGCCAATGCGGTTGAGTTCGTCGGTGAGTGTCTTGATGGTCTCGGCCAGATAGCGCTCACGGACCTCGCGCGACTCCGCCACCATGCGCGCGATGCGCTGGTAGGCGTCGGGTTCAAGGTAGAAGAAGGACAGGTCCTCGAGCTCCCATTTAATGGAGCTCATGCCCAGACGGTCGGCCAGGGGCGCATACACGTCCATGGTCTCGCGAGCCTTAAACAGGCGACGATCCTCGCGCAGGGCTGCCAGCGTTCGCATGTTGTGCAGACGGTCGGCAAGTTTAACGATGATGACGCGGATGTCCTTGGACATGGCGAGGAACATCTTGCGCAGCGTGAGGGCCTGCTTCTCGTCCATGCTGTCGACTTCGATGTTGGTGAGCTTGGTCACGCCATCGACGAGCTCGGCCACCGTATCGCCAAACAGGCCGGAAACATCGGCAAGCGAGGTCTCTGTATCCTCAACGGTATCGTGCAGCAGCGCGGCGCACACCACATCGCAGTCCATCTTGAGATCGGCCAAAATGATGGCAACCTCGACGGGATGGTTAATGTACATCTCGCCCGAGCGGCGCTTTTGGTTGCAGTGCTTCTCGGCGGCAAAGCAGTAGGCCTGCTCCACCTTGGAGAAGTCGTCCTCATTCATATATTTGAGGCACAGGCGCTCCAGCTTGTCGTAGCTGTCCGCCACAATCTCGGGCGGCAGCTCATCGGCATGCTTATAGTGCTCCATCTCCGAAAACGGCTGGAGGGTGGAATCATGGGCGGTACGGGCTGCGGCATCCATCGAGGTCCCCTTCCCCTAGGCCCGCGGTACGATCGGGCGGTTAACTTTGGCTAGCATATCAGAAGCGCACGAATCGAGCGCCCAGCTCCGGAAAGCCGAAAACTCCATGCGCGAGCGCAAGCCCTCCAAATAGCGAATTGACCTACTCAATTGCACGCGGCCGGGGTTTTCGGCCATCGCGATGCGACGGGTGTCGTCAAACCCCGAAACTCGACAAAAACCAAGCTCTTCGAAGATTCCCAGGCCGCTTTCCACCGAACGCTCGTCGACCGGCGTGCGAGCATCGATGGCAAGGCACATCTGTGCGATGTCGATATCGCTCGCGCTAAAGGAATCGTCCCCGGTTTTGCCGCGGTTGGAGCGCCACATGGTCTGCAGCGCGCGATAGAGCGTGACGAGCTCGTCGCGCTCGGGCGCATAGCAGTCGAGTAGGCGCTCGTTAATGCGGGCGTCGCGCGACGAATAGAGCAGATGGATCACGGCGGGCTGGCCATCGCGACCGGCACGGCCGCTCATCTGGTTAAACTCAATGCCGCCAAACGGCATGTGATAGAGCACGACATGGCGAATATCGGGAAGGTTGACGCCCTCGCCAAAGGCGGAGGTCGAGACGATGCAGCTGAGGCTTCCGTCTCGGAATGCTTCCTCCACGCGACGGCGATCGGAACGCGCAAGCCCCGCGTTATAGAACGCGATATGGGTTGCGCAATCGGGCACACGCTTGCGCAACGTCTTGGCGAGCGCCACGGACTGGTCGCGCGAATTGACGTAGATGACGGTCTTTTCCCCCGTCGCCACAATCGACACCAAACGGTTCTCGCGACTTGCAAGATCACGGTCGTCCTCGAGCCGCAGGTTCTCGCGCACCGTCTCGTCGACCACCGTGCGAGTGATCGGCAGCATGCGGGCAAGCTCGGCCACGACCGGAGCCGTCGCGGTGGCCGTCGCAGCCATAACGACCGGGTCGCCCAGGGCTTTGAGGATATCGGGCATGTCGAGATAGGCGCTGCGGTCGCCGCCCTTGGCAAGGCCGGCGTGGTGCGCCTCGTCGATAACGACAAAGCCGATGCGGCCCGAACGTGCGAAGCGGTCACGGTGGATAGATAGGAACTCGGGCGTCGTGAGCACGATACCGGTGCGGCCCGAAGCTAGGCCGGCGAACACATCATCGCGTGCGGCCTCCACGGTCTCGCCGGTCAGCACGCCAACACCAATACCGAGCGCTGCCATCGTCGACGAGAGGTGATAGGCCTGGTCGGCAACGAGCGCACGCAGCGGATAGACAAAGATGCTCGAACGTCCGCGAAGCACCGCCTCACGCGCGGCATGCACATGGAAGATGAGCGACTTGCCGCGCCCCGTTCCCATAACGGCCAGAACACTTTGGTGATCGGCCAGGGCATCGAGCGCCTCGACCTGCGCGCGATGTGGCTGGTTCGAGCCGATAAAGCTATGGATAAGCGAGCGCGTGAGCTCGGTATAGGAAAGCTGGGCGAACGTCTCGCGCTTGCGCGACTCCAAGCGCAGGCCGGAATCCGCCGGCTGCACGCCACGACGAAGCTCGCATGCCGGATCGTCGACGCTGGGCAGCGTGGTATCGCGGACCAGAACATCCTTGATCATGAGCTTGGGCTTCACACGCCCCTGCCAATGCTCGGCAACGGCCTCGAACACCAAGTCGACAGCACTATCGCAGTTGATGAGCTTATCGATTTGCGGCACGCGGAACATAATGGCCGGCACGCTTGCGGCGCCATCGGTCGCCACAAAGCGCATGTGCTCGCCGGTTTTGCCCACCACGGCGCGATCGCACATCGTCACGCCCTCGGCGGCCAGCAGCGGCACCTTGTTGCCCTGGCCAAACGGCTCAAGACGGGAAATCTGCTCTATAGTCTCGATATTCAGCTCGGAAAGGTCGACCGTGGCGGCAACCTCGTCGATGTCTTCAAAGTCCTCGGCGGGAATCTCCGATAGCACGGCGGAAAGGCGACGACGGAATTCATCGAGCTTGGATGCCTCGATGGTCACACCCACCGCACCGGCATGTCCGCCGCGACGAATCAGCAGGTCGGAACAGCGCTCGACGGCGTCAAACAGGTTAACTTTGCCCACCGAGCGACCAGAGCCGCGCGCGATACCGTCCTCGATCGAGAACAGCAGCGCCGGCACGTGATAGCGGTTGGTCAGACGGCTTGCCACGATGCCCTTGACGCCCTCGTGCCAGCCTTCGCCGCCCACAACGATCGCGCGCCCGCCGTCATAGGTCTCCTCGACCTTTGCCATGGCATCGCGCGTGAGCTCCGCCTCGATCTCACGGCGCTGGCGGTTGATTTCCTCGAGCTCAGCCGCCAGCGCGCTTGCTTCGATGGGATTGCGGGCAAGCAGCAGGTCGAGCGCCAGCTTGGGATCGGCCATGCGGCCGGCAGCGTTTAAGCGGGGAATGAGCGAGAATGACAGGCCATCCGCCGTAATGCTCGAAAGGTCCGCCTTGGCAAGCGCGGCAAGCGCGATATAGCCGGGGCGAGCGGTTACGCGCATCTGCTGGATGCCCTCGGCAACCAGCGCGCGGTTCTCGGGCGTGAGCGGCATCATGTCGGACACGGTGCCCAGCGCCGCGACCTCGATTAGCGAACGCCAATACGACGGCTTGCCCAGGCGCTCACCCAGGACTTGCACCAGCTTGAGCGCCACACCAGCACCGGCAAGCTCGCGCGAGGGGCCCTCGTCCTCGAGCTTGGGGTCGGTCAGGGGCACACCCTGCGGCACCTGGTCGGAGGGCTCGTGATGGTCCGTGACCACCAAATCGATCCCCAGGTCCTCCAAATAGGAAACCTCTTCCTTGGCGGCAATGCCGTTATCGACGGTCACGATCAGCTGGGGGCGAGCGAGCTCGTTAATGCGATCGAGTGCCGCGCGCGAAAGACCGTAGCCCTCATCAAAGCGATGCGGAATAAACGGCGTGACATCGGCGCCAAACGTGCGCAGCGCCTCGGTCAACAGGCAGGTCGACGTAATACCGTCAACGTCAAAATCGCCAAAGACTGCAATGTGCTCGTGGTTGCGAATAGCACGCTCGACGCGGTCGGCAACGACCGACATGCCCGGGATAATGAGTGGGTCGGCCCAGTCGCGATCAAGCGAAGGCGTCAAAAACAATTGGCCCTCTTTGATGGAGTCAATGCCGTGCGCGACCATAATGCGCGCCACCAGCCCGGGAATGCCCAGACCAGCCGAAAGCTCCTTTTCGAGCTCGGGGTTTTGCTGAGCGACCGCCCAGCGATGCGTCGTCTTAAGCGATGACATAGGCACCCACCCCCGATAGGGGCAGGTCGCCGCGATACCTCTCACGGTTCATAGCGATGAGTCCTCTGTGTATGCCCGCTTCGGCAGGCAGATCTGTTGAACGGATTTATTATACCGTGCGGCGCGGACGCAAATCGCCGCAGCATGCCGCGGTTTCGGTAAACGATGCCGGTAATAGCCTCGAAATAATCGAGCGTTTCTGACGCACGGACACATGTGAGCGTCTAGCATATCCAGTCAAAACGGATTCACGAGCAAAGGGAGTCACAAGAGCATATGAAGCAATGGGTTGGACTGGGCAAGTTTCTCGCGGGGCACATGCAAATCATCGTTCCGATTTGTGTGGCGCTCGGCGTGCTCTTTCCTCAACAGATCGGCGTTCTCAAGCCCATCGTTCCCACCTTGTTTGCCTTTATGACGTTCCAAGGTGCGCTCAGCAACACCTTTCACCAGGTAGCCGAGGTGTTCCACCGTCCGCTGCACCTGATTCTGGCGTTGTTGGTCTCGGCGGCGCTTATTCCCATCGCGGCGTACGCCATAGGGTCACTCTTCTTTGGCTCCAACCCCAACCTTGTCTGCGGCATCGTGCTCGAGTACAGCGTGCCCGTGGCCGTCACCGCTTTTATGTGGATCAGCATGTTCGGCGGCAACGGCCCGCTCGCGCTCACTATCATCCTGACGTCCTCAGTTATCTCCCCTGTGACGATTCCGCTCACGCTTAAGCTCTTGCTGGGTGCCACCGTCTCGATCGATGTGCCGAGCATGATGCAAGACATGGCCTTTATGATCGCCATCCCCGCCGTGCTCGGCATCGTGATCAACGAGCTCACGCGTGGATGGGGACACGAGAAGCTCTCCCCCGCGCTCTCGCCCGCCTGCAAATTCATGATGATGGGCGTTATCGCCTCCAACTCCACCGCCATGAGCGAGTACGTGCTGCACATGAACGCGGTGCGCCTGGAAGTCGCCCTCTTTATTTTGACCTTCGCCATCAGCGGCTTTGTCATCGGTTTTCTGGTCGCCCGTGCGCTGCATCTGCCATATAGCGAGACGGCTACCATGTGCTTTACCTGCGGCATGCGTAACATATCTTCGGGCGCCGTCATCGCCACGCAATACTTTCCGGGCGAAGTCGTATTCCCCGTCATGTGCGGCACGCTGTTTCAGCAGGTACTCGCCTCGCTTATCGGACATCTCTTTGAGCATCTAACCGGCGAGGAGCGCGCCGCCCAGCGCAAGCGGGTCGAGGCCGGCCGCGACGCCATGGGACGCTAGGCTGTCCGCATTACGCGGGTGTTAGTCTTACTATACGAACGTTTCCAGATGCGCACGCAGGCGCTCAGCATCGACATCGAGCGTTGTCTCGGCATTGACCTGGGCTAAACGATAGCCGACGAAGTAGGGCGAAACCACCCAACGCGGCAGCGCCTTGGCAATGGTCCGACCGCCCAGGTGATAGAAGAACAGATTATACGACCCTGCGCGACCACCGTGGTGCTCGTTCAGGATATAGCGCAGAGCTACCTGGACTGCATCGGCGAAGAGATCCGCCTCGGCTTGATCTCTCGTGTCATCGCTGGCAGAGATTCCCTGCGGGGCTGAAACGTTGATCTCAAAGAACCCCATGATGGGTTCGGTTGAGATGTTGGCCGAGATCCTCCCCTGTTGCCAGACATTGATGCCTTCGAAATTGGCGGAAGTCAGCGAAGCATAGCCGTCTTCCTGCTCCAAACCCACAATCTGCATGTGCGGATGAACGAGGCTACCGCCCGAGAGCGGACCCTTGTTCTTGTACATGAGCACGCTTCGATACTGCTGTGAATCGATCATCTGCTGCCAGCAACCCAGGGCAAACCGCATCACATGGTGGAGTTCATCCGGCTCATAGGTCACCAGGTCGGCATCGTGATCGGCCGACTCGATCAGCACGGTTTGACGGGTGGCGCGCAGGGTCTTGAACTTATTCTCGAGCCAAATGCAATCGCCATCACGGCGAATGATGTCGGTGAGCCCTTCTGTATCGCAAAAGGGACACGCGGTGCCGGGGCGGCGGTTGTCGTCGGGCTTACCGCTCGCCTGCTGAACGTCAAATACCAGCGCCACGGGTTATACCTCCAGCGGCACGATCTTGGTGCCATGGAGCTCGGAGACGCCTAGCGCCGCCGCGACCGCGTCGCGATTTGCCGTAGTGATGCCGCCGCCGGGAAGGATGGTCAAACGATCGCCCGCATACTCGATTAAACGAGCCAGGTAATCGAAATTATCCTCGATCGACGTACCGGCAGCGCCGCCATGCGTGAGGATGCGCGTAACGCCGCAGTCGGCAAGTGTATCAATCGCATCGAGCTGAGCCTCGGGCGAGAGCTGATCAAACGCCATGTGGAAGGTGATGTCGATGGGCTCACGCTTGCATTCCTCGGTCGCGCAGCCCGCGGCCATCACGAGAGCGCCCAACGTAAGCTCGTCGAGCGCCCATCCGTCAGCGCAGGGCTTGCAGCAGCCAAAGACCAAGCCGTCAACGCCGGCGCTCACGGCAAGGCCCAGGTCCATCTCCATCATACGCAACTCGTCCTGGTTGTAATGAAAGTCGCCGCCACGCGGACGGATCATGCACATCACCCGTGCATCGTGCTCGTGGGCATAGCTGGTCGTAGCGCTGATAACACCGGCCGAAGGTGTAGTGCCACCGACGGCAAGGTTGTCGCACAGTTCGATACGCTTTGCACCGGCATCGATAGCCGCCGGCACCCGCTCAAAGTTCTCGGCACAAAACTCGTACAGCATAGATAGACCCCCAAAGACAGCAGATGTTTTCCGACGGGCATTGTCACACATCCCCATGAAGTTGCGGTGGAATAGGGACTCTTTTGGCCTCTGGAGCCCGTATTCAGTCCCCATTTCACCGCAACTTAAAAAGGGGCGCTGACTGAGATAGTCAGCGCCCCTTTTGTTAGGTGGGTTAGCCTCCGAGGTAGGCTTTGCGGACGTTATCGTCGTGCAGGAGCTCTTGGCCGGTACCGGTCATGGTGATCTTGCCGGTCTCGAGCACGTAGCCGCGCGTGGCGATGGAAAGCGCCATCTGCGCGTTTTGCTCGACCAGAAGCACCGTGGTGCCAGCCTTGTGCAGGTCCTCGACAATCTGGAAGATCTGTTCGATCAGAATCGGTGCCAGACCCATGGAAGGTTCGTCGAGCATAAGCAGTTTGGGGTTGCTCATAAGGGCGCGGCCCATAACGAGCATCTGCTGCTCGCCGCCCGAAAGGGTGCCGGCGACCTGGCGACGGCGCTCCTTCAGGCGCGGGAACTGCTCGTAGACGCGCTCCAGGCCCGGAGCCACCGTGGACTTGGGCTGTGTATAGGCGCCCATCTCCAGGTTCTCCTCGACCGTCATCTGCAAAAAGGCGCGACGGCCCTCGGGGACCTGAGCCAGGCCCTTACCCACCAGCTTATCGGCGGGCGTATGAGTAATGTCCTCGCCCATAAACTTGATGGAGCCGGTCTTGGAACGCAGCAGGCCCGAGACGGTTTTAAGCGTCGTAGACTTACCGGCACCGTTCGCACCGATCAGAGCAACGATCTCACCCTCGTTGACGTTAAAGGAGATGTCCTTGATGGCGTGGATGGCGCCGTACCAGACGTTGATGTTGTAGACGGAAAGCATCGGCTCTGCCATTTAGTTCTCCCCCTTATCCTGCTTACCCAGATACGCCTCGATAACGGCGTCGTTGTTCTGGATTTCCTCTGCCGTGCCCTTGGCGATAACCTTGCCAAAGTTAAGCACGCAGATGCCCTCGCAGATGTTCATGACGAGCGACATATCATGCTCGATAAGCATGATGGCGATGCCGAAGGTGTCGCGAATCTTGACGATGTTCGCCATGAGCTCTGCGGTCTCGGACGGGTTCATGCCGGCGGCAGGCTCGTCGAGCAGCAGCAACTTGGGGTTGGTGGCAAGCGCGCGGACGATTTCCAGACGACGCTGAGCGCCGTAAGGAAGCGAGCCGGCCTGTTCATTTGCCAGGTGCTCCATGTCAAAAATGGACAGCAGCTCCATGGCGCGCTCGTGGGCGGCCTTCTCGTGCTTCCAATACGTCGGCAGGCGCAGCACGCCCTCAAAGCCGGAGTAGCGCTCCTGATTGTGCAGGCCGACCTTAACGTTGTCCTCCACCGTCATGGTGTTGAACAGGCGAATGTTCTGGAACGTACGGGCAATACCCATGCGGTTGACCTGGTAGACCGACTTGCCCGAGGTGTCCTCACCGTCGAGCAGGATGGTGCCGTGCGTAGGCTGGTACACCTTGGTGAGCAGGTTGAAGACCGTGGTCTTGCCGGCACCGTTGGGGCCGATGAGACCGGCGATCTCAGTCTTGCCGATGGTCAGGCTAAAGTCATCGACTGCCTTAAGACCGCCGAATTCAATGCCCAGGTGGATGCACTCGAGCGCCGGGCGCTGGCCCAAGTCGCGGTCGGGAACGATGGCGCCAGAAGGATACGGGACCATCTTGCCCTTGTTGAACTCAAACTTACTGGGCATCGGCTGCCACCTCCTTCTTGGAAGCAAAGCGGTCCTTAATGCGTGCGAAGAACGCCTTGAGCTGTGGGTTGTTGGTAAAGACCATGACCAGAATCAACACGATGGCATAGATGAGCATGCGGTAGTCCGAGAACTGACGGAGCAGCTCGGGGAGCACCGTGAGCAGCGCCGCCGCGATGACGGAACCGCGCATGTTGCCCAGGCCGCCCAGGACCACGAACACCAGAATGAGGATGGACGTATTGAAGTCGAACTTAGTGGCGGAAAGCTGCGAGAAGTTACCGCCGAACAGGGCTCCGGCAGCACCGGCGAGGGCAGCGGAAACCACGAAGGCGATCATGCGGTACTGGGTGACGGAGATGCCCACGGACTCGGCAGCAATCTTGTTGTCGCGCACGGCAATGATGGCACGACCGGTACGGCTGCGAACCAGGTTGAGCACAATCACGAGCGCGACCATAACCAGGATTGCGCCGGCAAGGAAGGTCGAATAGGTCGACACGCCCGATGCGCCCTGCGCGCCCTTGATAATGGCGGTGCCGTCCTCGAGCAGGTGCAGGTCGTCGATCGTGGAGTTACCCGTGATGTTAAAGATCACATGCAGGCCGCGGGAATCGACGCCCACAATGAGGCAGGTGACGACCTCTTTGATGATCTCGCCAAAAGCCAGGGTCACGATGGCCAGATAGTCGCCGCTCAGGCGCAGGACCGGGATACCGATCAAGAAGCCCAAGATGGCAGCGGCGATAGCGCCGACCACAATGCTGATGATCAGACGCATCGGATCGGACGGAACGGCGCTCTCCAGTGCGACGGCGGTGACGATTCCCGTATAGGCGCCGACGCTCATAAAGCCCGCGTGGCCCAGCGACAAATCGCCCGCGATGCCGACGACGAGGTTAAGGGAGATGGCCATGACGATATAGGCCGTGATGGGAACCAGCTGACCGGCGATCATGCGCGGGATCATGTGGTTAGACTGCATAAAGAACACGATGGCGAACGCCACAAGGCACATGGCGTACGTGACAAAGTCGTGACGCGTCTGCTTGTCTTTAAGAAACTTCATAACGCTCACCTACACCTTCTCGGGGACGTACTTGCCCAAGAGGCCGGCAGGCTTGACGAGCAGGACGATGATCAAAACACCAAAGACGATGGAGTTGGCAAGGCTCGTGGAAATGTAAGCCTGCGCCATCGCCTCGATGATGCCGATGAGAATGCCGCCGACAAAGGCGCCGGGGATGGAGCCGATGCCACCGAAGACGGCGGCGTCGAAGGCCTTGATGCCAGGCATGGCACCCGTCGTGGGCTGCA
>JAXJCX010000109.1:0-1873 GCA_036302225.1 Collinsella sp.
AGACGGCCCTCCCCTCGCCGTCGAACTCCACGACGCCGAAGCGCTCGGGGTCGTCCACGTGGTAGCCGAAGACCGTGGCCCTACCGGACTCGGCGTTCTGGACGGAGCGCGTCAGGTGGCGCGACAGGCCGTTGCCGTAGACGATGTTGTCGCCGAGCACCAGGGCGCACGGCTCGCCGGCGATGAACTCCTCGCCGATGGTGAAGGCCTGCGCCAGGCCGTCCGGGCTCGGCTGTTCGGCGTAGGACAGGTTCACGCCGTAGCGCGAGCCGTCCCCGAGCAGGCGCTCGAAGTTGGGCAGGTCGGTCGGCGTGGAGATGACCAGGATGTCCCGGATGCCCGCCAGCATGAGGGTGCTAAGCGGGTAGTAGATCATGGGCTTGTCGTAGACCGGCAGCAGCTGCTTGGAGGTCACGAGCGTGAGCGGGTACAGGCGGGTGCCGGACCCGCCGGCGAGGATGATGCCTTTCATCGGCTAGCGTCTTTCTCTTCTCGCGGCCCTGCGGCCGACTCGGTTTCCGATAAGGCGGGCACAACAGTCAACTCCGAAGGCGATGAACTCGGCCAGGTCCCCTTCCCGAAGAAGTTGCGAGGAGACTGCCTTGACCAGTCGACCGCCCTCACCTATCTCGCTCGCGTGCATAAGGTCGTCTGAGTGCAACTCCAGGAACATACCTACAGCGCGATTGCGCGCGAACTGCTGGCTGGGGGTCAGATTGTGGGAGTGATAAACCTCAGCGCCCGGCTCATATGCGACCTTCAGGCCCGATGCTACGAACCTAGCGGCCATGAGCATGTCCTCGTTGGTGTTGACGCGCTCGAATCCGCCGCAGTCGAGATATGCCGTCCGCCTATAAGCCGAACAAGAGTCAGAGGCAAAGAACGTCTTGATGCCAAATTTCTCGAGATCGCTTTTTGAGCGGACGGAGGGAGAATCGGGATAATTGAAGCTGCGGACCAGCTGCTCGAAACGGCGGGCATCCGCCTTGGGCAGCTGCCTGCCGCTAACCAAGGCGACACTTGGGTCCCTAACCATGGGGGTGACGAGCCGCTCAAGATAATCGTCGGAAGCCGGAAGTGCATCTTGGGTGAGAAAGCAAACGAAGTCACCTGTCGTTGCTCTCAGGGCCATATCCCTTGTTGCACCATGGTTAAAGTCGCAGCGTTCGATTTGCAACAGGTGAATCCCCCCGTGCATTTTGACCACAGGCACTGTGTTGTCATTAGATGCGGAATCTACAACCAATATTTCCATCGGACGCAAGGACTGACGCTCGAGAGCCATTAAGAGTTCTTCAATTTCGCATTCAGCATTAAGAGTCGGAATGATAACGGAGACGTCCAACTATCGCCCCGTCCTCTTCTTGCCAAACATGGCACCGAAGGTGCCAGTGAAGCATTTCCAGTCCATACGGAAGCAGCGGTTTCGCACGTAACGGAGTTCGATCTTCTGTCGCAGGCCGCTCTCGAAGGTCGCGGCGTTGCGGTCGGTGGCCTGCCACAGGCCCGTAATACCGGGCTGAACAGAGAGCAGTTCAGCCTTTTCCTCATCGGTAAAGTGCTGTTCAAGTTCGTCTCTTGTAATGGGGCGCGGTCCGATGACAGAAAGGTCGCCGTTCAGCACGTTCAGGAACTGCGGCATCTCGTCAATAGAGCACTTGCGAATGAACTGGCCAACCTTGGTAATGCGAGGATCATCGTCGACCTTGCGCTCGACTTCCCACTGATGAAGCGATCGCGTCGAAAATGTTGGTGTAAGGGTGACACCCTAGCGCCCGTTTAACGAAAAACGGCCTTCGTCCTAGAATCTGAAATCACCACAACAACAGGTTCTAGGAAAGGACGAAGACCGCTATGGGAATCTTATCAGACC
>JAXJCX010000110.1:0-3781 GCA_036302225.1 Collinsella sp.
ACGAGCTTTGACTGGGGCATTCAGGTCCCGTTTGACGAGGGTCACGTGACCTACGTGTGGTTCGATGCGCTGCTCAACTATATGACGGCCGTCGGCTACGGTGTCGACACCGACGAGGCGCGTGCCGAGCTGGCCTATCGCTGGCCCGCGCAGTTCCACATCGTGGGCAAGGACATCATCCGCTTCCACTGCGTCATTTGGCCCGCCATGCTCATGGCCATCGGCGAGGCCCTGCCCGAGCACGTCTTTGCCCACGGCTTCCTGACCGTGCGCAATGCCGAGACCGGCAAGGCCGAGAAGATGTCCAAGAGCCGCGGCAACGCCATCGCTCCGCAGGACGTTATCGACATGCTGGGCGTCGAGGGCTATCGCTATTACTTTATGACCGACGTGGTGCCCGGCACCGACGGCGCCATCAGCTTCGAGCGCATGGAGCAGGTCTACAACGCCGACCTGGCCAACAGCTGGGGCAACCTTATCTCGCGTTCGCTCAACATGAGCGGCAAGTACTTTGACGGTTGCGCGCCCGCCAAGCCCGCATCGTTCGATGCGTTCGACAACCCGCTGGCAAAGATTGCCGATGGCCTGGTCGATCGCTACATGGCCAAGATGGACGTGCTCGATTACGGTGGAGCTAAGGACGAGGTCATGGAGCTCATCCATGCCGCCAACCACTACATCGAGGACTCCGAGCCTTGGGCGCTTGCCAAGGACGAGGCCAAGGCTGACGAGCTGGCGTTTGTGATCTACAACCTGCTCGAGGCCATCCGCATCGCCGCTCACCTGCTGATGCCACTCATGCCCCAGACTTCTGCCGAGGCTCTGCGTCGCCTGTCCTGCGAGGACGAGGCCACGAGCGACGACCTCAAGGGCATTTGCGCTTGGGGCCTGCTTGCCGGTGGTCAGCCCGTCGAGAAGGGCGAGCCGCTGTTCCCGCGTCTGGGCTAAGCCGCTGCGCGCCATATCGGCAATTTGCTGTTTAGATGTAAGGGCATGGCCGCAACGGTCCATGCCCTTTTGTTTCAAGACGCCGCCACCATGCTAAGGAGGCAACTATGACAACTTCGCCTTTGGCAAACCCCACGGCAACTAGGGAGCTGCTAGAGGAGTTTGGCCTTGCGACCAAGCATCGCCTGGGCCAAAACTTCCTGATCGACAACCATGTGATCGAACGTATCTGTGAGCTCGCTGAACTTGCGGGCGATGAGCGCGTGCTCGAGGTCGGCCCGGGTTGCGGTACGTTGACACTTGCGTTGCTGCAGGAGGCGGCGTGCGTTACGTCGATCGAGGCCGATCCCGAGCTTGAGCCGGTGCTTGACGCCCACGCCGCCGACTATGCCAACTTCCGCTTTATCATGGGTGACGCGCTCAAGGTGACGCCGGGGCAGATTGAGCAGGCTGCAGGCGGTGAGCCAACGGTATTTGTTGCGAACCTGCCCTATAACGTGGCGGCGACGATCATCCTGCAGTTCTTCCAGACGATGCCCGCGCTCAAGCGCGCCGTCGTCATGGTTCAAAAGGAGGTTGCCGATCGCATTGCCGCAACGCCGGGCAACAAGACCTATGGCGGCTATACGGCAAAGCTCGGCCTGTATGCGCAGGTGACGGGTCGTTTTGAGGTGCCGCCGCGTTGCTTTATGCCGGCGCCGCACGTGGACTCGGCCGTCGTGCGTATCGACCGTGTTGACGGCGTGGTGCCCGAAGGGCTCGATCGCGACTTTGTGGCTCGCGTGATTGATGCTGCATTTGCCCAGCGTCGCAAGACCATCCGCAATTCCATGAGCGCCAACGGCTTTGCCAAGGACGTGCTCGATGCCGCCTTTGAGGCTTGCGGTATCGCACCCACCACGCGCGCCGAGACGCTTGATGTTGCCGACTTTGTCCGTCTGGCCCAGGAGCTAATCCATGATGCCTAATGCCGAACGTGTGACGTTTACCAAGAAAAAGAAGACGGTTGCTTGTCCCGTGCCCTTGGCACCGCTTGCCGACACGCATGCGCATCTACTTTCGTTCTGGGGCAAGGATGTGCCTGAGACGCTCGTGCGTGCCAAGGCGGCAGGCGTCGACCTGTTGGTGACGATGCTCGACCCCATCGCTGACAAACGCAGCGTGACGGACTATAGCGACTGGCTCGTGCGCGAAATTCTGCCGATGCAGGATATCCCGCAGATCAAGTATCTTGCCGGCGTGCATCCGTATGGCGCACCGGACTATACCGACGACGTTCACGCACAGGTCGTTGCCGCGCTCGATGATTCCTTATGCGCCGGTATTGGCGAAATCGGCCTGGACTACCACATGGACTATGACGACGATATCGCGCCGGCACCCCATAACGTGCAGATTGACTGCATGGCGCGTCAGCTCGAGCTTGCCGTGTGCCGTAACGTGCCGGTGGAGCTGCATCTGCGCCACGAGGACACGGACCATGAGCGCACCTCGCACGTTGATGCGTACAACGTGCTTCGTGAGGTGGGCGTGCCCCAGGCCGGTTGTGTGCTGCACTGCTTTGGCGAGGACCGCGCCACGATGGAGCGCTTTGTGGAGCTGGGCTGCTATATCGCCTATGGTGGTGCGGCCACCTTTAAGCGCAACGACGACGTGCGCGAGGCATTTGCGGCAACCCCACTCGATCGAATTTTGTTCGAGACGGATTGCCCGTATATGGCTCCGGAGCCCATCCGCGGTCTTGAATGCGAGCCCGCAATGATCTCCATTACGGCAAACGCGCTGGTTAACGACCGTGTCGATCGTACCGGCGAGGATGCTGAGGCAATCGCGCAAGCCGCTTGGGAAAATGCCTGCAAACTTTTTCAAAAATAGTTCTTGCGTTCGCGGTGGCGCTCCGTTATTCTAATTCCTGCACGCGGGCGTGGCGGAATTGGCAGACGCGTACGGTTCAGGTCCGTATGGGGGCAACCCCATGAAGGTTCAAGTCCTTTCGCCCGCACCATTAAATGAAAGAGCTCCCAGTAATGGGGGCTTTTTTGTTATGGGCCCATCGCGGGGACTTGAACCTGCGAAGGAGCGAGCGCCAAGAAAACGCGGAGCGTTTTTAGCGAGCTGGCGAGGACGCCGGCAGGCGGCCGAAGCCGGCGCGGATCCGCGAAGCAGATACGCGGACGTCCTTTCGCCCGAACCATTAAATGAAAGAGCTCCCAGCAATGGGAGCTTTTTTGTTCAAGACTTTAGTCTGCTGGCCGCGCAGCGGCCAGCTTTGAACCACCCGCTACGCGGGTGGAGACAAACGGCTTTACAAAGCCACCCCTCCGACCGATATTGACGATTGTTCAGGCCGTCAAGAATTCGAGTCGAAGGGGTGGTCGCCATGGCCCAGAAGGCCTACAGCCTTTCCCACACGAAGTGGATGTGCAAGTACCACATCGTGTTCACGCCGAAGTATAGGCGCAAAGTGATCTACAACCAAATCAGGAGCGACATAGGGGAGATCCTCAGGAAGCTGTGCGAGTACAAGGGGATCGAGATAATCGAGGGGCACCTGATGCCCGACCACGTGCACGTGCTGCTGGCGATCCCGCCGAAGTACAGCGTCGCGAGCGTCATGGGCTACCTGAAGGGGAAGAGCTCGCTGATGATATTCGACAGGCACGCCAACCTCAAGTACAAGTTCGGCAACAGGAAGTTCTGGGCGGAGGGCTACTACGTGTCCACCGTCGGCCTGAACGAGGCGACGATCGCCAAGTACATCAGGGAGCAGGAGTCCCACGACATCGCGCTGGACAAGCTGAGCGTGAAGGAGTACGAGGACCCCTTCAAGAGG
>JAXJCX010000111.1:0-2087 GCA_036302225.1 Collinsella sp.
AACGAGCGCCTCGTGGACCGCCTTGGCAACATCGGCAGGTATGCCGCGAACTTCCGCGATCTCTTGCTCGCTCGCCGCGCGCAAACGCTTCATCGAGCCAAAATGGCGCATAAGGGCACGTTTTCTGGTGGGTCCCACGCCCGGAACGTCATCGAGTACCGAAACCGTCATGGCTTTATCGCGCAACTCACGGTGGAACGTGATGGCAAATCGGTGGGACTCATCGCGTACCTGTTTAATTAGATAGAGCGAAGCAGACCCGGTCGGCAGCACGACAGGAGTCTCGTCCCAAGGCACAAAAACTTCCTCGTCGGCCTTCGCCAAGCCACAAACTGGTATATCGAGCCCAAGAGCCTCAAGTTGCTTGATCGCAGCGGTCAATTGCGGCTTACCGCCATCGACAACGAGCAAATCGGGGCGCGAGCCAAAGCGCTCGTCGGCCATGCGCTCGGGAGCATAGCGTCGTCCCAAAACCTCGGACATCGACACGAAGTCGTTTGCCTCGTCCAATTCGGCCTGAATTTTAAAACGACGGTACTGGCTCTTGTCGGCGCGCCCGTTGGTAAACACCACCATCGAGGCGACGGTAAAGGTTCCATGCAGCGTCGAGATATCGAAGCACTCGATACGCATCGGCGGCGCCGGCAGCGCCAGCGCGCTTTCGAGCTCCAGGAGCGCTTGATTGGTGCGGTCGTCAGCGTACCCCGTTCGCATCATGTAGCGCATGAGGGCATGGCGCGCATTTTTGGATGCCATATCGAGCAGACGGTACTTTTCGCCACGCTGCGGCCTATGGAGATGGCAGGAACGCTCACGCTTGCCCGCAAGCCACTCCCCCAGCGCCTCCGCATCCTCAAGCTCGACGGAAAGGTTGACCTCAGCTGGAATATCAGCCGTCTCGTCGTAATAGCGCTTAAGAAAGCCCGACTGGAGCTCTTCCTCGTCAACATCAAGACCCTTGTCGAGAATGAACTCGCAGGTGCGAACTGTTCGGCCCTCGCGAACGACGAAGACGCAAGCGGCGGAGATGGTCTCCTCGCGATAGAACCCGATGACATCGATATCGACACTGGAGGGAAAAACGACTTGCTGACGATCGTCCAGACCCCTGATGACCTCCAAACGACGTTTGACGCGTGCCGCGCGCTCAAAGTCGAGCGCCTCGGCGGCATCCGTCATCTCGGAGGTCAGCTCATCGACGACATCCTTGCGATGGCCCGACAAAAAGCGCTCGACACGCTTGACGTTCTTGGCATAGTCTGCCGGGGAAATCGCGCCGACACACGCACCCGGGCCGCGCCCGACATGGTAGTCAAAGCAGGGACGCCCGTTTTGTGCGCAAATCATATTGACGATGTCTTCCTCGCCCTTGTGGGACTCGATGGTACGGCGACAACGACGCCACTCCGCACAGGATGCAGAGCAGATGGGGATAACCTTGCGCAGCGTATCTATCGTCTCACGTGCCGCACGGCTATCGGTATAGGGACCAAAATAACGCGTTCCCGGCTTATGACGCTCGCGCGTATATTTGATAGCGGGATACAGGTCGCCCTTTGTAATGGCGATAAAGGGGTAGCTCTTGTCATCCTTGAGGTCGACGTTAAAGTACGGATGGTACTGACCAATCAAATTGCGCTCGAGCACCAACGCCTCGTGCTCGGTCTCCACCACGATATAGTCAAAGCTCGCCACCAGCTGCATCATCAGCGGGATCTTTTGACGCTCATCCTGCAGTGTCACGTACTGGCGCATACGGGAACGCAAGTTTTTTGCCTTGCCCACGTAGATGACATCGCCCTTGGCATCCTTCCAAAGGTAGCATCCGGGCTGTGTGGGAACGCGCGAAACCTGCTCGGCAAGCGTTGGAATGTTGTCGTGACCGGCCACACGCACCTACTTGCGATGAAGCAGCGCCGAGACCTCAGGCATCTTAAGGACGACGGCAAGGCCAAAGGTAACAGCAAGCGAGACGACACCCGCAACGCAAACGTAGCCAAGAGTAATCAGAATCGAGCCGCCAAGTGCCCCGACAAAGTGTTCAAGCACCCACATGACGCCGGCGCCTGCGGCAGCACCTAGGCCAC
>JAXJCX010000112.1:0-28160 GCA_036302225.1 Collinsella sp.
AGCCTCCCAACCTCGTTGCGGCGCGGCTGCGCCTCTGGCACTTCAACAACATTGTCGCAGCCCCGACCCGCGGTCACGAGCGGGGGCTCCTGTCGTTTCCGTGCCCCTGGATTGGGTCATAGTGTCTGACTTATGCTCAACCTGCGGCGCTATTTTGTTTGGTGGGAGGGGTCCTATGACAGTTCGTCGGCTACTTGGTGTTCGTAGAAGGCTTCTACTACGGCGTTGAAATCGCGGGCGAAGTCTTCCATGGTTCCGTGCCAGGTGGCTCGGCCGGGTTTTCCCTGGCCAACATAGGCAGTTTGAATGCCGCAGGCGGGGCTAGGGAAGTCGCGCTTGGGATCGTTGCCCACCATAAGGACCTCGTGTGGGTCGAGTCCCATCACCTGAAGCTGCTCGAGATAGTAGGTGGCATCGGGCTTGCAGCGGGTGGTGTTTCCCATGTGCGTGACGAGCTCAAAGGGGGCGTCGGCCAGGTCGCCCCAACCCATGCGGCACTCGATGGCCCCCTGGGGAAAGCTGGGGTTGGTAAAGAGCGCGCAGCGCAGTCCTGCGTCCTGTACGGCCTGGAGAGCGGCGTGTGCGCCCGGCATGGCGTGGGCGTTGATGACATCGTCGTTCTTGTACGGAAGCACTTCGCGGTCGTAGTAGGTAAACGCCTCGTAGATGAGGGGATCGGAGAGGCAGATGCCGCATCGGCGCTCGACCTCGGTGCGGTAAAATTCAAGATTGGTGCGGTTGTCCGTGCCGCTTCGGCGGTTGGCGTTGAGGTCGACCAGAATGGTGCCGAGGCGCGCCATCGTGCCACCGCGGCTGCGGCGTCCGATATCCGCGAGCATCGACGATACATCCTTAAAATAGCGAAGGATGAACGCGTTGAGGTTGATGCTGAGAAGCGTCTCGTCCATATCGAAAACGACTGCTTTGAGCACGCGGGCACCTTTCTCGATAAATCGTTCCAGAATCGTTGCTCCGGATACTTTACCCCAAAGCCGTATGCCTAACTGCCTATCGTCAACTTATGGAGACGGTCGTCCACAAGATTGCGAAAAAGTCTCCATACGAGTAAAAAATCGCAGTTCACGCTTGAAATCGAAATGATTTCCCCGTAACCTATACGAACGTGATTGCATAAGCGTCACATTAGTATCTGTCGGCTCCCGAGTGTTCCTAAACGTTGTGTGCTTGTCGCACCCTTCTGTAGGTCCTAGCAATCGGGGCCCCGTAGTTCGAAAGGGGTCCACCTTTGAGTGAGATTCAGAACTCGTCCATTTTCTCTCTTGACGATGTCAACGAGGAGGAGATGAACAACCTCATCGACGGTACGATTACCGACTTTGATGAGGGCGATCTCGTTAACGGCACTGTCGTTAAGATCGAGCATGACGAGGTGCTCGTTGACATCGGATTCAAGTCCGAGGGCGTTATCCCGGTCCGCGAGCTGTCCATCCGCAAGGACGCTAACCCTGCAGACATCGTTGCACTCGGTGATCCCATCGAGGCTCTGGTTCTCCAGAAGGAGGACAAGGACGGTCGTCTGGTCCTGTCCAAGAAGCGTGCCGAGTACGAGCGTGCTTGGAACCGCATCGAGGAGAAGTTCAACTCCGGCGAGAACGTCGAGGGCGAGGTTATCGAGGTTGTCAAGGGCGGCCTGATCCTCGACATCGGCCTGCGTGGCTTCCTGCCCGCTTCCCTCGTCGACCTCCGTCGCGTCAAGGACCTCACCTCCTACATGGGCACCCGCATCGAGGCCCGCGTTATCGAGATGGACCGCAACCGCAACAACGTCGTCCTCTCCCGTCGCGTCGTGCTCGAGGAGTCCCGTAAGGCCGAGCGCTCCGAGATCCTGTCCAAGCTCAAGTCTGGCATGCGTCTCCAGGGCACTGTTTCCTCCATCGTCGACTTCGGCGCCTTCGTCGACCTCGGCGGTATCGACGGCCTCATCCACATCTCCGAGCTCTCCTGGAACCACGTCAACCATCCTTCCGAGGTTGTCAAGGTCGGCCAGGAGGTCGAGGTCGAGGTTCTCGACGTCGATCTCAACCGTGAGCGCATCTCCCTGGGTCTCAAGCAGACCACCGAGGATCCGTGGCGCGCACTGGTCAAGAAGTACCCCGTCGGCGCTATCGTCGAGGGCACTGTGACCAAGCTTGTCCCGTTCGGCGCTTTCGTCGACCTGGGCGAGGGCATCGAGGGCCTGGTGCACATCTCCGAGATGGCCAACAAGCACGTCGACCAGCCTTCTCAGGTCACCCACGTGGGCGACAAGGTTCAGGTCAAGGTCATGGAGATCGACCTCGACCGTCGTCGTATCTCCCTGTCCATGAAGTCTGCTGCTGAGACTCTGGGCGTCGAGATCGAGGTTACCCCGCTGCCTTCCGAGAAGAAGGACGAGGAGACCGACGCCGAGTAAATCGGTTTGACGATCACTTGTTTTAAGGGATCCGTCCGCAATGGACGGGTCCCTTTTTGCATTTGCTGCTGAGGCGCGCGATGCTATCCGTGCGCAATGCTGCCCGGGTTGTCTGTTTGCTATTGGGTTGTCGGTGCATGAAAAATGCCGACATCCCGCCTCGGGGAGGAGGCGGGAACGCACCGAGTAGACGGAGGGGTGCGGAGCGCGGTCGCGTCTCGACTGACGACGTTGCCCATCGACAGCCCTATTGTACTGCATGGCGTTGTTCTTGGTTTATCGTGTCGAACGCTTGTGTTGCGCCATTTCCTGCGGCAACGGTGTGCTACACTCTTGCACTGCTGAGTGGGCCAGACGGTCGCGCGATGTGCTGCTTGCAGCACGCGTGAGGAAAGTCCGGGCTCCAGAGGGCGGGATGCCGGCTAACGGCCGGGCGGAGTGATCCGACGGAAAGCGCCGCAGAAAAGAAGACTCCCACCTGCGCCGCAAGGCGTAAAGGGAAAAGCTGAAACGGTGGTGTAAGAGACCACCAGCGCCGTGGCAACACGGCGGCTTGGCAAGCCCCATCCGGAGCAAGCGCGAATAGGAACGCTATGGGCCGGCCCGGTCCGCGTTCGGGTAGCGTGCGTGGAGCTGCACGGTAACGTGCAGACAAGATAAATGACCGTTCACGACAGAACCCGGCTTATAGGCCCACTCGGCACTTTGTTGACGCTGCGAACCCGTCAGCGCGGCAATCTGCCTTTCAAGCCTTCGGGCATGACCATAAGGTCAATGCCCTCGTCTTTCAAGGCACCTTGCTCGCGCTGACGGGTTCTCGCTGTTGGCGACGGCATCATTGGCGCTTCCGTTCTTGTTGGCGAGGGCAATGGTACTGCCTTTGCCGTATTATTGAGGCTGTTTGTTGCTTTGCTTGTTGTTGAGGGGCTTTGTTGGACAGCTATTTTACTCTGCAATCGAATATTGAGGTTTCGGGCGAGTTTGTGGACCGCAAGAGCCGGTTTATTGCCCAGCTGGTCCATATTGAGTCCGAGGATGAGGCGAATGCCTTTATCGAGACAGTTCGCAAGCGCCATTACGACGCTCGACACAATGTTCCCGCGTGGATTTTGGTCGATGGACGCGAACGCCAAAGCGATGATGGTGAGCCGAGCCGCACGAGCGGTATGCCGACGCTCGAGGTGTTGCGCGGCGCGGAGCTCAAAAATGTTTGCTGCGTAGTGACGCGCTATTTTGGCGGCACGCTGTTGGGGCCTGGTGGATTGGTGCGCGCCTATACCGCGGCGACGCAGGCGGCGGTGGCGGCTGCTCGGGAGGCCGGGCAAATCGTTGAGATGACGAGTGTCGTACCGGTTGACGTGCATGTGGCCTATCCGCAGTATGAGCAGGTGCTTCGTTTGGCGCAGGATTCGGGTGCCAAGGTTTCGGATACCGATTACGCGGATGCCGTGACGCTTCACTTGGTGTTTAAGGCAGGGGAGCCGGAGCCGTTTTACGCTAAGATGCGCGAGCTTATGGCGGGGCGCGAGGAGATCGAGGTCGGCGCTCCCGAATTTGCCGAGTTCTAACGGCGACGGCCGGCGTGCTTTTGGATGGTTCCCAAGCGCGCCGGCCGTCGTTTTATGTTGCTGCCGTTTACTCGGCGAGCTGCTTTAGCACATCGCAGGCGATCTCGACGGCATCATCGATGCAGCCGGGGCAGCTGCGGAGCGGACCCTTGTCCGATCCGATGCCCTTGAGCGTGCCGCAGACGGTCGTCGTGTTCTTCTCGCCAAAACGCTTGGCGATTTCGCGCGACAGCTTGTAGGTCTGGCCCTTGGTCTTGGGGTTTTCCATGCCGTCGCTCATTACAAAGCCCATGATGGCCACGGCGCCCGAGATGGCGCCGCAGGTTTCGGTCATGCCGCCCATGCCGGCGCCAAAGCCCTCGGTGAGGGTAAAGGCGACCTGGGGGTCGAGCCCGACGGCGGGCGCGAGCGTGCAGGCGACGGCCTGGGCGCAGTTAAAGCCACGGGCGTGGTATTCGGCAGCCTGAGCCTGACAGGCGGTGATGTCGAGCTGGGCCGTATCGATTTGCTTCATCGTTGTCTCCTTGGTCACGGTGTACCCGCCTATGGTACCCGTGACGGTGCATGTAATCATCGAGAGCTTCATGTATGCCTCATTTTTATCTATCGAGCAAATGCCTAAGGCTTGAGATAAATACCCCTGATCAATTAGTCCCATAACCTATCTTGGTGATGGGTTGAGAGGGGTGCGGGGTAGCGGTATCGTGAACCGAATAAAACTAAAACCCAGGCAAGGGAGCTAGATATGAGCGAGCAGACCATCGGTACGACATGTGTTCAGGGCGGCTATCACCCGGGAGATGCCGAGCCGCGCCAGGTGCCCATCTACCAGTCCACCACGTGGAAGTACGACACGTCGGAGCACATGGGCAAGCTGTTTGACCTGGAGGAGTCGGGCTACTTCTACAGCCGTCTGCAGAACCCCACGTGCGATCTGGTTGCCGCCAAGATCTGCGAGATGGAGGGCGGCACTGCCGCGATGCTCACGAGCTCGGGCATGGCTGCGAACTTCCTTGCAATCTTTAACGTGGCCGGTGCCGGCGATCACGTGGTCGCGAGCTCTGCCATCTACGGCGGTACCTACAACCTGCTTGCCCATACCATGGAGCGCATGGGTCTGACCTGCACGTTCGTTGCCCCCGACTGCACTGACGAGGAGCTCGAGGCAGCCTTTGAGCCCAATACCAAGCTTGTCTTTGGCGAGACAATTGCCAACCCCGCCCTTGCCGTGCTCGATATTGAGCGCTTTGCCAAGGCCGCGCATGACCACGGCGTGCCGCTGATGGTCGACAACACCTTCCCGACGCCTGTGATGTGCCGTCCCTTTGAGTGGGGCGCCGACATCGTGACGCACTCCACCACCAAGTACATGGATGGACATGCTGCCTACCTGGGCGGCGTAATCGTCGACCACGGTCAGTTTGACTGGATGGCTCATGCGGACAAGTTCCCGGGTCTCACCACGCCCGACGAGAGCTACCACGGCGTGACGTATGCCGAGAAGTTCGGTCGCGAGGGCGCCTTCATTACCAAAGCAACCGCTCAGCTCATGCGCGACCTCGGCCCCATGCAGAACCCTCAGGCGGCCTTCTTCCTGAACAGCTCGCTCGAGAGCCTGCATGTGCGCATGCCGCGTCATTGTGAGAACGGCCTGGCCGTTGCCAAGTTCCTGCAGAGCCATCCCAAGGTACGCTTCGTGAGCTATCCGGGCCTGGAGGGCGATAAGTACTATGACCTGGCTCAGAAGTACATGCCCAACGGTACCTGCGGCGTGGTGAGCTTTGGCTTTAACGGTGGTCGCGCGGCGGCCGAGACCTTTATGAAGAGCCTCAAGCTCGCCCAGATCGCCACGCACGTGGCCGACGCCCGCACTTGCTGCCTGCATCCCGCTAATGCCACGCATCGCCAGATGAACGATGAAGAGCTCATCGCCTGTGGCATCTCCGCCGACATGGTACGCCTGTCGTGCGGCCTCGAGGACACGGCCGATCTGATTGCCGACCTTGAGCAGGCGCTCGAGCAGTGCTAGGCTAGCTCCGTACAAGGTGCCGATGCTGGCAGAAAGCTTCGGCGACCTTTCGTTCCGATTCCGTAGGCGGGACCCCAATCGCGGCTGTTTGCAGGCGATTGGGGCCCCGTTTTTGCGTTGTGCCACTCGAAAGGATGGATATGGAGAAAACTGCAGAGCAGCTGCGCCGCGAGCACCTTGCCCTAGAGGGCGACACCCATGGCAAGAACAAATGGGCGATTCTGTTTACCGTGCTCATCATGACGTTTATGGTGTGTCTGGATTCGACCGTCGTGACCGTGGCGCTGCCCGTGATGCAAAAGGAGCTGGGCGTGGGCCTCGATCGCATTCAACTGGTAAGCTCGGTGTATCTGCTTGCGACTTGCGTGGCTATGTTGCCGTTTGGGCGTCTGGGCGACGTGCGCGGCAAGGTGAATGTGTTCCAGCTGGGCGTCATCGTCTTTTCGGTCGGTTCGCTGCTGTGCGGCCTTTCGGCCTCGCTCGAGGTTCTTATCCTGGCACGCATTGTTCAGGGCGTCGGTTGCGCGGCGGCCATGGCTAACAACATGGGTATCATCACCGAGTCGTTTCCGGCACGCGAACGAGGCCGTGCCATGGGTATTCTCGCGACCTTCGTGGCCCTCGGCATGATGTGTGGCCCCGTGCTCGGCGGCATGCTGGTGGCAAGCTTTCCCTGGGAGAGCATCTTCCTCATCAACCTGCCCATTGGCGTGATCTCGTTTATCGTGGGACTCTACACGCTGCCGCATGTTAGGCCAGAGGCCGGCGAACGCCCCATGCCCCTTGCCGAGGCCGCTCGTCGCTACTTTGCAAATTCGGCCTTCACCATCAACCTTGCCTGCATGCTCATCGTGTTCGTTGGCATTGGCGCATCCGAGTTTATTCTGCCGTTCTATTTTCAGGATGCGCATGGGTTTGGGTCTGACGTTTCGGGCCTGCTGTTTTTGGCGCTGCCAATGGTGAATGCCTTTATCGGCCCGCTTTCGGGAACGGTTTCGGACCGTGTCGGCTGCGAGGGCCCCACGGCGGTCGGCCTGGGCGTATATGTGTGCGGTCTCTTTGCGGTAAGCACGCTCGACGAGCACTCTTCCATTCCTGTGATCGTCTGCTGTGTCGCGTTTATGTCGTGCGGCACGTCGATTTTCCAGAGCCCCAATAACTCGTTGTATATGGGCTCGGCTCCGCGCGAGGCGCTCGGTTTTGCGGGCAGCTTGGGCAGTTTGGCGCGCTATGCCGGCATGGCACTCGGCATTACGGTGGCGTCGCATATCCTGTATGGGCAGATGAGCGCGGCGATGGGCGAGGTCGTGACCAGTTTCGTTGCAGGCCGTCCGGATGTGTTCTTGTTTGGTTTCCGTTCGGTGTTCTATGTGTTGATGGCTGTGGCCGCTGTAGGCTTTGCGCTCGCCATGGTGCGTTTGGTGAGGGTGCGCGCCCGCCATTAGCCTGTGGAGGCAGGCTTGCCACGAATCGGGCCCATCTACTGGTCTTGCGGCTTTATGATGCGTAGGGGCTTGTGGGGCGGGCGGGGGTCGGTCCGTGGTAGACTATCGAACAACGTTTATTAATCGCGCGGTATCGTTGCCGCGAGAAGGGGTTGCGCCATGCAGGAGCTTGAGGATCGTATTCGCCATGACGGCATCGTAAAGGCCGGTAACGTCCTTAAGGTTGATGCCTTCCTCAACCACCAGTGCGACGTTGAGCTGTTCGACCATATGGGCGCCGAGTGGGCCCGTCTGTTCGAGGGTGTCGAGATCAACAAGATCCTGACGATCGAGGCTTCGGGCATTGGCATGGCTTGCATTGCGGCCCAGCATTTTGGCGGCGTGCCGGTGGTCTTTGCCAAGAAGGCACAGTCCATCAACCTCGACGGCGAGCAGTATGCCACGACCATCTACTCCTTTACCAAGCAGAAGGAGTACCCGGTTATCGTTGGCAAGCGCTTCCTGTCCGAGGGCGACAAGGTCCTGATTATCGACGACTTCCTGGCCAACGGCTGCGCGCTCGAGGGTCTTATCAAGATCTGTGAGGCTGCGGGTGCCGAGGTATCTGGTATTGGCATTGCGGTGGAGAAGGGCTTCCAAGGCGGTGGCGATAAGCTCCGCAAGCGCGGCTTCCGCGTTGAGAGCCTGGCCCGTATCGCCGATATGGACTGCGAGAACGGCGAGATCACCTTCGCCTAGGCTCGCAACACAAGCGATTGGTATGCGATGTGACAAAGGGACTGTCCCTTTGTCACATTTTTTGTATGAGGGGAGGTGTTGATATGGATGAGAACAAGATGGGATGGCGCGAGTATGCGCGCTATGCCGAGATGTCGGTCGAGGAGTTGGCGCGCGATTGCGAGGTGCAGGTGTTTCGCGCGACAGGTCCGGGCGGGCAGGGCGTGAACACGACGGATTCAGCGGTGCGCATGAAGCATGGGCCCACGGGGATTACCGTGACGGCGCGCGAGAGCCGCAGTCAGTTTCAGAATCGTGCGAGCTGTTTGCGTAAGCTGAGGGCAGAGCTTGAGCGTCGCGGGTGTCCACCGCGTCGACGCGTAAAGACCAAGGTGCCTCAACGCTCTCGCCAGCGCAGGCTCAACGACAAGCACTTCAACGCGATTAAAAAGGCCAACCGTCGCAAACCGGGCAGCGTCGAATAGCCACCCCTAAGTTGCGGGGAAATAGGGACTGTTTATGCAGCTAAAGCCGCAAGGCAGTCCCTATTTCACCGCAACTTAGGTGGGATTAGCGGGTGGGGTGCCAGACGTGGAGGGCTCCGGCGAGGACGTCGACCTCGATGCGCGAGGCGACAATGGGCTCACCGTCGGCCTGGATGGGGTAGTCGGGCTCCTCAAAGGTAAGCTCGGCATGGCGACAGCGGCGCATGCGAACCGGTGGCAGCTTGGTATGGTGGCCGTCTTTGGCCGAAAGGAACATGGGAAGCGCGACCGCGCGCGGAACGGGGCCGCAGGCGTAGCAGACGTCGAACATACCGTCACAGGGGTCGGCGCCGGGGCAGATGCGATAGCCCGAGCCATAGGTAGGACCCAGCTGAATCGCCATGATGATCGCCCTCACGCGCTCGGCGGGCGCCCCGTCAAAGCTGACTGTCATGGGGTAGTTGCGATAGCGTAGGCCAAACTGCTCAAGTCCCGAGAGGGTGTAGAGCGGCGCGCCGGTGAGACCCGTCTTTTTGCGCAGCTCGGCGGTGCCAAGGCCGATGGCGGCATCGATGCCGATCGAAAGCGTCTGGTCGTAGTACTCAACGGTAGCCTCGCCGCTGCCGCTCGCAGGACTCCACGAGCGAATGCGCCCGATGTCCTGACGTTGCAGCTCGCAGGTGAGCAGCGCGCCAAAATCCTTGCCGGAGAAATCGTCGATACCGAGCGTCTGGGCAAAATCGTTGCCGGAGCCCACAGGTAGGATGGCAAGAGCGGGGCGGGCGTCCTGCTCTTGCGTCATAAGTCCGTTGACGACCTCGTGAATCACGCCGTCGCCGCCGAGCGCGATAACGGTGCGATAGCCCTGAGCCTGTGCGGCCAGCTCCTTGGCGTGTCCCATGCGCTCGGTCAGCACCAGGTCAAACTGGGATGCGCGTGCAGTCATGTCCAAAAAGCGTTGCAGGCGCTCGGCAACTTCGCGTGCCGCACCTGACTGGGCGGCTGGGTTGGCGATAATGAGCGTGCGGCCAAAATCAGTTGCGTGCATGGGGCGACTCCCGGCGTGTGACATGACAGTGCGGTCGCGCTCAGGTCGAATTGACCCCGATTGTGGCTGCACGGCGATTATTACATCTACTCTATCAGGTCGTTGTGGCGCTCGATAGCATCCGCTACCGTACCGCCCTCATCCACAATAAGCGAACGGCGCTTGGGCGAGATGATGCGCTGGGCGGGGTACACGCCGCGGTGTCCGCCGGTTAGGTAGCTGATAAAGGCCACGATGACAAAGAACCCGGCGGCCGTGCCGTGGAACAGGTCGATGGCCATCATGCAGGTGGTGATGGGCACGTTGAGGCCGGCGCAGAACACGCCGAGCATGCCGAGAGCCGCCAGAAAACTGGGGTCGAGCCCGGTAAGGCAACCGATCCAGCCACCGAGTGCCGCGCCGATGCCAAACAGGGGCGTGACCTCGCCGCCTTGGAAGCCCGCGCCCAGGGTAAGCGCTGTGACGACCAACTTGATGGCTGCGTCCGCCAGGGTGGTGTTGCCGGCAAATCCGGCGCCGGAAAGCCACGTGGAAAGGCCGGCGTAGTCCCAGGCGTCGAGGAGGGCATAGGCGGCCAAAACCACGAGTGCGCCTATGAGTGCGCGAACGAGGTAATTGGTGATAAGGCGACCGTACAGGCTCTTGACGGTTCGAACCGACCAGGCAAAGAGGCGTGCCGTCAGACCGAAGATAATGGCGCTGATAACAACGATGACAACCGTCCGTGGTGTCATGTTGGGAACGCTGGCGATGACATTCGCCTCGTACTCGGTTCCCAAGGCAAGCGACGTAAAGTAGCCGGTAAACGAGGCGACCAGGCAATAGATGCCCGCGGTGTAGTCGATCTTGCCGATAAAGCACATCTCCATGCCAAAGAACGCGCCGGCAAGGGGCGAACCGAATACGGCGCCAAAGGCCGACGAGATGCCGGCGAGCATGAGGTCGTGGTGGTCGTGCTTTTTGAGGTGGGCGAGGCTCGAGATGTTGCTGGCGATGGTGCCGCCAATCTGCACCGCAGCTCCCTCGCGACCGGCTGACCCGCCCGTTAGGTGTGTGAGCGTGGAGCAGACGAAGGTGAGGACGGCCATGCGCATATGGATGAGGCGTGTGCCCAGAGCGGAGTCGATGACCAGGTTGTTACCGCGTTTGGCGGCAAGGCCGTGGTTTTTGTACACCCATGCGGTGGCAACGCCCACAACGGGAAGCAGCGCGTAGACCCACGCATGGTGCTCGCGATAGTCGGTCGCGATATTCAGCGAGGCCAAAAACGCCCAAGCGGCAACGCCCATGGCGAGCGAGACGATGACGACGAGCACGAGCAACTTGGAGCTCGCGAGTAGGTTGCGGGCGTTGCGGCGCGTGTCGGCAGCCAAGAGATACTCGGAGCGGGTGAGCTGTTGCCTGCCTGCCATGATGACGTCGTTCAGGGAGAAAAGGCCGCCGTCGTCGAGCGGCTGGGAATGATCCTGCGCCTCGTTTGCGCTTTCGGGTTTGTCGGTAAAAGCCATACGTTCCTCTTTTGGGTTGCAACACGAGCATTATAGAACGTGGCAAACGAGACAAACCGGCAGGTTGGTTTCGGTTCTGTTTCGCCGTCCGTTACCGACAGGTGTATTCGTGGGCATGGGCCGTGCCGCCGTCGTGCGGCGGGGGATTATACTGAGATAAACATAAAGAATCGGCGCCCGTGATGTGCGCCGTGGCATTAAGAGGTGCATATGGCAGAGAAACTCATTCCGCTGGAGGATGCGCAGTCGATTGTTTTGTCGCACGTTGCTCCGACGGATCTCATCGAGATTCCCGTGTGGCAGGCCGCCGGTCTTCCCTTGGCAGAGGACGCGGTGGCCGATATCGACATCTCGCCGTTTGCCAACAGCGCCATGGACGGGTATGCCGTGCGCTCGGCGGACTTGGCGCAGGCATCTGGCGAGGCGCCGGTGACGCTCGACGTTATCGGACATGAGGCCGCGGGCCATGTGTTTGAGGGCACAATCGGCGCGGGCGAGACGGTCCGCATCATGACGGGCGCGCCGGTGCCCGAGGGTGCCGATGCCGTGGTGAAATACGAGATCGTCGACGTGCTCGACGGCGATGGTAACGAGGACTCGCATGTGAGGTTCTCGGCGCCTGCCAAGGTAGGGGAGAACGTTCGCTCTGCCGCCGAGGAGGCCCATGCCGGCGATGTCGTGATGCACGCCGGCGAGGTCGTGGCTCCGGCGGGCGCGGGTCTGCTGGCAAGCGCCGGATACGCGAGCGTGAAGGTGCACGCTGCCCCGCGTGTGGGAATTATCTCGCTGGGCACGGAACTGGTCGCACCGAGCAGCGTGCCGGCGCGCGGGCAGATTCGCGACTCCAATTCGTCGGCGTTGATGGCCGAAGCACTCGATGCCGGCGCCGAGCCCGTGTTCTACGGCATTGCGCCCGATGATGAGCAGGCGATTGCCGAGCTGGTGCATCGTGCCGTGCAGGAGTGCGATTTTGTCATTACGAGCGGTGGCGCCTCAGCGGGCGACTACGATTACGTGACGGCGTTGGTTAAGCGCGAGGGCGAGGTGCTGTTTGACCGCATCTCGATGCGTCCGGGCAAGGCCATCACGTTTGGCTTGCTCGGGGGTAAGCCCTACCTGGGGCTTTCAGGTAATCCGGCCGCGGCGTATGTAGGCTTTGAGATGCTCGCCCGCCCGGCGATCCACAAGATGCGCGGCTTTGCCGAGGGTGCGCGTCCCGTGCAGCAGGCGACGCTCACGCACGGTGTGAAAAAGCGCCAGGACCGACGTTTCTTCGATCGCGCCACGGTTTTGCGCGACCCCGAGACCGGTGAGCTGTTGGTGACCGAGGCCAAGACGCAGAATTCGGCGCTGCTCGGCACGATGCAGCGGGCCAACTGCCTGCTGCGTATTGACGAAGGACCGTGCGAGCTCAAGGCGGGCGACGTCGTGGATGTCATGCGTGTCGACCTGCCTGAGGACGCCGTGTTGTAGGAGGAATGCTATGGAGTTGAAGATTTCGATCGTGACGTGCTCGGATACGCGCGATCTTGCCCAGGACGAGGCTGGAGCCGCACTCGAGGAACTTATCGAGGCACAGGGATGGACGGTCGCCTCGCATGTGGTCGTGCGCGACGACGCCAGCGAGATCGGTGATGCCATTGTGGAAGCCGCCGATGAGTGCCACGCCAATGTCGTGCTCACCTGCGGCGGGACGGGGCTTTCGATGCGCGATGTAACGCCCGAAGCGACGCGTGCCGTCTGCGACCGCGATGTGCCGGGTATTGCAGAGGCAATCCGTGCGTACTCCATGACCAAGACGCGCCGCGCCATGCTCTCGCGCGCCGTGTGCATGCAGCGTGGGTATACGCTTGTCATCAACTTTCCGGGATCCACGAAAGCGGCCCGCGAAAGCTGGGAGGCCGTGAGCGATCAGCTGGAGCATGCGGCCCAGATGACGGCGGGCGGCGGGCACGCCAAATAAGCGCGCTACCTGCGGCGGAGCGACCTTGCGGGCTGCTCCGCCTTTTTATGCAACGACAGTGCAGCCATCTCGGGGTTATCGGTAAAAGAAACTAATTAGACTAGAACTAATTATCACAAACATTATTCGCACAGAAGTATAATCTAGTAACAGAATAAAGCCTGCGGCGGGGTGCCCGGGTATAGCGTTCGAAAGGGTTGAACATGTTCGATATGGTTTCTCGCCGCGGATTCGTCTCGCTTTCTTCTGTCGCCGCTGCCGGCCTTGGTCTTGCCGGCTGCTCGGGCAACAAGACGTCCGAGCCGGCCGGATCCGATGCCGGTTCTGCTAAGGCATCTTCCAAGAAAGCTGTCGAGCTGCAGGTTTTTGCCGCCAACTCGCTCGAGAAGGCCCTGCCCGAGGTTCAGGAGCTCTACACCGAGCAGACCGGCACTGCGTTTGCCGACACGCAGTTTAAGGCGTCTGGCGACCTTGTCGAGCAGATGCGCGCCGGTGCCGCCGTCGACGTGCTCATCACGGCCTCCAAGGGCACCATGGACGACGCCGAAGCCGCCGAGCTCGTCGACGCCGACACCCGTGAGGATATGTTCGCCAACGACCTCGTGATCATTCGCGCCGAGGGCTCCGACACCAAGGTCGAGGCCATCGCCGACGTCGCGAATCTGGACGGCAAGATCGCCATTGGCGACGCCAAGACCGTTCCCGCCGGCAAGTACGCCAACCAGGCCCTGGCCTCCGTGGGCCTCTACACCGGCACCGAGGGCGACGACGGCGAGTACGCCCCCGAGATCGCCGACAAGGTGGCCCTGGCCGACAAGGTCGGCACTGCTGCGTCTTACGTCTCTACGGGCGACTGCGTGGCTGGCTTTGTCTATAGCTCCGACATCTTCCGCTACGACGGCATCGAGGAGGCCTTTGTGTGTCCCGAGGACTCGCATAAGCCCATCGTGTATCCGGGCGCTGTCGCCGATGGCTCCGAACATGCCGACGAGGCCAAGGCGTTTATCGACTTTTGCCTGTCCAACAAGAAGGCCCAGAAGATTTGGGCCAAATACGGCTTTGAGCTTTCCGCGTAGTGCGGCTTGGCGCGATAATTCCATCGTTTTGTGTTTCACTCCGTCCTTGTATTCTCTTGGAGCTTTTCGTGCTTAATAGATTCCGCATGCTTGTCGCCTGTGCTTTGACCTTCGCGCTTTGCTGGGTGCCGGGATTTGCGTTTGCTGGGGACGCTGAGGACGGGGCCCAGGTTGCTGCGATCGCTCATGGGCTTTCTTATGGGATCGAGGGTTTTGAGCGGTTGGCGAAGGGGACCGCTCGTGCCATGGAGGGCCAGCCTGAGGGCTACCGGTTTCCCGTTGACGAGGATGTGGACCTTGTAGTGGCGCCTGCTGCCGATCGCGTTGTGGTGTGGATATCGCCCAAGGCGGTCGAGAAGTATGGATTGGATCTGCAGGACAACGAGTGCGTATCGGGTCTCAAGGCCCTCGTCTGTGACCTCGACAGCGCAAACTGCATGGGAGGTGCGCGGCTGGGGGACGTGGATCTTCCTTGGTATGTCACGGCGGAAACAACGTTTGATGCCGGCGGGTATACCTATGGCTTTGATGAGCGCGGTGCGGATGGGGACCGCTATGTGGTGATTTCATCGGCCTCGGGTGATGCCAAGGGCGGAGCGCGTTGGCTTGATAGCGCTCAAATGGTAGAAGCATCGTCTGTCGTGATGCGGGATGAGCAGGGGCCCTTGACCTCTCTGGCTTCCTTTTTGGGCGACATCGACTATCGCCCGTTTTGGGTGTCCATAAAAACGAGTGGCCTTGCCCTGCTGATCTCCTTTGCGCTGGGCCTGTTCGCCGCGTGGAAGACTATGGGTACCTCGAGTCGCATCAAGGGCCTGCTCGATTCGGTCTTTACGGTTCCTATGGTGCTGCCGCCCACGGTCTGCGGCTTTCTGCTCCTCATGCTGTTTGGCCGCTCGACCGGGGTGGGCCAGTGGCTCATCGCACGCGGCATCTCGATCGTCTTTACGTGGCCGGCGGCGGTGGTCTCTGCCGTGGTGGTGTCGTTTCCCCTGGTCTACCGTACGGCGCTCGGTGCCTTTGAGAGCCTCGACACGCAGATGCTCGATGCCGCGCGAACCCTGGGATGGTCCGAGCGTCGCGTCTTTACCAAGCTTATGATGCCGCTCGGCTGGCCCTCGATTGCTGCCGGCACGGTGCTCGCCTTCGCGCGTGCCATGGGCGAGTTTGGCTGCACGCTGTTCTTTGCGGGCAACTATGCCGGCATTACGCAGACCATTCCCATTGCGATTTACTTTGAGTGGATGGGCGGCAACACGTCGGTGGCACTCTTTTGGGTCATCGTCGTAATCGTGTTCAGTTTCTTAGTCATCCTGTTCATCAACATGTACACCGCGCATTCGCAAAAGTACCGCGAGCGGGGCCTTTCCCGCGCGGAGCGCAAGCAGGCCAAAGATCTCGCCGGACAGGGCGATTCGCTCGACCCGGCGGGCGGCGATGCACTGCGTATCGATCGCGAGGCGTTGGCCGAGCTTATGCGCGATGACACGGTCGCAAAGGGAGGCCGATAAGCCATGTCGCTTTTTCTGGATATCAAAAAGCGCTATCCCGGATTTATGCTCGACATGCAGCTTAAGGCCGGCGAGGAGCGTGTGGCGCTGCTCGGTGCCTCGGGTTGCGGTAAGAGCTGCACGCTGCGCTGCATTGCCGGTGTGGAGACGCCCGACGAGGGCAGGATCGTCGTCAACGGCGTGACCTTTTTTGACTCGGCGGCGGGCATCAACCTGTCGCCCCAGGCGCGCAAATGCGCCCTGCTGTTCCAAAACTATCAGCTGTTTCCCAACATGACGGTGGCCGATAACGTGTGCGCCGGTGTAAAGGACGCGGGTGACACCGTTGCGCGCAAAAAGCTCGCCGAGCGCTATCTGGGCATTTTCGGTCTAGCCGATTTTGCCGACCGCTATCCCGCGCGCCTCTCGGGCGGCCAGCAGCAACGCGTGGCGCTTGCCCGCATGGTGGCGGCGCATCCGGGCATCTTTATGTTCGACGAGCCCATGAGCGCGCTCGATTCCTATCTTAAGAGCGCACTCGAGCAGAACATGCTCGACCTGTTCGACGTCTGTAACCGCACCGTGCTCTACGTGAGCCACGACATCGACGAAGCGTGCCGCCTGTGCCAGCGTATCTGCGTGATGCACGACGGGCATGTTGAGGAGATCGGCTCCGTCGAGGACGTGGTCCGCCGTCCGCAGACGCTGGCGGCGCTGCGCCTGACGGGCTGCAAGAACACAAGCCGGGCGCGCAAGATCGGCGACGAAGAAGTTGAGGCCCTCGACTGGGGCATGACCTTTAACGTGGGCCGCGAGGTTCCCGATAATGTGGTGTACCTGGGCATTCGCGCAAGCTACTTCCATGTTGACAATCGTGCTGAGCGGGGTCGCAACAGCTACGACCTGCACGTGGCGCGCGTGAGCGATTCGCGTTTTGAGCGCCTGGTGCTGTTGGATGCGCCGCGGGCCGATGCGCCCACGCGTCTGCAGTGGAAGGTCAACAAAGTGGGCATGCCTGTCGACGAGCTACCGCAAGCAGGCGAGACGCTGCGCATGCATTTTGATGCCAGCAGGATCCATTTGGTTTGTCGATAGCGCCGGGTAATGCCGTCGGGGATATAAGCCTCGGCGGCTTTGTTTTTGTCGTTCGTCGAATGAGAGATGACAAACTCTTATCAACACAGATAATTATTTATTAAACGACGGCACACGACGCTGTCGTACGCATGTCGGCGGTGTTCGTCTGGACGACAACCGTTGATATAGTTACCTTCGACGAGAAAAGGAGGGTGCGCCGGTGCTGCAGATGACATATTCGCGTCGCGTTGCCGCGCGCGCCCTGTATATGGCTCGGAGCCGCATATGAGCAGGTATGTTCACGGCTCCGGGAGAGACGACGCACAACTAAATAATCCGCTGCAAAGCGGGTTCCCCAAAATTCCGGGTTTGAGCGCGGCTGGGTTTTCGCCACCCACCGTGCAGCAATACCGTAGCTATTCATTTTTGGTTCGAGAGGGGAACCGCCATGGCTGAAGAATTTGATTTCCATCCGATGTGGGAGAGCCTCGGCATGAATCTTGCCGACCACGACATGCTGCTGGGCGCCGTGGGTCAGATGTACGGCGATATGTTCCTGACGCAGAACAATCGCCCCAAGTCCACGTCCTACCTGGATTTTGTCGCCACCAACATCCACAGCGGCCGTATTAAGGAGATGCTCGACAAGAAGGAGGCCGGCGAGGCCACCAAGATCGTCGGTTCGTTCTGTGTGTACGTGCCCGAGGAGATCGTGCTTGCCTGCGACGGCATCCCCGTGGGCCTGTGCTCGGGTGCCGACTGGGCAACCGACAAAGTCGAGGAGCACTTGCCGCGCAACACTTGCCCGCTCATCAAGAGCTTTGCCGGCTTTAAGCTGGGCGAGGTCTGCCCCTACATCGAGTCGAGCGACTTGGTAGTCGGCGAGAACACCTGCGATGGCAAGAAGAAGGCCTACGAGTTCTTTGCCACGCAAAAGAACATGTACGTCATGGATATTCCCAACGTACACGACGAGTCGACGCTCGTGACCTGGAAGGCCGAGGTTAAAAAGCTTGCCGCCAAGATCGAGGAAGAGTGCGGCGTCAAGATTACGCCCGAGCGCCTGAAGGCTGCCATCCACGCCGTCAACGAGAAGCGTCGCGCCCTGCAGCGTCTGGCTGCCACGCGCGCTGCCGATCCGGCGCCCATCAGCGGTCTCGATAGCCTGCTGACCGTTCAGGCCGCCTTTATGGACGACACGCCGCGTCTGACCGGAGCCATTAACGATATGGCGGCTGAGTGCGAGCAGCGTGTCGAGGCCGGCGAGGGCGTGGCGCCCAAGGGGACCAAGCGCATCCTGTACACCGGTACGCCCATGGCCGTGCCTAACTGGAAGCTGTTCAACCTCATCGAGAAAGCCGGCGGCGTTGTGGTGGGCGAGGAGTCCTGCACGGGCTCGCGCTACTACAAGGACCTGGTCGACGAGTCCGGTGAGACGGTCGACGAGATGCTTGATGCCATCGCCGAGCGCTACTTTAAGATCAACTGCGCCGTCTTTACGCCCAACGACCAGCGTATGAAGGACATTGTCCAGATGGCCAAGGACCTGCATGCCGACGGCATCGTCGACGTGGCCCTGCAGTTCTGCACGCTCTACGAGATGGAGTCGTTTGCCGTGGAGAAGGCCGCCGAGGAGGCCGGCATTCCGTTTATGCACATCACGACCGACTACGCCGGCGAGGATGCGGGGCAATTGCAGACGCGCATTGAAGCTTTCTTGGAAACCATTTAGGGCTATCCGTCTCGGTGACTTCCCCAGGCACCCGATCTTGCCGTTCAAACCGTCGCTTGCGTACCAAAGTACGCGGTGCTCCTCATTTACGGCAACCTCGGGCACCCGGGAAAGCTGTTTCCTTGGTTGGTTAAAAGGTTTAGGAGTTATATGTCGGAAAATATTGAGCAGCCGTTGCCGCGCACGTTTGAGGAGTTCAACGAGCAGCGCAAGGCGGCGTTTATTCGCGTTAAGGAATATAAGCAGGCGGGTAATCGCCTGGTCGGCTTTTTGTGCAGCTATACGCCACTCGAGATTATCGATGCCGCGGGGGCCGCAAGTGTCGCTCTGTGCGGTACGTCCGATGAGGTGATTCCCGAGGCCGAGAAGGTGCTGCCGGCAAACCTCTGCCCGCTCATCAAGTCGACGTACGGTTTTGCCTATTCGCAAAAGTGCCCGTTTACGTACTTTAGCGACATGATCATCGGCGAGACCACCTGCGACGGCAAGAAGAAGATGTACGAGCTTCTCAACGAGCTCAAGCGCACGCACATTCTGCACCTGCCGCAGGGTCGCGATCGCGCCTGCGAGCGTGAAGGCTGGTACGAGGAGTGCCGCCTGCTCAAGGAGGAGCTCGAGAACTTCTACGGTATTACGATTACTGATGACGACCTGCGCGCCGCCGTCCGTCGTCGCAATCGCCTGCGTGCTGCCCAGCTCGAGATGTTTGCGCTGCAGGCCAACCAGCCGGCGGCCATGAGCGGCGTCGACCTGATGAGCACTATGTTTGCCGGTACGTTCAGCTTTGATATTGAGGCCTATACGCAGCAGCTGGAGCAAAAGGTTGCCAAGCTGCGCGAGGCCTACGACGCGGGCGAGCGCCCGGTTGCGGCGGATGCTAAGCGCATTCTGATCACCGGTTGCCCGGTGGGCGGTGTGATCAACAAGATCGGCCGCACCATCGAGTCCAACGGCGGTGTGGTCGTGTGCATGGACGACTGCTCGGGCGAGCGCACGGCGGCCATGATGATCGACCCGGAGGCTCCCGACATCCTGCGCGCCATCGCCGACCGCTACCTGGATATCAACTGTTCGGTCATGACGCCCAACGACGGTCGTATGGAAAATACGCTGGCCATGTGCGAGAAGTACCACGTCGATGGCGTGGTAGAGAGCGTGTTACAGGCCTGCCACACCTTCAACGTTGAGAGCGCGCGCATGCAGGAGGCCGTCGAGGGTGCGGGTATTCCGTACATGAAGATCGAGACCGACTACAGCAACGGCGACATGGGCCAGATTGAGACCCGCATCGCCGCCTTTATCGAGACCCTGTAGCTTCCTCAGGCACCGGATCTTGCTCCTCAAACCGTCGCTTGCGTACCCATAGTACGCTGCGCTCCTCTTTCGGGGCAATCTCCGGTACCTGAGAAACCTAGAGCTAAGGCGCCTGAACGCGCCGCTACCTTTGATGTTTAGATTGGGAGAGAGCCATGATAGGGATCGGGATCGATATCGGGTCTACGGCGGCTAAGGCTGCTGTGGTCGATGGGGAGGGTTCGGTGGCGTGGACGTGCGTGCAGCCAACCGGGTTTTCCTCGGTCGATGCTTCCGAGCGGCTGCGCGAGGCACTGGCGGCGGCCGGCTATGACGTGACGGGCGACGAGGTTCGCGTGATCGCGACCGGCTACGGTCGTGTCGCCGTGCCCTATGCGCACAAGGTCGTGACCGAGATTACCTGCCACGGTACCGGTGCCGTGCGCCTGTTTGGCGATCACGGCACCGTGATCGACGTGGGCGGTCAGGACACCAAGGTCATTCAGCTTAAAAGTGGTCGAGTGGCCAAGTTTGCCATGAACGACAAGTGCGCCGCCGGCACGGGGCGCTTTTTGGAGATCATGGCCGACCGCCTAGGTATTTCCCAGCAGCAGATGGCCGATCTGGCACGTTCCGGCGAGCCTACCAAGATTTCCAGCATGTGCACGGTGTTTGCCGAAAGTGAGGTCATCAGCCTGATCGGCCGTGGCGAGCCGCGCGAGAACATTGCGCGTGGCGTGATCGACAGCGTGGTCTCGCGCGTGGCGACCATGGCCGGGCAGGCCGCGGGCGCCCCGTACTACCTGACCGGTGGCCTGTGCGAGAACGCCTTCGTGGTGGAGCGGTTGGGCGAGCTACTGGGGTCGCCGGTGACCACCTCGCCCCAGGCTCGCTTTGCCGGAGCGATCGGCGCGGCGATTCGCGCACAGGCGCTCAATTAATGCATCCGCCGTCGGCTCGCATTCATGCGTATACTGGGAGAAAATGATTGACCGATGAGAGGAGGTATCGATGGCTGACGATCAGATTAAGCTCACGTCTATGACGGCCGCGAGCGGTTGAGCCGCCAAGCTGGCTCCCGGAGCCCTCGCCCAGGTCCTGGGCGATTTGCCCAATGTGCATAATGACAACTTGCTCGTGGGGTTCGATACCTCCGACGATGCGAGCGTCTTCAAGGTGGGGGAGAACCTGGGCCTCGTGCAGTCCGTCGACTTCTTCCCACCCATGGTGGACGACCCCTTCCTCTTTGGCCAGATCGCCGCCGCCAACTCGCTGTCGGACATCTACGCCATGGGAGGCACTCCCTCGCATGCCATGAACCTGCTCTGCATCCCCAGCTGCCTAGGGGTGGAGGTGGCCGGTCAGATCTTGGCGGGCGGCGCCGACAAGTGCGTCGAGGCGGGCTGCACCATCGCGGGCGGCCACACCATCAACGACGATGAGCCCAAGTACGGCCTGTCCGTCTCGGGTTTTGTGCAGCTCGACCGCATGCTTGCCAACGGTGGGGCGCGCCCGGGTGATGTACTGCTGCTCACCAAGCCGGTGGGCTCGGGCATCATCACCACGGCCATTAAGGGCGAGCTTATCGAGCAGGACGAGGCCGCAGCCATGTTTGACTCGATGTGCACCCTCAACGAGGCGCCGATTCGTCTGGCCGAGGGGCTCGAACTTCACGGCTGCACCGACATTACGGGCTTTGGCCTGATCGGGCATGCGTGCGAGATGGCCGAGGGTTCGGGCGTGCAGATTGAGCTTGCGTCCGGGGCGGTGCCGCTCTTTGACCAGGTGCTCGACATGGCGCGCCTGGGCATTATTCCGGCGGGCGCCTACCGCAACCAGGACTTCTTTGGCCCGCGTGTGACGGCCGATGACGACCTGGAGCCGGGCATGCTGGATGCACTCTACGATCCGCAAACCTCGGGTGGCCTGCTCATCTCGGCACCCGCTGCTGATGTGGATGAGCTTGCGCGCCGCCTGCATGCCGAGGGTCGTATTGCGGCCGTTGTCGGTCGCGTGTGCGAGCCGGTGCCGGGCGGCCCTGCTGTTCGTGTTGTGCGCTAGTGGCGCGTTTATTTAACTACCTATCGTTTTGGAACGATGAACTTGAAAGGAAAACTATGTCTACCAAGATTGAAGTTAATGCCATGGGCGATGCCTGCCCGCTGCCCGTCGTCAAGACGCTCAAGGCCCTAAAGCAGCTCGACGGCGAGGGCGCTGTCGTGACCTCGGTCGATAACGAGACCGCCGTCAAGAACATCTCCAAGATGGCGCAGGAGAAGGGCTGCACGGCCTCGGTCGAGAAGGTCGCGGACGCCGAGTGGCACGTGACCGTCGCGACTGCAGGCACCGTTGCCGTGGACGTGCCCGAGCAGGACGGTGCCGCCTTCTGCGATGCTAGCGCCGGTAAGGGCAATCTTGTCGTCTCCGTCTACACCGACTGCATGGGCCGCGGCGACGACGAGCTGGGCCACAAGCTCATGAAGGCTTTCATCTTTGCCGTGACGCAGCAGGAGGAGCTGCCCGCGACTATGCTGTTCTACAACGGCGGCGCCAAGCTCACCGTCGAGGGCTCGCCGGTACTCGACGACCTCAAGGGCCTGGCCGAGCAGGGCGTCGAGATTCTTACCTGCGGCACCTGCCTCGACCACTTTGGCATTAAGGACCAGCTCGCGGTGGGCGATGTCACGAACATGTACGTGATCGTCGAGAAGATGGAGCAGGCCGTTCGCGTCGTGCGCCCGTAGCGCTTGGGTGGGATTGCCATGAGAGAAAAGCGCCCGGCGCTTGTTATCACGTTTCCCACCACGGCGGCCGCCATGGGCTGCGAGTCCCTGTGCATCGAGCACAGCCTTCCCGGGCGAACGATTCCCGTGCCCGGGGAGGTCGCTGCTGGCTGCGGCCTGGCGTGGAAAGCGCTGCCTGCGGATGAGGGCTTGCTGCGCGGCGAGCTTGCCGCGGCAGGCGTTCCCACCGAGGGCTTTACCGTGATTGATATGTGGGAGGTCGTGCGATGATCTACCTGGATAACGCGGCGACGACCATGCACAAGCCTCAGACGGTTATCGATGCCGTGGCACAGGCGATGTGCTCGCTCGGTAATGCCGGACGTGGCGCCACGTCGGGTGCGCTCGATGCTGCCCGCACCATTCACGGCTGCCGTGCCAAGCTCGCGCGCCTGCTGGGCTGCCCGCAGGCCGACCACGTGTGCTTTACGTCCAACTCCACAGCGGCGCTCAACACGGCCATCAACGGTGTGGTGCGACCGGGCGACCGCGTGGTCACGACGGTGCTCGAGCATAATTCCGTGCTGCGTCCGCTCAATCGCCTGGCGGCGGAGCAGGGTGTGACGGTTGAGCATACGGGCTGCGACGCGAACGGCGCGCTCGACTACGACGAGCTCGAGCGGTTGGTCACGCCCGGTACGCGTGCCGTGGTGGTGACGCACGCTTCCAATGTGACCGGCAACGCGGTCGACGTTTCGCGTGTTGCTGCTATCGCCCATGCGGCCGGCGCGCTGGTGATCGTCGATGCCTCTCAGTCTGCCGGTACGGCGAAGATTGACATGGATACCATGGGGCTCGACGTGGTGTGTTTTACCGGCCACAAGGGGCTCATGGGACCCCAAGGCACCGGCGGTCTGGCCGTGGCAGAGGGAATTGACGTGTCTCCGTGGGCCATGGGCGGCACGGGCGTGCACAGCTTCGACCCACTGCAGCCGCTTGAGTGGCCTACGCGCCTGGAGGCGGGCACGCTCAACGGTCACGGCATCGCGGGCCTTTCTGCCGGCCTCGACTTTATCGAGGCCCAGGGTGGGGTCGAGGCGATTGCTGCCCACGAGCGTGCGCTCGCTGATCGCTTCCTTGCCGGGGTGCGCAAGATTCCGGGGATTAAGCTCTACGGTGCGTTTGACCAACCCGCGCGCTCGGCGATCGTGTCGCTCAACGTGGGCGATATCGATTCGGCCGAGATTTCGGACGCGCTCATGCAAGGGTGGGGGATTGCGACGCGCCCCGGCGCCCATTGCGCCCCGCTCATGCACCGTGCGCTGGGGACCGAGCGCCAGGGCGTCGTCCGCTTCTCGTTTGGGTATTTCAACACTACCGAGGAAGTCGACACGGCTATCGATGCTCTGTGCGATTTAGCCTGTTAAAGCTGCTAGACCGTTTATACTTGCGGGACGGGCCTTTTGCCCGTCCCGTTTTTGTTTCGACCCGAAAGGTGTGCCTATGGCCTCATCCGCCCCGCGCGGTCTGCGCTCCGACCATGTCGTTACCGTCGGCATCGCCCTGTTCTCGATGCTCTTTGGCGCCGGCAACCTCATTATTCCGCCGCTGCTGGCGCTGCAGGCAGGTTCTGCCACGCCGGTCGCCATGCTCGGCTTTCTGATTGCAGCCATCGGCCTGCCCGTCATGGGCTTTATCGCTGTCGCGCTCGCCGGTACGGCCCGCGAGCTGGCCGGGCGCGTGCACCCCAAGTTTGGTGAGTTCTTTGTCGCGGCTGTGTATCTGGCCATCGGTCCGTGCCTGGCCATTCCGCGCACGAGCTCCACGGCGTTCGAAATGCTGGTGCCGCTGCTACCCGAGGGTGTTTCGCTCGGCACGGCACGTCTGGTGTTTGCCATCGGGTTCTTCGTCGTCGCGTTTGCGCTCACGCTGCGTCCGGGCGTCATCACGCGCGTGCTTGGTCGCATTACGGGCCCCGCGCTTATCGCGCTCATCGTGCTGGTTGTGGGTGCTGCCGTGATCTCGCCGCTGGGACCGGCTGCCGCGCCTCAGGCTCCCTACGATGCAGGCGCCGCCGTGCAAGGCTTTTTGACCGGCTACCAGACCATGGACCTGCTCGCGTCGCTCGCCTTTGGCATTATCATCGCCGAGACCATCCACGAGCTGGGTGTTACCGATGACAAGCGCGTGGCCTTCGAGATTTCGCGTTCCGGTGTGATCGCCGGCGTGCTCATGGCCGTCATCTACTGCGGCCTGGCGCTTGCCGGCATGCAGCTCGGCACGGTTATGCCCGATGCTACTAACGGCGCCGCCATCCTCGCCCGTTCGGCCTCTATACACTTTGGTCTTGTCGGCACGGTCGTCGTCTTTGCGATCTTTTTCCTTGCCTGCATGAACGTGTGCATCGGCCTCATCAGCTGCTGCTCGCGTTACTTCTGCGAGACGTATGTGGTTAAGGGGGGAGCGGAGGCTTCCGAGGAGGCTATGCGCCGTCCCTTTGCGATTCTCGCCTTTGTGTTTGCGGCGTTTTCGTGCGTGCTCTCCAACGTGGGCCTCGACGTGATCCTCATGTTCTCGGTGCCCATGCTCAACGCTTTGTACCCCGTTGCCATAGTGCTGGTACTGATGGGCCTGGTGCACGGTTTTTGCGACGCGCACCCGCAAGTGTGGGTTTGGGTTGGCGGCGTTGTCGCGGTGCAGAGCGTGATCACCTCGGTTCGCGACGCGTTCTTTGCGGGCGCGTGGCTGCCGTTCGATGCATTGCCCCTGGCGGATATCGGTGCCGCGTGGGCGCCAGTCGCCGTGGTGGCGTTTGTGATCGGCCTGGCCCATAGCCAGTTTGTCGCACATTCGAGGAGCTAGGGTATCGTCGCTTGCACAGGCGCGAAGTCTCCCCTATAATTTCCTTCGCTTTGGGACACGCAAGGTTTAGACCTTAGCTGCTCAACACCTTCGGGACGTGGCGCAGTTTGGTAGCGCGCCTGCTTTGGGAGCAGGATGTCGCAGGTTCAAATCCTGTCGTCCCGACCATATCTTGCGGGCGTAGTTCAATGGTAGAACCCCAGCCTTCCAAGCTGATGACGCGGGTTCGATTCCCGTCGCCCGCTCCATAGGATAGTTTTAACGGCTTTGGCTCCTTTTGGTGCCAGGGCCGTTTTCATAAGCGTGCCGGGCGACGGGAATCGAACCCGGCAGGGTGCGAAGCTGAGAAAATGCGTGAGCATTTTCCAACGCAGCACGCAAGGGCCAATGGCCCGCAGCGAAACAAGGGTTTGCGAAGCAAACCCTTGGACTTCCCGTCGCCCGCTCCACAAGATAGATGAATGGCTCTGGTTCCTTTTGGGACCAGAGCCATTTTCGTAAGTGCACAGGGTGATGGGAACCGATGCCGCCCCGCGCCCCACCTAAGTTGCGGTGAAATATGGACTGTCGTTTGGCTTTTGCGAACCCATTGAAGGCCGGGGTAGCTAATTTGGGATGGGGCTTTTTTGACTTACTCTAGCGATCGGCTGGCAAATGTGGTCAAAAAACCCTGTTCCAAAATGACTGGTCTGGTGCTGAGCCACGAAAGCGGCCCATCTACTACGTTTGGCCCGCAGGGGTCGACCATGGCAGCATTTTTGTAAAATCGGCAAGCCGTCTACCAGCGGTTTTGATATTTCGGATTTCGGTATGGTCGAGGGCGATCGGTTAAACGTAGTAGATAGGCCCATTTCGTGGCGAACAGTAGGATTCGCGGTCCAAGGCTGCCGGTTTCGGATGGCCAACCTGGAAGTTGCGGTGGAATAGTTCCTAAAAGGCCCGTGGAAGCTTGAAAACAGGAACCATTTCACCGCAACTTAGGAGGGGATGGGGTTAGCTGCGGGGGCGGTGGCGGAGCTTGTCGATGGTGGAGTCGGTGTTTCGGCTGCGGGCTTCGGCGGCGCGGTCGCGGACTTCGGCGGCGGTTTGGCGCTTTCGGCGGTAATCGATCATGCCTTGGATGATGGGCTTACCAAAGCTCACGACATCATCGTTGTAGATGGCGGTTCGGGCTGCGAGGAGGCAGTCGGTAAAGTCCATATGGGTCTTGCCAAAAAGTTTGACGGCAAGGGCGACAACGGTGGGCTCGTCGACCATGACGTCATCGAGCAGCCTTTTCATGGCCGCAGCAATCTCAACGCGGGGAACCTTATAGACGTCGCGCAGCGTGACCACGACGCGCGTGATGATTTCGGGATAGACACGAGCGGTGCGCGTGGCGATGACCTTGGCGGCGCGCGGTGACAGGACTTCGTCGTCGTCAAGCAGGTAGCGTAGGATGACGGTCTTGTCGATGATGGTGCTACTCATGGATATCTACTTCCTCGGGACCCAAAATCGAATCGTCGCTTTCTGTGGCAAGGTATTCAATCCAGGCATTGCGCTCCTCGGAGCGGCGATTGGGGTCACCGTATGCTTTGAGCGATCCATAGGCGGCGGTGCCGTCCTTTGAGCGCACGGCGACCGGCTGAAAGGGGAGCTTGCGCATCAAAATGCTCTGCGCGACAAATAGACGGACGGCCTCGGCGAGCGATGTGCCCATGGCGTCGTAGAGATGTTCGGCATGCTGCTTGTCTTCCTCGCGAATGCGCACCTGCAGGATGGCTCGTTTTTGAGTCGATGACATCACTGGCCCCCTTAATGAGCGTGCAATATAGTCGGTCAAATGCGGCATGTGCCGATACTTGAGCATCTTATAACGATTACTTTATTTCGCTCAAGTAAATAACTATTAACTTGAATACAAGCGTAGTACATCTAAAATGAGAGCGCGTAAAAATCTCTGAGGCGTACGCATGTAATACACTCACCTTTATAGCTTCTAGAGAATAATTCCAACCTGCCAAAACCCCTGCAATACACCCGTATTGCAGGGCCTATGCTCAAGTTTGCCCCCTGCAACTGCGTATATTTAACCTGTATATCGTTGGAGGAATTCTATCGAAGTGCCTGTTTCGCCGCATGCACTCGATACGCCGATGCCGGACCACGGGCGGTCCGGGGCAACGTCGGCAGGGTCTCTCCGGCATGGGATTCAGGAGGGAGTGAACAACATGGGCAATAAACGAGTCGTGGCTGATTCTTCACGCTGCATTGGGTGCCAAACCTGTATGGCGGCGTGCATCGAGGCACACGATATTCCCGGCAACATCGCCGCACCTCGCTTGCGCGTAACGCGCACCTACGAGATTTCCGCGCCGGTGGCATGTCACCACTGCGAGGACGCTCCGTGCGCCAAGGCCTGCCCCACGGGCGCCTTGTTCTTTGATCCAAAGAACCATCGCATCGGCGTCAACGAGGACAACTGCATCGGCTGCAAGAGCTGCGTCATGGCCTGCCCCTTTGGCGCCGTGAGCGTTGCGACCACGCAGATCCCCGTCTTGATGGGTGATGTGCGCGTGGGTTCGCAGACCAAGAGCTTCGTGCTCAAGTGCGACCTGTGCGTGGACCGTCCCGGCGGTCCGGCGTGTGCCGAGGCGTGCCCGACCAAGGGCCTCACCCTGGTAGACGAGGAGCGCCTGGCAGAACTGACTGCCGAGCGTGCCCGCGCCACCATCGAAAACGAGGCGTA
>JAXJCX010000113.1:0-2454 GCA_036302225.1 Collinsella sp.
CCAGCTCGAGAAATGCGATCGCCGGTCCCTTCGCTCGCAGCGTGCCCTTCGCCAGGCACTTGCCAGCGAGCTTGCCGAAAGCGGCGACCTTTCGCGCATTAATGTCGCGTCGCTCACCGAGCGCGCTGGCCTTACGCGCCGCACGTTCTATTCGCACTACCGCGATATCCCCGACTTTATCAATCAAATCGAGGACGGCTTGCTGGCCGAGATCCGTGAGCGCATTGAGCTTATCACCGCAGCTCAGCTGCCCGATCTCTATCACAACATCGATGAGCTCGAGCCGGCACCCGGTTCGGTTGAGTTGCTGCGCTACCTTGCGGCCAACCGCGATTTAATCGGATCGCTGCTGGGCCCGGGCGGCGACCCCGCCTTTATTAAAAAGATCATCGATACCGCACGCGAGGCCGTGGTGCCGCGCGCACAGACGGGCATTTTGGGCTTGGCGCTGGGCACCTTCTTTGACTACTACGTCACCTATGTCGTGAGTGCCGAGGTCGGCATGATCCAGCGTTGGTTTGAGCGTGACCTTTCTGAATCGCCCGAGACCATGGCGCGCATTATGACGGTTATCGCCTTTGTGCGCCCCGGCGACCTGTATGGCCAACCCATCGATATCAACGTGCCGGAATACGGCATGAAGCTATTGAACCTGCAGCTCGAGGACGCGGTCGACACCACCGCAACCGTCGAGTCCAACAACTAAGAGGAGAGACAATGAGCAAACTCGTCGAGGGCATTAAAGACCGCGTGGTCGCTGCTGCACGCGAGGCCGCGCCCGCCGTGGTGGACGCCGCGCAGAAGGCCGCGACCGCGGCTGCCGAGAAAGTTGCCGAGGCAGTTGCCGATGCCAAGAACGCGGCAGGGGAGACGTCCGTCGCTAGCGAGCCCGCCACCGACGCTGAGCCCCTAGTCGCCACCGCCGCCCAGGCCCCCGAAGGCGCGATCTTCAACCCCGAGGCCGCCCGCGGCAACCTGCACCTGGGCATCGACGTGGGCTCCACCACCGTTAAGCTCGCTGTGCTCAACGACGACAACCAGATCGTCTATGCCAAGTACCAGCGCCACCACACCGACGTCCGCGCCTGCGCCCGCGACCTGTTCGAGGGTGCTGCGACCGTGCTGCCGACGGCCCAGATGACCTGCGCCATTACCGGCTCGGGCGGCCTGCTGCTGTCCCAGTGGCTCGACCTGGAGTTTGTCCAGGAGGTCATCGCCAGCAAGCGTGCCGTCGAGACCCTCATCCCGGCCACCGACGTCGCCATCGAGCTGGGCGGCGAGGACGCCAAGATCATCTACTTCGACAACGGCATCGAGCAGCGCATGAACGGCACCTGCGCCGGCGGCACGGGCGCGTTCATCGATCAGATGGCAACCCTGCTGCACACCGATGCCAGTGGCCTCAACGAGCTCGCGGCCAACGCCACCACCATCTATCCCATCGCCAGCCGCTGCGGCGTTTTTGCCAAGACCGACGTGCAGCCGCTGCTCAACGAGGGCGCCCGCCCCGAGGACGTGGCCGCCTCCATCTTCCAGGCTGTCGTGACCCAGACCATCTCGGGCCTGGCATGCGGCCGTCCCATCCGCGGCAACGTCGCCTTCCTGGGCGGCCCGCTGCAGTACCTCTCCGAGCTGCGCCACCGCTTCTACCTCACGCTCAACCTGGACGAGGAACACCGTATCGTGCCCCAAAACGCTCACCTGTTTGTGGCGAGCGGCGCCGCCATGGCGCACGAGTCCAACAAGCTCAGCACGTTCCCGCAGCTCATCGAGGCTATCGATAGTTTGGGTGACACGCAGGGTGCCGAGGTCGAGCGCCTGGACCCGCTCTTTGCCACCGACGAAGACTTTGCCGAGTTCAAAACCCGCCACGACCAGGAAGTCGTCCCCAAGGGCAAGCTCGACGGCTACACCGGCCGCGTGTTCATCGGCATCGATGCCGGTTCCACCACCATGAAGGCCGCGCTCGTGGGCGAGGACGGCCAGCTGTTGCACACCTGGTACGGCAACAACAACGGCGACATCCTGGGCACGGCCAAGGTCATCATGGCCGATTTCTACAACCACATCCCCGCCGGCTGCACCATCGGCCACGTGACTACCACGGGCTACGGCGAGGCGCTGCTCATCGAGGCCCTCAAGGCAGACTCGGGCGAGATCGAGACCGTCGCGCACCTGCGCGGCGCCAAGGCGTTCCTGCCCGGCGTCGAGTTCATTCTGGACATCGGCGGCCAGGACATGAAGTGCCTGCGCGTCAAGGACGGCGTTATCGAGCACATCATGCTCAACGAGGCCTGCTCGTCGGGCTGCGGCAGCTTTATCGAGAGCTTCGCCGTGTCTATGAACATGGACGTGCGCGCATTTGCCGACGCTGCCATCCATGCCAAGGCCCCGGTTGATTTGGGCAGCCGCTGCACGGTCTTTATGAACTCGCGCGTCAAGCAGGCGCAAAAG
>JAXJCX010000114.1:0-65051 GCA_036302225.1 Collinsella sp.
CTCACCGAGCAGCTGCTCGTCAAGTGCGCCCGCTCGCAGCGCGCGCTTCTGGACCGCGCCATGGGAGCCCTCAAACCGGGCGGCACGCTCGTCTCTTCCACCTGTTCGATCATGCCGCAGGACAACGAGGACGCCCTGCAAGAGGCCCTCGACAAGCACATGGATTGCGAGCTTATCCCCCTCGACGGCACACCGAGCGAAAGTGAAGCGCGTCGCGCCCAGGATGCCGGCGAGGAGCCGCATATCGAGTGCAACGCCCTCACCGAGGCCATCGCCGCCGGCCATGTCTCGGCCATCGCCAACGGTATGCCCGGCACGCTGACCATTCCGCCTAGCCGCGATTTTGAGGGCTTCTACATTGCCCTGATCAGAAAACGCAGCTAGCGCACGGATCAAAAACTCAACAAGCTATCTCTGTGCGCGTTTGCCCTGCTGGTCGCGATGCTGTTTAAGCATCGCGCGCTCCTTGCGTTCGGCCCTTTTGCCCTTAATGGCCGTGACCACAAAGTAGATGACCGCGGCGGCAACGATTGCGCCCACGCACAGGCCAATCGAGCCAAACATTGCTGTCAATTCCATACCGCGTCACCTCTCTTTTAAACGGGACTTTCAAGATAGCACCTCGATCCTCGCCACCACAGCTCCTTCACGTTCTCCCGCCCTTCGGTCTAACGGATGGTGCGGCGGGGAAAAATCAACTCGTCAAACGATTTAGCATTCGCAATTCCGGCTGCATCGCGCCGGCCACCATCGCATAGAATCGAGCCTCCATGGATACCCTCAACGACCTAAACGAACGCGTCGACGCCTTTGTCGGCACCAGCTCCTTCGACACGCCTGCCGCGGCAAACGACCAAGCTCCCATCGATGTACCCGCCGAGGTTCACGAGGACATCGTCGCCTCGGTCGATTTCTCCGAGGTCGAGCTCGCAGACGAGTTCACCGAGCCCCAGGTAGCCGTGACCCCCAACGGACTGCTCCCCATGGAGCCACTGCCCATCGACGGACGTTTACGCAAGGCGGCCCTTCGCATGCCCGACGAGATCGAGGAGGCCAGCGGCTTTACGCTCTTTGGCCGCCGCATCAAATCGCTCATCTACACCACCGACGTGGCGGTCATCCGCAATTCCAATGCCGACGCCGTGTTTGCCGTCTACCCCTTCACGCCGCAGCCCGCCATTACGCAGGCGCTGCTGACCGTTGCCGAGTGCCCGGTCTTTGTGGGCGTTGGCGGCGGCACCACCACCGGTAAGCGCTCCGTGCAGATGGCGGCCGTCTCCGAGATGCAGGGCGCGGCGGGCTGCGTGGTCAATTCCCCCGCTACCGCCGAGATGGTCGAGCACATCACCAACATCGCCGACATCCCCGTCATCGCCACGGTCGTTCGCTGCGACGACGATGCTCACGCCAAGGTGCGCGCCGGAGCCAAGATCCTCAACATCGCGGCCGGCAAGAACACGCCGCAGGTCCTGCGTGAACTGCGCGAGCACTATCCCAACCTGCCGCTCATCGCACCGGGCGGCAAGACGCCCGAGAGCATCCGTGAGACCATCGCTGCCGGCGCCAATGCCATCATCTGGACGCCGCCTTCGGCCCAGCAGCTTCAGACCGACATGATGCAGCGCTATCGCAAGATGAAGGAAGACGCCACGCCCGTCATCTCGCGCGACGATGTGCCCATTATCGACCAGGTCGCCGCCGCCGAGGTCAGCCAGGTCGAGAACATGAATCCCGATGTGCCGATCCCCGACGAAGTCATCGAACGCGTCGCTTCGATCCACGATCATATCGAGGAACGTCGCGCCAACCGCGGACTCAAGCCCTCGCTGCACGGCTTTTTCTTCCGCGGAAAGAAACGCTAGCCGCAACAGAAAAAGGCCCGTCCCGCAAACAACGGGACGGGCCTTTTTCTGTTATCAAGTGTCAGGAGGGACAGGCGCAGCCGTTAAAACCGTCAGCCAGCCCACAAACGCTAATCCACGCGCTTGTCGCCCATAAAGAAGACGGCCACCGTGCCGGGGCCGGTATGCGAGCCAATCAGGGCACCGATGCTATTGATCTCAATCTTGCCTTTGAGCTGCGGAACCTGTTCCTCTATCAGTGCCGCAACGGCCTCGGCGTCCTCGCGGCACGCCGAGTGCGACATGATGCACTTGCCCGAATAGTTCGCGCCGTCCTGCACATGCGCCATCACGGTCTTGGCCATCTCGGAGATCGCGCGCTTCTTGGTGCGAATCTTCTCGCGTGGCGCCAGCTCACCTTCGCAATCGACCGTCATAAGCGGGCAAATCTTAAGCGCCGCGCCGATGATCGCGCTCGCGGCCGAAATGCGACCGCCGCGCAGGTAGCTCGACAAATCGGTCGAGAAGAACCAGTGGTGCAGGTTGAGTTTATGCTCCTCAATCCAAGCGGCCGTCTCGTCGAGCGAAGCGCCGCTATCGCGAACGTCGGCGGCACACTCCACCAGCAGGCCAAAGCCCGAAGACGCCGCCAGCGAATCGATGACGCGCACCTTGCCGCCCTGGGGATAGCGATCCGCGAGCATCTGCGCCGCAACGCAGGCCGATCCATACGTACCCGAAATACCCGACGACAACGTCAGGTGCAGCACGTCTTTACCCTCGGCAACAAACGGCTCCCAAAACTCCTCGTACTCACCCACGCTCACCTGAGACGTCTTGGGCATGGCGCCCGCGGCAATCTGGGCAAAAAACTCGTCCGGCGAAATCAACTGATACAGATCGTCCGTATAGACAACATCATCGATCTCGTAATGAAAACACACGACAGGGATATTGCGCGACGCAAAGAACTCACGGGTTCGGTCGGCGGCGGATTCACAGGTCAGGACAAAATCACTCATATGAGGCTCCTTAAGTATTGCTGCGCAAATTATCTCACAGCAAGCCTAAATACGATACAAACGTCCACTATTTACCAATTCGAACCATTTGCATTGAATATCTTTATTATGAACATCCCCACCCCCGCCATGGGCCAACATGGGCAAAATCACCCCCTTCGTCTCCACCCAACCGACACATCAACCTCAACTAAATCGATTTACCAAACCGTTCAGCCGACAATTCAGCCGCCGGCGCAAAATCGAAACAAAGCCGGCGCATACTGATAAACGTTTGACGCTGTTTATCAGTTTTACCAACCATATCGGAAGGTGTTTCATGGTCGCATTCGATCGCAACCCGCAAGACTTTAAATATCTGCGTCTGCTGTCGAGACAATTTCCCACCGAGCAATCCGCGTTTACCGAGATTATCAACCTCTCGGCCATCCTCAACCTACCCAAGGGCACCGAGCATTTTATGAGCGACGTGCATGGCGAGTACGAAGCCTTTATGCACATCCTCAACAACTGCTCGGGCGTCGTGCGCGAACATGTCGACGAAATCTTTGGCGACACGCTCACCTTCGACGAAAAGGGCGAGCTGTGCACGCTCATCTACTACCCGCGCGAGAAGATCGAGCTGGTCCGCAGCCGGCGCGAGGACTCGCCCACCTGGTACAAGACTATGCTCGACCAACTCATTGTGGTTGCCCGCTCGCTTTCGAGCCGCTATACCCGCTCCAAGGTGCGTAAGGCCATCCCGCGCGATTACGCCTACATCATCGACGAGCTGCTGCACACGCATCCGGATGAGAACAACTACCGCGTGCGTTATCACGAGCGCATTATCGAATCCATCTTGGAGACCGCCAGCGCCGACGACTTTATCGAGTCGCTCGCCTCGCTCATCAAGCGCCTCGCCGTCGACCACCTGCACTTGGTGGGCGACATCTTCGACCGCGGCGGTGGTGCGGCCAAGATTATGGACCGCCTGCTCACCTACCATTCGCTCGACATTCAGTGGGGCAACCACGACCTGCTGTGGATGGGCGCCGCTGCCGGTGAGCCTGCCTGCATCGCCACGGTGCTGCGCAACAACCTGCGCTACGACAATTACGAGATCCTCGAGAACGACTACGGCATCTCGCTGCGTGAGCTCGTCGCCTTTGCCGATGCCACCTATTCCGCCGGCGAGTCCATCACCCCGCTGATCAAGGCCATCAACGTGCTGCTCTTTAAACTCGAGGGCCAGATTATCCAGCGTCACCCCGAGTTCGACATGACCGACCGCCTGCTGCTCGACAAGATCGACCACGACACCGGCACGGTCACGCTCGCCGACGGCAGCGTGTGGCCGCTCACGACCAACGACTTCCCCACCGTCGACCCGACGGACCCCTACACGCTCACGCCCCAGGAACAACACATCATCGATAAGCTCGTGTCGGAGTTTGTCACCGCCGATCACCTGCATCGCCATATCGATTTCCTCTACACCCACGGCTCGATGTACAAGGTCGCCAACGGCAATCTGCTCTTCCACGGCTGCGTGCCACTCAACGAGGATGGCACCTTTAGCAGCATGAACTGCCTGGGCACCTGGCACGCAGGCCGCGATTATCTCGATTTTTGCGACCATATCGCCCGCCGAGCCTGGCGCGTCGGCGACCGCGATGCCCTCGACTGGATGTGGTACCTGTGGATCGGCTTTAACTCACCCGCCAGCGGACGCCTGGTGCGTACCTTTGAGCGCGCCTATATCGCTGATAAGAGCACTTGGGTCGAGCCGATGGACCCGTACTTTACGCTTACCAAGTCGCCCTCGGTCTGCGACGACATCATGCGCGAGTTCGGCGTTGCCCCCATGGCATGTTCGCCGACCGGTCACATCATCAATGGCCATACGCCAGTCAAGACCACCAAGGGCGAGCAGCCCATCCGCGCCGAGGGCAAGCTGCTGGTCATCGATGGCGGCTTCTGCCGCGCCTACCACCCCAAGACGGGCATCGCCGGCTACACGCTTATCTCCAGCTCGCGCGGATGCCGCCTTAAGTCGCACCGGGCCTTTACAACGGTTGCCGAAGCGCTCACGCGCAACGTGGACATCGAGAGCGAGACCAACCGTTTTGACGAGGCCGACCGGCGCCGCATGGTGAGCGATACCGATACGGGTGCCAAGATTCGCAGCCAAATCCAGGACCTGCGCCAACTGCTCGATGCATATAGAAACGGTGCTATCGAGGAGCGCGCCTAGCCCCGCCTGCGGGGATTGGCTAAACTTGCTGAGTTCGTCATCCCCGCGGCGCTCCGGCGCCACCCTAAGGCAGGTACCATGCAAAAACTCCTTGCGCAGATCATGAAGTTTGGCGTCGTCGGCGTCGTCGCCACGGTCATCGACTTTGGCATCATGAATCTGCTCCACTACGGTCTGGGCCTTAACATCCTGATCGCCAATACCAGCGGCTTTATCGTCTCGCTCATCTTTAACTACGTCGCGAGCATGAAGTACGTGTTTGCGCACAAGGAGGGCATGAGCCGCCGCCGCGAGTTCATTATCTTTGTCGTGCTGTCCGTGATCGGCCTGGCGCTCAACGACGGTATCGTGTTGGCGCTCAACGCCGGTCTGGGGCTCGAGGCCAATATCGCCAAGATTTGCGCCACCGCGCTGGTCATGGTCTACAACTTTGTGACCCGAAAGATCTTCCTGGAGGGCGAGGAGACCAAGTAGCTCGACTTTCCCGCACAGCTACGGGGCCCACGGACGACGTGCGTCGAACGCTGCGTTGTTCGTGGGCCTTGCTCGTTTACGTCAGGATTTGCAACGTTTGCGGATTACCCCTTGAATATTTGGCGAGTTCATATAGTTCTTGCCAAAGCCCTTACGTTTCCCTTGCAAAAGCTCTAAAGTATCCTCTGCTCGATTCGTCAACGCATTGGACGTGATTACGTGCGCAAGGCACTGGCACAACCTCATACTAAGCAATTCCTCAAGTTCGCTGTCGTGGGTCTTATCTCCTTTGGCATCGACTGGGGCATGCTCATTGCGCTCGTCGAGCTGTTCCATCTCGACTTTTTGATGAGCACCACGATTTCGTTTATCACGTCCGTCGTGGTCAACTACTGGCTCAGCATGAAGTACGTGTTCGACCATCGCGAGGGCATGAGCCGCAAGCGCGAGTTCACGATCTTCACCATCCTGTCGGTGATTGGCCTGGGTCTTAACGACCTGTACATGTTTGTGGGCGTCACGTTTTTGAGCATCGGCTACCAGGCCATGAAGGCCATCGCCACGTTCCTGGTCACCTGGTACAACTACTTCAGCCGCCGCTTCTTCCTCGAAGGCGCGCAGTCATAGTCGATTCGACATTTGCTTGAATATATAACCGGTTGGAATTCACGTTCCAGCCGGTTTTTTTTGTTTGACGAGGCTGTCGAGGAAGACGTACGGGACGGGCCACGGTGCCGAAATGGGACGCGCCTTCCCCATGGGCGCCGTTCCGGAAAGCGCGTCCCAGATTGAGGCCTCAAAGCGGGACACAGTTTCCGCAACGCCACTCAAGCGGAAAGTGCATCCCGGAATCCGACCTCGGAACGGGACGCGGTTTCCCAATGGCCATCGAAGCGGAAACTGCATCCCGGAATCCGCCTCCAGAGTGGGACGCGCTTTCCGGTTGAGCCTCGATTGGGAAACTCCGTCCCATTCGCATCAAAAAACGGGCGGCCTGGATGTTTGTCCGAGCTGCCCGTTCCGTGCGTTATGTTGAGATCCCTAGCCTGTTACGTAATACCAGACGACGTTGTCGCCGTTGGAGAGAACGTAGTTGCTGCAGGCCGTCATGGGCGTCGAGCCGTTGACAGAGTACATCCAACCGCTCGTGCCGCCATACTGCTTCTCGGCCAAACCGCCGATCGCGGCGACATACGTGCCGTACGATGAGCCGTGTGCGTTGACGGAAAGCCCGAGCGCGCATAGGGCGTCGTAGACGGTGGCACCTTCGTTAAAGGTATAGGTGCCGCCGGCGGACACAGGATTGCCCACGGCGCTCGATGTGACCGCAACCGTCACCGTGACGTAACTGGGCTCCTGCGTGCCGCCCTGGCCGCCCGAGGAGGCGGTTCCGCCGTTAGAAGCAGAGGCGCCGCCAGACGATTGGCCGCCGCCCGAAGAGGTACCACCAGACGTGTTAGAAGTATCGGCAGTTTCGGTATTCTGAGCAGCCGATACATCGCCAGACTTCTTGCCACGCTGGTCTTCAGACTTTTTGCCATCCGAGTTTTTATCCGAGCTCTTGTTCGAAGACTCGGAATCGCCCTTGGCGTCACCCGAGTCCTTGGACTTATCTTTCGCATCGCCCGAAGCCTTGGAGTTCTTAGAGTCAGCTTTGCCAGAAGCAGCAGCCGAGCCAGCTCCCCTGGCGTCGTTGGCAACGACGCTCTCCCCCGTCACGGCCTGAACGATCCAGTCGATGGACCAGGCACCGCTTGTGGAGGGATGGACAAACCCCAGCGAGACGACAATCAGGGCAACGCAAGCAGCCGTAAAAACGCCGACAAGTGCCTTGCGCCGCGGGGCGGACGCCGCCGAAGCGGCGCCCTTTTGCTTTGCATCGTCGAGCTGGATAAACGAGGAGTCGGGCTGCTGCCCGTTGGTCTCCTTGGGCTTATCGGGCATTACCGTCACCCTTGCCGCGCTTGGTCAGCATGAAGACGGCGATGAGCGCGAGGCCGATCACGCCGGCCGCGATGCCGACAATAGCGAGCGGGTTGAGGCCAGACTCCTGCGCGGAAGCCTCAGTGGACTTCTTGGCAGTGGTCGTGGAAGCGGATGCCTTGTCGGACTTGGAGTCGGACTTCTTGTCGGACTTGCCGTCCTTCTTGTCAGACTTCTTCTCGTCCTTCTTGTCGGACTTGTCGGAGTCCTTCTTGTCGGACTTGTTGTCCTTGGTCCCGGTCTTGGTCGACACCGTCGTCTTGGTCACCGGCTTCTGACCCGGGGCGACAGCGCCACCCTTCGAGCCGGAGCCAGTGCCCGCGCCAGTGCCCGCGCCGGTACCAGCACCAGTGCCGGAGCCGCTGCCACCGTTAGAGCCAGAACCGCCATTGCCGTCAGGGTTAACGGCGTTCTTGGTCCACTTGGCATACAGCGTCATATCGGCCGTCACCGGCGTGCTGAAGTCATACGCCTCCGTGCAAGCCTCATCGGTGTACCAGCCACCGAAGGTGTAGCCCTCACGCGTCGGATCGGCAGGCTTAACCAGCTTGCCGTCGGCCGTAGTCTGGAAATCGACCTTGGAACCCTCGCCAGTCTCGAACGAGACCTTAACGCCACCATTCAGCTTGAACAACGTGCCGGAATCGTTGATGTAGTAGAGGTTGCCCTTGGCGTCGCAGGCAATCGGCGAGTCGCAGTAGTTGTTGTGTCCCGTTGCGCTAAACGCACCGGTCGCCTGCGCGTCACCCAGCTTGTAGCGATAGACACCGCCGCCCGAGGTGTAGTTCACATAGTCGGAAGTCGCACCGTAGTTAACCGTGAAGTAGACATACGTGCCATCTGCCTGGGCGCTCACGAGCGGTGCACCCTTGATGCCGCCGATGGGAAGCGCGGAGCCATCAGCAGACGAAACCAACGTCGTAGCAAAGTCATTATCAAGGTCGACAATCGCCAGCGCAGAGCCACCGGAAACCTCGCCGCCGACAATCAGCTTGTTGCCATACAGCGTAGGCATGCAGGCGCATCCCGTAAGACCCAGGTCGACGACGCGCTCTTCGGAAATGCGCGAAGCGGCATCCGCATCACGCGAACTACCGTCAGAAATCGCCAAAACGTGCAGCTTGCCATCGCGCGAAATCAGATAAGCATGGCTACCGTCGGCGGAGAGCACACAGGAGGAGTTAACGATAGCCCCAACGGAAACGCTTCCAAGCACAGCGCCCGAAGACTTGCTGAGCATCTCAACGGTACCGGCGCTGGTGGGAACCAGAATAAAGCCGTCACCCACGGTAGCGCCCGTCCAGTAATAACCCTCATCGGCGTTGACGTGCTGCCAGGAAACGGCACCGGTCAGGATATTGATGCGCGTCAGATGGCCGTTGTTATACACGCCCTTACCATAGTCGACATCAACGGTGCCGACATAGAGATAGTTGCCATCGACCGTCAGCTGAGAATTCGACTGAGCAGTTTTGCTCACAGGGTCGGTAACCCAAACCGTCGTGAGCGTATCGGCCGTCAGAGCCTGGACCGCACCGCCATCGAGCGGGACGATGACCAAGCCGTTCGTATAAATCGGACGCGTCGTGTAGCCAATCGCAGTCTTAAGATTCGACTCGGCCAGCACCTTGCCCGACTCGGCATCGATCTTAAGCAGGCGCTTGTTGACGGCGAGATACACATTGCCGTTTACGACAATCGGCTCGCTCGCGTTGGGGTACGTGGCGCCCGAATAGGCCTTCCAATCAAACGTCCAAGAGCTTGCCAGCGCGCCCGTAGGCGTGGACACGTTCTCGACCACCGCATTGGAATTGCCGCTCCAGTCGGCTTTCCAATCGGTCGGGCGCGAAGCGCTCGGATCAACTACGACTTCATCGGGATTAGGAACGGTATCGCCAGCAGCATAAGCCCAGACGATCTTGTCACCCGACTTGAGCACATAGTCGCTATCGAGCTGAGACCCAGGAACGCCGTTGACAAAGAACGACCAAGCACCCGACAGCTCGGTGCCATCAAGCGGAGAGACAAGAGTGTGAACGCCCCAATAACCAAATTGGTCGTACATCTTGGACTTGACGCCAACGGCATCGAAGTAGGCAGCAGAGGCATCCTTGATCGTCGTGCCCTCGACAAACACCTGCATCGAAGGATCAGTCCAGCGCTGAGCCTTATCGTCCTTCTTGCCGATGATCTCCATCGAAACGGAGACCTGACCAGGCATGGTGCCGTCGGAGCCATAGACCCAAGCAATCTCGTCGCTTGCCTTAAGCGTATAGGCGCCCGCACCAACATCAACAGGCTTGCCATTGACAAAGAACTGCCAATATTTCCAGGTGTTTTCGTCAACCTTCTCGCTCGAGAGGGTCACGTTCTTTTCGAACGGCGAGGTCAGCGACTCGAGATACCAGCCAAACGAGCTCTCCCCCGTTTTGGCGCCAATGCCAGACTTTTTAAAGATCTGCTCGGAAAGGTCAGCAGCGGTTGTTCCCTCGTCCACGAGAGCTGTCGTAGGCTGTGCCCACGTCTGCCGGGCGCCCGAAGCATCCTGGCCGATAACGGTGCAGCTTACCGAAAGCTAATCGGCAGGAGCGGGGTCGTTGTACTTCGAGTAGTACCAGACGACGGAGTCGCCGGCCTTGAGCGTGTAGCCGCCGGCGCCGACCATGGAGGACTTGCCGTTGATGAACAGCTGCCAGTACGCTTCGGTCGTCGGGTCGTAGGCGAGCGTGCGGCCGGAGTCGAAGGGCGACGTGATCGAATTGAGCGCCCAGCCCCAGGAGCCGTTGGGGTCGTAGTCCGCCTTGAGGCCGGTCTGCTTGAAGAGCTGCTCGGAGAGGTCGGCCGCGGTCGAGCCCTTCTTCAGCGTAATGCTCTGAGCGGCGGCCCAGGTCTGCTGAGCACCCTTAGCGTCGGTGCCGACGACCGAACACGTCGCGGAAACCTGCGTGGAAACCGTGCCCGTGGGATCCTCGTACACGAGCTCGAGCGTGTCGCCATCGCTCGGGTAGTAGCCCGTGGCATAAGAGTTGGCAGCCTTGCCATTAATATCAAAACGCCAGTACTTATAGCCGGACGCCGTGTTTTCCATCGCGAGCGTCTGGGACTTATCGGGGTTCGTAACCGAATAGGGAACGCCGCCGTCCGTGCTATAGCTATAGCCGGCGTCGTCAAGCACCTTGGCAAAGATGTCCCAGGCAGACATTTTTTGGGTACTCGACCACTCAAACGAGGCCGTCGGCACCCAGTCCACAAGGTCATAGGACTGACCGACATCGTGCTTGCTTACGCCTACAACCCTGACGTTAACGGAAAGAGACTTTTCGTCGGAAGAATTAACGAGCCAAGCGGTGCTCTTGACATCGTTGTTGCCGGCGTTTGCCACGACATAGGCGTATTTGCCCTCAGCCGAGGCGGGAAGCGTGATCGCGCCGGTCGTTTCGTCGGCGCCAAACAGCTCGTGGGCATTTGTGCCCTCAGCGTCATCGGCGAGATACCAGCGGTAATCGACGAGGGAGCCCTCGGGGAGTGCCGTCTCGTAATCGCCCCAATCGCCCGTTGCCATGTAATTGGCAGTAGGGGTAAGCGTTCCGCCGACCTGTGCAAGGTTGCCGCTCGAAGCGACATTAACCGATGTCAGGGTATACGCCTTGGCATCTTCGCCCTTGACGATGGCATAACGCGTGGAGGCATAGTCGGTGTTGTAGCCACCGTCGACGATGCACTTGAGGTACTTGCCGACGTACTTTTGCGAAATTACGAACGACGGCCTGTGCGCGTTCTCATCCGTCAGCGTCGTGAACGGACCCTGGGCGCTATCGGCAATCTGCCACGTATACGTCAGTTGATCAGATGTAAGCTCGGCACCCTTTGTTCCTGCAGACGTCTTCTCGAATGCAGTAACACCGATCTTTTCGCCACTCTTGTAGACAAACTTGGCGTCATCGCTCTGATCGCCGACGATCTTTTTGAGATACGCCAGGAACAGCTCGTGCGAGCCTGCGGCCTTAACGGCCACAGCAGTAGTCGCCTCTACGGTGTTATCGCCCGCAGTGGCCGACACGCTCACCCAGCGCTTGGCGTAGTCATCGGGAATCGTAAAGCTGCTGTCGGTTTTGCCCTCGACCACATGCCAGTCGGTCTTCGCATCAAACACAGAGGAAGACGGGTCGACAGAGGACCAACGCCACGTGTAGGTAACGCCCTCGGTAACCGGCTCAGACGAGTAATCGACCGCCTTGTAGGCGCACGCCTCAATCGTAGAGCCAGTGTCCTTGGCGCCCTTGCTCGCATTGGTAAATGCAACTGAATCGAGCGTCGTCGCGCCCTTGGGCAGAATGCGGCCCGCCTTGGTCTCACAGCTATCGGAGCCGGGGATACCCTTCTTGGCCTTAGCGACCACCTTGAGGTAGCGGTTCGCGCACTCCTTGGTAACCGTGAAGGTATCACCAGTTGCAACCTGCTCGAACGTGCCGTCAGCAGAATCGGCCACCCACCAAGAAAAATCGACCTTGTCGGAGCCATAGAGGTCAGTCGGCGTGTCGTAGTTAAGGTAGTAGGCGGCAGCCTTAATCGTGTCACCGACGTTAGCGTTGGGGACGTTCTCATAATCGTCGCCAAATTCGGCGCCGTTATAGGCGAGAACGATGTGGCCTAACGCGATCTGGTCATTCGCGGCAACAGGACCCGGCGTATTGTAGCCAACAGACGCGGGCGTCCCGAAAGAGCTGCTCGGACCGTACAGCTCCTGGCCATCGCCGACAACCTTAACGCGAATGTACTTGCCCGCAAGCTGCGAGGCGAGTTCGTCCGTAATCGTTAGCGACTGGCCGGTCTGACCGGGAATCACCTGATAGGCAGAGTCCTCGGCATCGCGCGTATCGGACGCAAGCCACTGATAGGTCCAGCCACCCTGCGCCGCAATACGCTTATTGGGGACCGCTTCGCCGTCGTAGGCATTCGCCCAAAGTGTAGTGCCAGGGTTCAGTATCTCGGCCTTGACGGACGAATACGAGCTCGAATCGTCTGCCGAAGACTGGATGAGGACATAAGACTTTGCATCCAGGGCCGTCTTGGTAGGAACGGGTGCCTTGATGGTGTTCGTCGCCGTCAGCTTTTGGTTGTTGGCGCCCTTGGTCGGGCCGTAGATGACGTTACCGCTTGCATCGGTAATGCGTACGCGCAGGCACTTGCCGTTAAGCTGAGTACGCAGGGCATCGTCCAAAACGATCGATGCGCCCGTCTGGCCCTCGACAGGAACAAATGCGGAATTGTCCGCATCGCTCTTGTTGCTGATGTCGGCAGCAAGCCACTGATAGGTGCAGCCCGAAGCGCTGGCGCGCTTGCTGGACGAAGTCCAAACATTCGCATAGAGCGTAGTATTGCTCTGGATAAAAGCGGTGAAGTTAGAGCCAGCCCAACGAGAAGGCGACTGGCTCTTTCCGACGCTGACACCATTATTCGAGGAAAACGTAGCAGCGGCACGAGACGCGGCCTTGGCAACACTGGGCTCGCTGGCCACCGCAGTCGCGTCGCCGGTCTCGGCGGTGGTGTCAGACGCCTCGCTCGCCGGGGTGGCCGAAGCAGGGTCTGACGCAGCGGGGTCGTCCGATGCATCATCGCTCACGTTGTCAGGCGCGGCCGAACCCGTATCCCCAGTTTCGGAGGAGCCACCTGCAGCCGAATCGTTTGCGTCGGCAGCAGCCGCGGTAGTATCTGCAGCACCGTCCGTGGCCTGCGCGCCCTCGCTCGGCGTTGTGGCCTGAGCCACGGCCTCGGCAATGCCCTCGGCGCCATCGGCCCACAGCTGGGCCGGTGTGGTGCCAAAGGCCATCGCGAAGGCCAGGAATGCCACCAGGCCGCGCTTGGCTACGCCGCGCGCGATCGCCCCATGGCGACGCAACGAGGCGCGCTTGCGCTCGTCCTCAAACATATCCATTTGTCCCCCATTGTCTGTACTTGGAGCGTTGCCCTGAGGCTGCCCCACGTCATCGCGCATGCTGCGCTCGAGTTCCCCCATCGGGGTCCCCCTTCCCTCCAGAGCCCTATGCACACCGGCGGCATACGCCGCAGCCGCATGCAAGATGGGAGGCGATCCGACTTAACCTTAACGGCTCGGGTACGTCGTCCGATCTGCGACGCGAGCATCCCGAGCCAAGAGGAATTACGGTTACTGGTACAGCCGGGGACTTGCACCCCGATTCTCCCAAATGCGCAGGAAAACCACGCATTCGTGCGTCTCCGCACCACCATCTAGGCCATTGATTATTACTGTCAGTATGGTATCACGCAAAAGGGCCCCGTACGCAGGCGAAGCCCAAGGTAAAAGCTATTGTTTGCGATAGGAAAGAGTTGGGTATGGAAGGGCGCCGTGGGACAAGACACCGTGCAGCTACGCTAGTGCTTGCCGCCGTGACTGTTGCGCCAGATATTGCGGCCCAGCATGAGCGCCAAAACCAGCGCGCTCACATAGCCAACAAAGCCGATGATCGGAATACCGAGCACAACAGGCTCGATGCGCGCATAGTAGACCACCGAGGAACCGATAAACAGACCGGCGATGACAATGGCCATTGACATGCGGTCGACGATGCCGCCTATCTGACGCAGCGCCTTGTCGCTACTCATGAGCTGCAAGTTCAGCTTGAGCTGACCGCGCGTGAGCATTCGCGACGCCAGGCCCAGATACTCAGCCGCTTCGAGCGAACCCTTTGCCGCTCGGTAGCTACTCGCCGCGAAATCGCGACTCATGTCGCGCATGCGTGCGTAGGTACTCTTCTCGTTTTTGATATGCGTCTGGATGATCTGGATCATGTTGACGTTGGGCATGTACTCGGTCAGCAGGCCCTCGAGTGTCACCATGCCGCGCGCGAACATCGTCACCACGCTCGGCAGCTCAACGTCGTTTTTGCGCGCCAGGTTTAGCAGCGAGATCAAAAACTCGCCGATATCAAGATCCTTAAGATCGAGCCCCGCAAAGTCGGCGACGATAAAGTCCAAGTCGGACAAAAAGACCGAATGGTCGAGCTCGGCCGAATCGCCGCGCGTCACGGCAAAGCGCATGAGCGAATCCTTGAGCTTGGGCACGTCGCCCTCGGCCACGGCGAAAATCATGTCCTTGACGATACCGCGGTCGTGACTCGACATGCGCCCGACCATGCCCAGGTCGATAAAGTAGACGATGCCGTCCTTGAGGATGATGTTTCCCGCATGCGGGTCGGCATGGAAAAAGCCGTCGTCGAGCACCTGCGTCGAGTAGTCCTCGACAATCGCCGAGCCGATCTTTTCCAGGTCATAGCCCTCAGCCACCAGGCGCTCGGGATCGGCAATCGAGATGCCGTCAATGTAGTCCATGACCACGACGTGCTCGGTGCAAAGGTCCAGGTAGGACTTGGGGCACGACACGCCGTGCACGCTTTTGTGGAAGTCGTAGAAATCGTTGAGGTTTTTGGCCTCGACCAAAAAGTTGGTCTCCTCGCGAAACGAGGTCCACAGCTCCTCGACCACGCCGTGCAGGTCAACAAACTGATCGGTGTTGACAAACTTGGAAACGATGCGCACCACCGAGCGAATGATGTCGATGTCCTGCGCCATGACCTGTTGCGCGCCGGGGCGCTGCACCTTAACGGCCACGTCCTCGCCGGTCACCAGGCGGGCGCGGTGTACCTGCGCGAGCGACGCGCTACCGAGCGGGTTGGGGTCGATCGCGTCGAACATCTGCCCCAGGCGCTGGCCGTACTCCTCTTCCAGACAGCGGAGCACTACCTCATACGGCACCGGCTCTACGTCGGAGCGCAGACGACGCAGCTCGTCGCAAAAGCGCTGCGGCAGAATCTCGGACCGGTTGGCCAAAATCTGCCCCATCTTGACGAACATGGGGCCGAGTTCCTCGAGCAGGCGGCGCAAACGAACCGGCGTGAGGTTATCCCACACGCGGTACTTTTTGACCAGGCGAACAATCTGCCCGATGCGTTCGCGACGACCCGCCGGCGTGAGCTGGTATTCCTCGTCCGGCGCCATCGCGTCGGGCTCCTCGGGGACCATATCGACAGCGCGCGGCTTCTTGCGAGCGCCCGAGACGACGGCATCGACCTCATCGACAACCGCCGCCTCGTCACCCAAGGGATCTAGATTGTTGTAATCGGTGGTGGAATCTGCCATCTGCGCTGCTACTCGGCCTCTTCGGTATCCTTCGCATCGTCGGGCTCAACGGACTCGACGGGCACCGAGGTCACGTTGTCCTCGACCGAATCGACGATGTCGCGCACATGGGCCAGGAAGGCCGTGCGCTCGGGGGCGGTCATAACGCGGACGCGGGTAAGGATGAGCTCGTCGAGCACGCGCTGGGCCGCGGTCTCGCCCTGCATGCCCAAGCGCTCGGTCAGATCGGAGATGGTACCGCCGGCCTGCTCGAACATATCGGACACGCTGCGGGCGATATCGGGGGTGGCGGTGTCCTTGCGGACCTGCTCGCCTTTGGTGTTAAGGTCGTCGAGGACCTTCTTGCCGCCTTCGACAGCAACGGCGGCAGCGCCAAAGCCCACGTTAATGGCGCCGTTAACAAGCTGATCGAGTTTCATAACCATGGTTGTCTCCAATCACAAACAACTGCATTGGCGTTCTTGTACCCAAGATCGAGCGAAAGCGACAAAGCGTTTTAGCGCTATTCGATCGACGGGAAATCCCTACCTCACGTTGTCATTCATCGCGAAAGAGTTCTTCATGGCGCAGCTCGTGGTGTAGAGCACCTTGCCCAGCAGGGCATCGGTCTCCACGCGCACAAGCTCGGCAAAGGCCTCGTTGGCGCGTGCAAGCTCGGCAGGCACCTCGGCCTCGGGTAGCGCGGCTACGACAGCGTCAACGTCGTGAATCTGCTTGTGGCCCATGCCGCCGACCTTCTCCTGATAATCCTCGACCGCGCGACCGCACTCGTGGAAGCGAACATCGGCCAAGGCACCGATCAGGCGATTTGCCCAATAGAAATTCTCGGACGTCACGCGAGCCTGCGTGTCGGCATAGTACTCGGGCATGGTCTCGACATTGGCATACAGCGGTACGAGCGCGTTAAACGAGTTGGAGCCAAACGCCATCCACTGCACGGCGCGATACGCCGGCTGCGCATAGGGGCGCAGCTGCAGCACGGCGAGCTGGCTGTTGCGGTTGATGCCGATGGGACGATAGGCGCCGCGCGTGGCGGGCGTACCCTTGCTGCCGTAGCAGTCGTACTCCGTGCCCTGGTAGTGGCTCGAAAGCACGTACTTGATGTCCTCGATGGTCACCTTGCGCTCGGGCGCGCGGCTCCAAGGGATATCGTCGCTCTCGGGCGTGTAGTCGGCGTCGGGGCCATCCCACACGTCACTGGGGTTGAGGCAGCGCTGCATGTACCAGGCGCGCGGCGTGTTGTAGACGTGGTCGCTGTCGCTGTGCGAGCCAAAGGCCTCGCGCGGGTTAAAGACGGCAGCCGGGCCGTCGCCCTCAACGCCCAGCGTCAGGTCCAGATGCCACTCGGCCATCCAGGCGCGCAGGTCGGCGGAGCACATGTGGTCGGCCTGGGCGCCCTCGGCGTCATCCAGGTCAAAGCTGTCGATACCCAGTTGGTTGGGCATGGTCACATAGGCGTCATCGGGCACACGCTTGGCAATCCAGTGGTGACCGCCGATGGTCTCGAGCCACCAGATCTCGTCCACGTCGCTAAAGGCGATGCCGTTGTTCTCGTAAGTGCCGTAGCGCTCGAGCAGGTCGCCCAGGATACGAACGCCGTCGCGGGCGGACTTGGCATACGGCAGCACCAGGGTCACCATGTCCTCCTCGCCCAGGCCACCAGGTTGCGCCGGCACATAGCCGTCCTCACCCTCGTTGCCCTTGGCGGGCACGTAGTCCACGAGTGGGTCGGCGCCGCGGACGCGCTCGTTGGTGGTGAGCGTCTCGGTAGCGGACATGCCAACATTGAGCTCGTTGAAGCCGGCCTCAGCCCAAATGCCATGACCCGGGACAACGTCGGGGACGCTCGTGTAGCGCATGGGGCTGTCGGGCAGCTCAATGGTCAGGTGGCTTAGAACACTCGTGTAGACACGCGGTTGCTCGTCGGGGTGCACCACGCGCATGCGCTTGGGCTCAAACACCCCGTTGGACGAGTCCTCGTTGCGGGCGACAAGCGTCGACCCGTCGTAGCTCGCGTTCTTACCAACCAAAATCGTTGTGCACGGCATGCGCATCCTCCTTGAGCGAAGAAATCAAACGGCAACAGTGTATCGCTTCGACGCAAAAAGGGCGAAACCGCGGCCCCTCGAGATCCCCTCGGGACCCCTGTGGTCAAAAAATGCCAAATATGAGTACTGTCACCAATTTAGTAGCAGCAATTTCGCTGGACACAGGTGCCCATAATCTACATTTGTTCAAAAGCTGGACGATGTAATTCCTCATTGGTCCAATAAAATTGGCTCTCTATCGATAATAAATACCGATAGAGAGCCAAAATGACCTAAAATATATGTGACCATCTCTGCAACAGTACTCATATTTGGCATTTTTTGACCACGAGGTATATAACTAACCCGCTAAACAGCCCCAAACGCCTATTTCGATGCGCGCTCCGCCGCCTCGATCACGTGCTTGGCGAGAATCGCAGTGGTCACAGCCCCCACGCCGCCCGGCACGGGAGTAATTGCGCCAACGATCGGTTCCGTAGCATCAAAATCGGCATCGCCGACCAGCTTGCCAGCGGCCTCGTCCCAATTAATGCCAACATCGATGATCGTCTGGCCCTCGCGAACCGCATCCGCGCCAATCGTGCGCGCGCGTCCAACGGCCGCAACCACAATATCAGCTGCACGGCACTCAGCAGCCAAGTCGCGCGTATGCGTATGGCACGTCGTCACCGTGGCATTGCAAGCCGTAAGCATGGCGGCAACGGGACGACCAATCACCAGCGACCGACCGACGACCGCGACCTTTGCCCCATCCAGCTCAACACCGTAATGGTCCAGCAACGCCAACACGGCCTCGGCCGTGCAGGGAGCAAAGCCCTCGCCACGACCCGAAAGCGTGGTAAGCAGCGAGGCCGGCGTCATGGAGTCGACGTCCTTGGCGGGATCGAGCGCCGCGGCAACCGCATCCTCGTCAAGTCCAGCGGGAAGCGGGCGAAACATCAGGCAGCCGTGAACAGCGGGGTCAGCATTGATGTCCTTAATAGCCGCCAGCAGCTCGTCCTGCGAAACATCGGCGGGAAGCAAAATGCGGCGAGCCTCGATGCCAACCTTCTCGCAGCGCTTGAGGGCGCCGCGCTCGTAGGATAGATCGTCCTCGCGCTCGCCCACGCGAACGATGGCCAGCGTCGGCACAACGCCGCGCTCGCGCAAAGCCGTGCAGCGAGCGGCGAGCTCCTCGGTCAAAGCACGGGCAACGGGAGCACCCTTGAGCAGCTCTGCCATGGCTACCCCCTCTTCCTCGCGGCATCGGCGGCGCGGCGCGCCAGCGCATCAGCGCGCGGCAGCCACGTATCCAGCAGCTCATCGCACGCCGCCTCGAGTTCCTCGGCGCGCGCCCGGTCTTTCATAGACGTGGTGTTCGCAAAGAGCGTCAAGCTCGCGCCCTGCATGGCGGCGCGGCAGAATACGGCGCCGCACGCCACATCGGACAGCAGCTGACGCGAACCCTTGTCGGCCATGTCCTCGAGCAGCGCCAGTGCGCGCCCGCAGGCATCCATAATGCGATACGGCGGCATAGCGGCCACATGCAGCGCATCCTGAATCGCAGCCGGTCGGGCCGGGTCCTCACGCGGAATACCGTACGCAGCGGACACCTGGCCGTACGCACGAACGTCCTCGGCGACCAGACCCACAAGCTCCTGCGCCAACTCGTCTGCCTGGGCAAACGCACGCGTCAGGTCATCCGCACGATCAGCAAGCGCGGGATTGGTCGCACCGTAGCGGGCAACCATTCCGCACAGCGAGGCGCCCAGCGCGCCCACAAAAGCGCTCGCGCTGCCACCACCGGGAACTGGCTCGCGCGCGGCCAGCGCCTCGGCAAAACCGCGACAGGTTTTATCCATCATCTCTTGGCTCATACGCACACGCACCTTCAAGTCATATATATCGGTCGGGCGGCCGACGCCGGCCGACCGCATCGATCACGTAATGGTGCTAAGTCTAGCCCATAAGTACGCGAGCGTCAGCGCACCTGGCCATCGCGGATTTCTATGGCACACGATAGGCCATGCCAACGCAAACATGGGACACATGGCCCACCTTTCGAGACTCCCGAGCAGCACAAGCTGGGGCATATCTATAAGTAAGGAACCCGTTGGGGAACGGCCAGTAAGGAACCCGTTGGGGAACGGCCGCGCAACGGCCACAAGCGATGAACGGAGGCATAAGTCGCACAGTACACAGAGACATCCGCCGCCAGCGCAATCAGTACCCCAACAGCATGCGGCGCCGTGATGTCATCAGCAGACAAGGAGGACGCCACCATGATGAAAAAGACCCTATCAATCCTTTCCCTTTGCATCGCCCTCTTTGCCGCGCTCGCCCTTGTGGGCTGCGGCGGGAGCGCATCGGGCGGCGGCAGCGCCCCCAAGAGCGAGAGCAAGGAAAAGGCCCCCGTCGCCAAGAAGACCGACTACATCTGGTTTAAGGTCGAGATGCCCGAGGGCGTCGGCGTAAGCGACTCTGCCGGCAAGAATGCCGACAGGGTCCAGCTCACCTTCCCCGAAGACGAGAACGCCTCGGCCGATCGCTTTATCCCCGTTTGGAAAAAAGCGCTGACGGCCGAGGAATCCCACGCCGACCAGGCGGAAAAGAAGGGGGATACGTTCCAGTGGAAGGATGGCGGGTCCGTCGAGTATAACGGCAGGACGTGGCTCGTCGGAACATACGAGGACAACAGCGGCATCTCAACCATGCTTTTTACCGATGTTGAGCCGGGAAGCGTCTACGTCCTCATCTCGAACTTCGACCAGCACAAGAAAGAAGCCGAGGCACTCCTCAACTCCATCGAGTTCCCCGATGACATGGAAGAGGCAGTTTCCGAGGCACGCGAAGTCGAGATTTCGAGCATCGAGATCAAGTAACGGGACACCCGCACGCGCCTACGCGCACCCGCGCACATGCGCCCCATTAAAACAACGGGCGCCCAACCCGGGGAGGGCCGACAGCATCGGCCCTCCCCTCTTTTGCGACCGCACATATTGCCACTTGTCGGCGCAATTCCAGCCCCCAGAATGGGACACATGGCCCACCCTAGCGAGCCGTCCACGCGTACAGTAAAGGCAGGTAATCCATGGACGATTACAGATCGAGGAGGACACGACCATGAAAAAGAAGGCCTTTGCGATTCTCACCCTCTGCATCAGTCTCTTTGCCGCGGTTGCCCTGGTGGGTTGCGGCGGCAGCGGCGGCGCTACTGGCAGTGGCGGTGGCGGCGGCGCAGAAAAGCCAGCCGTGGATATGAGGACCAACTTCATTTGGTTTAAGGTCGAGGTCCCCGAGGGCGTCGAGATCACCGACGTCGCAGGCGACACCGCCGACAGGGCCCAGTTTAAGTTCACCGAGAGCGAGCACGCCAGCGACCGCTTCATCCCCGTCTTCGACTCTGACAAGAACGCCGACGAGCTGTTCGACTACGAGGCAAAGTGGAAGGCCAACTCCGGATGGACCGAGAGCGATCCCGTTAAGTACAACGGCAAGACCTGGCGCAGTGCCTACTTTACGCACTCGGGCGGCGTGACAACCGAGTACTTCACCGACGTTGACGGTGGCAGTGTGTATGTGCGCATCGACAACGTCGAGGAGCACAAGGACGCCGTCGAGACCATGATGAAGTCCCTGGAATTTGCCGATGACATCGCCGAGGCCAAGACCGAGGCCATGGACGTCAAGCTCGACGATATCGAGATCAAGCGTTAAGCGACTGGCGAGCGCAGCGGGAAACACGGGCGCGGTGCAAACAAGCGGCGGTGCCCCAGCGTTTCGTACTAAGGGAGGGCCGGTAAACCGGCCCTCCCTTTCTTATGCCGATAGCCGGCGAACGCGAGGGTGCCGGTCAGTAAAACCACCCCCAGCGCGGTAGCGGCACAAATAGACAAACACCCCAACACGTCCGCCCACCGATTTATTGCGCCGCGCAGACAATTAAACCAGCATCTTTAAACATCTGGGCAGTATAGTGACCAAAACTATCGCATAACCGCACCCTGCGAACGGAGGAGTTATGACCGAACATCATGCCATCAGTCGCCGAGCGTTTACGCTGGGCCTTGGACTCGCGGCGTTGTCGCCGCTTGCAAGCCTGCCCGAAACCGCGGGATTGGGCCTTCCCATGCGCGCGGCATTTGCAGAAGACATGCCCACATCGGCGGTCAACCTCGACAAGTTCGTCATTCGCCTTCGCCCCGCGGGCTATTTTCGCACCGCAAGTGTCAACGAAGACGGCAACGTTATCGGCAACGTCTGTCACCTGTTTAACGACGGCACGTCCAACAAGCTCATCCTTGAGCACGAGCTGACCGATGCAGATAATATAGATTGGTATGCCATCCGCACCTTACTCAATTTCGAAGAGCATAAAAAGACAGGCTACAGCATTTGGTCGGTCGATGGCGACTCGGACAAAGATGGAAAGGTCATCCACGTATGGAGCGGCGAGTATGACAACAAGCCCAGCCGCGCTTTTGCGTTCGAACGTCAGTTAAACGGAACCTATATCATCCGAGATCGCACAAACGAGAAAAAGGATTTTAATTACCTGGCAATAGAATCGAATGGCAAAGACCAGGACAACAACAAGATCTGCCATAAGAGGAAGAGCATTCCGTGGGAGCTCGAGCTTGTCGGTTACGACAAGGGCGAGACCAATACCACAGTTAGCAGTATCGACTGGATCACGTATAGCAGCTACGTCGATGGGCCATGTTGGATGAGCCACGTCGACGACGACAAGTACCTCGACGAACTGAGCATCCCAGGCACGCATGATTCGGGCAGCTGCAGCGTCGACAACGACACCGAGCCCCAAACCTCGCTTGCAAAGTGCCAGCAGGATTACATCCCCACGCAGTTGCTCGAAGGCATTCGCTACTTTGATATTCGACTCGGAAAGGGTGAGAACCCCGGCATCGACCACGGAGATTGCTACCTGCTCAAAAAAGACGGGAACTTTATGCATCTCTCCGATGTCATCGGGTACTTCAATACGTTTTTGAGCGAAAACCCGAAAGAAGCGCTCATCATGCTCGTGTCGCGGGGCAACGACGAGGCTACCGACGAAAGCCTCACGACGGCTTTTGCCAATGTTATGGACAAGAACCCCAATCTGTTCTACACATCGAGCCGCATCCCCACGCTAGGCGAGGTGCGCGGAAAAATCGTCTTGCTGCGTCGATTTAGGCTCGTCGGCAGCAGCGTAAGCGGCCACACGTGGGGCCTCGACCTCACCGAATGGGACAACAAAATCGCAGCGCACACCGACAGCGCCTCCATGTGTCTCGTTCGAGACGAGCGGGGCTTTGAAGCCGTGGGGAAAACGGGTGACGAAAAGCCCTATTGCACCAAGGTATATGCCCAGGACCATTACGAATGCACAGGAACCGACAAAATCAGCTGGGTCGATATGGCGCTGCAGGAGACAACCAAGCTCGCCCGCATCATGGTGGACGTCGAGGACGATGCCGGGGCCAAGGTAAAGGTCCTGGAGCACAGCTGGTGCATCAACTACACCAGCTGCACGAACCACAAGCAAGGAAGCAATCCTTTTACCGCGGCACGAGTGGTCAACGAGCACCTGTACAAGAGCTCGTATATAAACAATACCGGAGTTGAGGGCACAAAAGAGAACTGCCGTAAGCACATTGGCATCATTGCGTCCGACTTTGTTGATGCGGCACTGGCCCGAAGCATCTACCAGCGCAATTACGATACGCAGCACAAGCAGATAGCTTCGTGCTACCTCCCAGCCCGCATGCACATGACATATGGCGACTCGCTGAGCGACGCCTCGCTCCAGGACGGCAAGACCGTTGGCGAGGGTCATTTCCGCCTCGTCGACAGCAGCAACGTACTCAACGTGGCGGCTTCGGGCCATGCGTTTGCCATCGAATATGTGGATGTCGACGCCTTGGGCAACGAGACCGTTACGGAGCTGCGGGGCTCCGTGCCCATCGATATCGATCCACGCGCGCTGACACCCCACTTTGAGGGGCTCGAAGGCCTTAAGGCCGGTGAGGATGTGCGCGCCAAGGTCACGGCGCCGCTCGACGGCAAGCTCGAAAACGATGCCTGCACAGCCCAACTCGAGTTTATGCACGATGCAAACGGCGCTCCGGGCACGACAATGGCCGAGGGTGAGGCATTTGCCGCGGGGACGTATTGGGTGCGTGCGAAAGGCCTGTTGGGCGACGCGGCGCAAAACTACACGCTTGCCACCGACGGAGCCGCAAGCTTTACCGTAGCGGCCTCGGGCAGTGCAGGCGGCGCCGGCGCCGGCACTGGCGCCAACGCGGGCAGCGCCGACAAGAACGGCAAGGGCAACAAGGGCAAGGGCTCGGGCGGAAAACTCGCCGACACAGGCGACGGCTCCGGCATTGCCGCCGGGCTCGCCGCTGCCGCCATGGCGACAACGGTCGCCGGTGCAGCAATGCTTGCCAGTGACCGCGAAGACAGCAAAGGCGCCAGCGAATAGGCAAGCCGGCCTTTTAGACACATCGACTCAATCGGGGGCGCAGAACACCGTTCTGTGCCCCCGATTTTTACCTTGGCCCGAACGCCGCTATCGGCTACATCACCATGTTCAGCGCGTTCACAAATTCCTGGGCCTTCGCACGGCTACTCAGGCTAAAGACGCAAGCGGTCAACAGACGGTTGCGCAGAAAAACATCGCGGCCTTTGATTCTATTGACGCCCGTAATGTCCTTAAGATAAACAATCTCGGTGTGCTTGCCGCCAAAAGTGCCCTTCTTGAGCACCTCGATACGATTGGGGTAGATCTTAACGTCTTTAAACCTACCCGAACCTTTGTCGTGGAACAGCAAAGTGTTGTTATCCATGCGTGTCACTCCCGCGGGGTTCGCTAAAACTGCCTCTATGGCCACATTTTAGTCACCGCAAGGCTCCCATGCGAAGGTGCCAGACAGCAAAGCAATTCGTGTCCGCGCGAGGCTTTAAACTAAATGCGATAAAGATGCATTCCACAAGAGGAAAGTGGGGCGACAGTGATGGGCGAACTGGTAAACCGTGGAGAATCGGCAATCGTGCCCGAAGGTTTTTACAAGCAGGTCTCCTCAATTCTCAACGCCGCTCGCGACAAGGCCTATACCGCCGTTAACTTTGCGATGGTTGAGGCGTATTGGGAGATTGGCAAGAGCATTGTTGATGAGCAGGGCGGAGAGGAGCGCGCAGCATATGGGGAGGCATTGATTGCAGGCCTCTCCAGAAGGCTTACCGCGGATTTCGGAAGAGGCTTTGGCATCGCAAACCTTCGCAATATGCGTCAGTTCTTTCTTGCGTTTCCAATTCGCGACGCACTGCGTAGCGAATTGAGCTGGACTCATTACCGCAGGTTGATGCGCATTCCCGACCCTGATGCTCGCGCCTGGTACATGAACGAATGCGCCGATTCTCGTTGGAGCACGCGTCAGCTCGAGCGCCAGATCAACACCATGTTCCGCGAGCGCCTACTTGCCAGCAAAGACAAAGAGGCCGTCACCCAGGAAATCCAAAAGAGCGCCCCGGCTCGTCGCCCCGAGGATATCATCCGCGACCCATATGTACTGGAGTTTTTAGGTTTCTCGGACGATACTGCGTTTCGCGAGAGCGATCTAGAGCAGGCGCTCATCACGCATCTTCAGAAGTTCCTGCTGGAGCTTGGCCGTGGTTTCGCTTTCGAGGCGCGCCAAAAGCGCATCACCTTTGATGGGCGCCATTTCTATATTGACCTTGTTTTTTACAACTATCTGATGCGCTGCTTCGTGCTCATCGACCTTAAGACGGACGACCTTACGCATCAGGACCTGGGCCAGATGCAAATGTATGTGAACTACTACACGCGCGAGCTCATGAACGAAGGCGACAATCCGCCCATAGGCATCGTGCTCTGCGCGGACAAAAGCGATTCGATCGTCGAGTACACGCTGCCCGAAGACAACGACCAAGTGTTTGCCGCCAAATACCTGCCGTATCTTCCAAGCAAGGAAGAGCTGGCGCGCGAACTAAGCGCCGAGTACCGCGCCATCAACGAAGCGACTAATGGCGAAGTGCAAGGATAGCAGCACGTTGCGACCGAAACCACCGCAGCCGTCGCAGGCGCACTCGCGGTTGCGACGCACGCTACGAAACAATACCGGTCATGGACGCCGGCAACGACATTCTAGCCGTGGCTGGCGAGCGTGACCTGACAGACAAAGACGCGACCTTCGTCTGATGTGGGTCCATTGGCTGCCACAGAAAAGGGTCGGTTGCAGCCGGCCCTTTAGACGATAATACCTGCGTTGCCCGCGCTTCCGAAGTGTGACTAGCTGAGGAGCGGGTTCCGCGGCACAACCTGATTTTACCCGGTGGGGCGGCTCTTTTGCAGCCGTTCCACCGTTTATTTATATCTGGCACCCTCAAACAATCAGACGGCAGCCCGCACTCCTGAGAGCCGCCCCGCACCCCCGGCCATCACGTTACGGCAACAACCGGCGCTACTCCCCTACTTCCCAAAGATCGCAGCGAACAATCCCTTTCGTTTGGGCTTCTCCTCTCGGTAGGAACCCTCGACGGCGGCTGCAACCTGACGCGGTTGCTCGCCGCCTCCACGGCGCACGATCTGGTACAGGAAGGGTGATTTAACATATTTGACCTCGACGGGCGTGGCGTGCACGGTGCTCTCACCGGACAGATGCAGGCTCGAGCTGAGCGGCGCCACAATATGCGTCTCGCGCTTGTCGCTAAACACCACCGCGGCCGCACGACCCGTCTGGCCGTTTACGGCGATGCGCACCTGATCGCCGTCGCGGCTGTCCGTTGCCGGACGGTCGACAAAGTACACCGGCACCATAACTAGGCCGTCCTTGTGCTTGCGGGCCTTGCATGCCCACGTGCGGATGCTCTTTTTATTGAGCCCCAGTACAGCCTCGGCGTCGTTGCCCGCAACGTCGAGCGCCAACTTATCAATAACCACCTGGTCCTTGGTAGACGCATCGACGGAGACAACGCGAAAGTCACCTTCCTGCATGGCCGGGTCAAACGGCCCAACCTTGGCAAAGTCCCACGGCTCCAAAATGCCCATGAGGCGAACGTCCAGGTAGTTTGCCCTGGGATATGCCCAGTCGAGCACCTCGTAGTACACCAAGGTCTCCTTGCTCAGGCCCTTGCCCGGGAAGGACGCCATCATGCGCAGGTCCGCCAGCGCCATGGGGAAATAGAAGAGCATCATGTCGTTTTGGATCGCATCTTCCACGTCGTGCCCGGCAAAGGCTTCCGCATACTGGCGCACCAGCTGCAGTGCGTTGGCACGTGCCTGCTGCGGCGAGATTTCGCAGGGAATGCCCTGCTCCGGCACATACTCTGCACCCACGCCCATGGTCAGACGCTTGCTGAAGGTACCGGGCTTGAGCAGGTCGGCAATGCCGATCTTGTTGCCGCAGGACGGGCACTCAAACACACGCTGCGTTGACTCGCCCTCAAAAGACGCTCCGCAGAAGGGGCAAGGAATGCTCACATGCGTGGCCTCTTGGAACTCCTGCGCCGTGCCGCGATCCTCCCACAGCAGATGTTCCAGGACCGACTGATTGCGCCAGTACGAATTGAAGAAATACCAGTCCGGGTCCTCCGGGCGCTCGTGTTGCGACACATGCGTGAGCTTGAGCAGTCCATCCACCACCGTCAACGGCGTATGGCGAATGCCCAAAGCGCTCTTGGGCTCTCCGGCGTCCGCCTGCCACGGAATGACCGCACCGCAATAGGCGCACTCAAAGCTGCGCTTAGCCTGGTGCGAGTACATAGGGCCGCCGCAGTTTTGGCATTTAATGGCAAACATCTCGTCCATGGAAACGTCCTCCTTTGCACAGGGGCTGTCGGCATTAAGTATGTCGATCAAACAGGCACATGCCCATACCCATGCGGCCCAAAATGGACCACCCAGGCAGACGAGAAGGCTCGCTCGTTAGCACCGGCAGACTATTGCTGCATTTTCTGAGCATCGGTGCACGGCGCCCCCGCGCGAGCTACACTATCCCCTTAAACATGATTGTGAGGACGACCGCTATGCTATTTGTAAATCGGCTGGTACATACGCTTGTTCCCGGCAGCGAGGGCGAGCCGGTCGATGCATCTTGCCGCACTAACGCGGGCTTTGCCGCAAGCCTCATCTGCATTGGCCTCAACATCACCCTGTGCCTGGCCAAGGGCATCGCGGGCCTGCTCGCCGGCTCCGTCTCCCTCATCGCCGACGCTTTCAACAACCTCTCCGATGCCTCGAGCAACATCGTGAGCCTGCTCGGGTTCCGCCTTGCCAGCCGCCCGGCAGACGAAGGCCACCCCTATGGTCACGGCCGCTATGAGTACCTAGCCGGCCTGTTCGTCGCCGTCCTGGTTTGCGCCGTCGGCATCAACCTGATCCTCGAGTCGGTCACCAAGATCATCAAGCCTTCCCCCACCGCTTACACGTTCATTTCCCTTGCGGCACTGGCTACGTCCATGCTCGTAAAGCTCTGGATGGCCGCGTTCAACCGCACGCTGGGTGACCGCATCGACTCGGAGACGCTCATAGCCACGGCGCAGGACTCCAAAAACGACGTCATCACCTCGGGCTCGGTCTTGGTGGCGGCGCTTATTTCGCAGACGACCGGCTTTGATCTCGATGGCTGGGCAGGCCTGGGTGTGGGCATCTTCATCTGCATCAGCGGTCTGGGCCTGGTGCGCGACGCCATCAGCCCGTTGCTGGGGCAAGCGCCCGACCCCAAGCTCGTCCAGGCAATCCGCGACAAGATCATGTCCTATCCGCAGGTCTTGGGCACACACGACCTCATGGTGCACGACTACGGCCCCGGTCGTCAGTTTGCCAGCGCCCACGTGGAGATGCCCGGCGAGGGCGACGCATTTGAGCACCACGAGATTCTGGACACCATCGAGCACGACATCAAGCGCCAGATGGGCATTGATATCACGCTGCACTGCGACCCCATCGCCACCACTGGCGACGACCTGCGCGGCTGGGTCAAGCGCGGCGTCATGCAGATCGATCCCGCGCTCTCCATCCACGACCTGCACGAGCACGACGGGTTCGTTTCGTTTGACCTGGTGCGTCCCGACGGCTTTGACATATCCGACGAGGAGCTGCTGGGGCTCGTCACGCGCATCGTGCACGAGCGCCGACCCGATGCCTCATGCGTCGTCACGTTTGATTCGGGCTTTAGCTCGCCCGACCGTCCGGCCGAGCAACTGTAGCCTGCTTAACAGCTAGTTTCCCTGCGCGCCCGAGATGCCGTTTTGCAGCGCGTCCCAGGCATTGGTAGCCATATCGCCCAGATTCTGAGCAGTATCGCCGAGGTTTTGGGCTGTATCGCCCAGCTCTTGTGCCTTGTCTCCCAACTCCTGTGCCTTGTTGCTCAAATCCTCCAGCGTATTGGAGCTCGAGCTGTCGGTACCGCTTTGACCGCCGGACGAGTTGCCATAGCTGTTCTTGTGCGTGAGCTGAATCTCCAGGTTGCCGTTGTCGTTATAGTAGACATTCGTAACAACCCAGTTGGAATCGATGACGGGCGTTGAACCATCGTCGGTCAGGATCACGGCATTCGAAAGGTCGGCTCCGCGCGACTTGAGGAGCTTCTTGGCGTTGGACCAGTACTGTCCCGGGATATCGCTCAAATCGACGGTGCTAGACGAGGCGGACTCGGTTTGCTCGGCAGCGGTATCGGCCGTTGAGCTCCCCCGCTTGTTGAGCATGCCCGACACGATGGCAAACACAACCGACAGCGCAAAGAAGATCGCCAGCACGATGAGGATCTTCTTGATCACGCTCGACGAACGCGACGGCCTCTTCTCCTCGTCCTCGCCATATTGCGGAATCGACTTGGGGTACTCGCGATACGGCTCGCGCGACTCGTAACGAGGCTGAGCCGTGCGAGGCAAATACGTCGTCTGCTGAGGCTGCGGAATGGGATTCTGCGGCAGGTCATCATAGGGATTCGGCGTCGAGGCAGCATAAGAATCCTGCGGCGCGTAATCAAACGGATCCGGAGCTGCGTTGCCATAAGGGCCTTGCGAAGATGCAGCGTAAGGATCCTGCACCGTGTCGCCATAGCCCATAACCCGGGTGGGCTCGGTAGAAGGCTGCGTCGCGGCGGGGTCGGTATAACCGGGGTTGGGAACAACGCGGGTCGCATCGGCGCTATCGCCAGCCTGCGCGGAACCGTAGCCGCCCATCACGGTTGTCTTGTCCTGATCCATGCAACGATTCCTTTCCGTCGCGCGTGAGCCTCAAGTTATCCATGCATTCTACCCGCGCAAAAGCCTATGACGGGCAGAGTCCGTCGGTATCTACAAGACATGCGCGGGCCTAAGGATCAAAAAGCCCCGCCGTGCCTTGTGGGCGCGGCGGGGCGGGCTAGCAGCTATGGACAGCAGGCTTAAAACAGGCCGGTGATGTTGCCGTCGTTGTCGACGTCGATGTTCTCTGCCGCGGGCACCTTGGGCAGACCCGGCATGGTCAGAACGCTGCCAGTCAGCGCGACCACAAAGTGGGCACCGGCGGAAACCTTGAGCTCACGCACGGTGATGCGGAAGTTCTCGGGAGCGCCCAAGGCCTTGGCGTTGTCGCTAAAGCTGTACTGCGTCTTGGCGACGCACACCGGCAGGTTGCCAAAGCCGTTCTCGCGCAGCTCGGCGAGCTGACGCTTGGCAGCCGGCGTAAAGTCGACGCCGTCGGCACGGTAAACCTTGGTGGCGACGGCCTCGAGGGCATCGGCAACATCGGCGCCGTCCTCGTAGGCAAACTTGAGCTCGCTCGGCTGCTCAATCAGACGCATGACCTCATCGGCCAGGTCGAGCGCGCCCTCGCCGCCCTTGGCCCAGACCTCGGAAAGCTTAACGTTGACGCCGAGCTTCTGACACTCGGACTCGATAAGCGCAAGCTCAACCTCGGTGTCCGTCGGGAAACGGTTGATGGCGACTACGCAGGGCAGACCATAAACGTTCTGGATGTTGTCGACGTGACGCAGCAGGTTGGGCATGCCAGCCTTGAGTGCCTCGAGGTTCTCCTCGTTGAGGTCGGCCTTGGCGACGCCACCGTTGTACTTCAGCGCACGAGCGGTCGCGACGATCACGACGGCGCTGGGGCGAACGCCCGTCATGCGGCACTTGATGTCGAGGAACTTCTCGGCACCCAGATCGGCACCGAAGCCGGCCTCGGTAATGGCGACATCGCCAAAGCGCATCGCCATACGCGTGGCCATGATGGAGTTACAGCCATGAGCAATGTTGGCAAAGGGGCCACCGTGGACAAACGCGGGCGTGCCCTCGAGCGTTTGCACCAGGTTGGGCTTGAGCGCGTCTTTAAGCAACGCGGCCATGGCACCCTGAGCCTTAAGGTCACGGGCGCGGACGGGCTCGCCGTCAAAGCTGTAGCCGACAACAATCTCGCCCAGGCGCTCCTTGAGGTCATTGATGCTCGTGGACAGGCACAGGATTGCCATGACCTCGGAGGCAACAGTGATGTCGAAGCCGTCCTCGCGCGGCACGCCCTGGGCCTTGCCGCCAATGCCGTCGATAACGTGGCGCAGCTGACGGTCGTTCATATCGACGACGCGCTTCCAAGTGATGCGCTTAACGTCAATACCGAGCTGATTGCCCTGCTGGATGTGGTTATCAAGCATGGCGGCCAGCAGGTTATTGGCGGCACCGATAGCGTGGAAGTCGCCGGTAAAGTGCAGGTTGATATCCTCCATGGGGATGACCTGAGCCCAGCCGCCGCCGGCAGCACCGCCCTTAACGCCAAAGACGGGGCCGAGCGAAGGCTCGCGCAGGGCAACGGCACTCTTGACGCCGCGACGACGCAGGCCGTCGGCCAGACCGATGGTCGTGGTGGTCTTGCCCTCGCCCGCGGGCGTTGGGTTGATAGCGGTCACGAGGACGAGCTTGGCCTGGTGATCAGTCGGCTCGTTGAGCAGTGAATAGTCGACCTTAGCCTTGTCGAAGCCGTACGGAATAAGGTGCTTAACGTCGACGCCGGCGTTCTTGGCCACCTCGGTAATAGGCAGTGGCGTGACAGAACGTGCGATTTCGATGTCAGTAGGCATGGGCGGTCCTTTCGTTACCGAATGAGAAAAAGACCAATTCAGCATAGCACGGGCGCGCAATAGTAAAACGCCCATAACCGATGAACGGCGATATGTTTACCCGATGCCCAGCGATAGTCCAACAGCCCGCCAAAACAAAGCGCCCTAAACGGTAGGTTCAATCCCCAGGTGCTCAAAGGTGCGAAGGGTTGCCTGACGGCCCTGCGGCGTACGAATCATCAACCCGCACTGCAGCAAATAGGGCTCATAGACATCCTCGAGCGTGCCCGGGTCCTCGCCCACCGCGCTGGCAAGGGTCGTAAGTCCCACGGCACGACCGGAGAACGTCTTGGCGAGCGTCTCCAAAATGCGAATATCCATCCAGTCCAGGCCGAGCTCGTCGATCTCGAAGAACTCGAGTGCCTGGCGACAGATATCGAGCTCGATGGGGCCGTTGCCGCGCACCTGTGCGTAATCGCGCACGCGCTTGAGCAGGCGGTTGGCAAGACGTGGCGTGCCGCGCGAACGCGAGCCGATCTCGAGTGCACTGGGATGGTCGATCGTCACGCCCAGGATAGTCGCCGAGCGCGTCACAATCTGCGCGAGCTCCTCAACCGTGTAGTAATCCAGGCGATACGAAATGCCAAAGCGGTCGCGCAACGGGCCGGTCAACATGCCTGAGCGGGTCGTTGCCGCTACCAGCGTAAACTTAGGAATATCCAGGCGAATCGAGCGCGCCGCCGGACCCTTGCCAATCACGATATCGAGGGCAAAGTCCTCCATCGCGGGGTACAGGACCTCCTCGACCGAACGGTTGAGGCGGTGGATCTCGTCGATAAACAGCACATCACCCGGCTGCAAGTTAGTAAGGATGGCCGCCAGGTCACCCGTGCGCGCGATGGCAGGGCCACTCGTGGTCTTGATCTGAGCGCCCAGCTCGTTGGCGATAACGGTGGCCAGCGTGGTCTTGCCCAGGCCCGGAGGACCCGAGAAAATCACGTGGTCGAGCGTCTCGCCACGGCTCTGCGCCGCTTCGATCAACACGCGCAGGCTCTGCTTGATGTGCTCCTGGCCACAGTAATCGTCCAGGCGCTGGGGGCGCAAAGTGCGGTCGACATCGAGGTCCTCGGCCGTCAGCTCCGAGCCCACCATGCGCTCGCCGTGCGCCATGGATGCCGCCGGCGAGTTGCCGGGCGTCGCCCACAGGTCCTGAGAGTCATCGGCTTCCCACATCACGCATCCATTCCGAGTCGCTTAAGCGCCGCGCCGAGCAGATCCTCGACACGCATATTCTGCCCATCATACCCGCTCAGGGCAACATCGGTCTCCTGCGGGCTAAAGCCCATGGAAAGGAGCGCCGCACGGGCATCATCGATGGCCGAGGGAGCAGCAGCGGGTACGGACATCGCAACCTGGCCGGGAATCACATCGACCGGGACAAAGCCCTTGTCCTTGGCAAAGGTGCTCTTGAGCTCCAGGATCAGACGCTGAGCTGTCTTTTTGCCCACACCGGGTACCTTGGCCATGCCCTTGTCGTCCTCGGCCATCACCAGCGAGTACAGCTGCCCCACGGTATAGGTGGAAAGAACGGCGAGCGCCAAGCGCGGGCCAACGCCCGAGACGGACATGAGCCGATCGAACATCGTGCGCTCATCCTTTGAGGAAAAACCGAAAAGTGTCATGGCGTCCTCGCGCACCTGCATACGCGTGTAGAGGCGGACCTCGCCACCGGGCGTCGGCAACGTGGCCGCAGTGCTGCCCGAGATGCCGAGTTCAAAGCCAACGCCCGACACATCGACGACAGCAGAGCTCATCGTGGCCTCGACAAGCGTTCCGTGGAGCTGGGAGATCATCAGTATCCGGTTCCTCTCTGTTGATAGAACTCGCCGCCGGTAAGCGCCCGGGTGCGGCTGAGGTTAACGTGGCAGATGGCGCAGGCCAAGGCATCGGCGGCATGGTCGGGATGCGGGTCGTGGTCGAGCTGTGTTAGCGTGCGTACCATGTAGGCGACCTGCCGCTTATCAGCGGCGCCGGTGCCCACCACAGCCTGTTTGATCTGCATGGGCGTGTACTCGCCAATCTCGAGCGCGCACTCCGAAAGCGCCACAAGCGCAGCACCGCGGGCATGCGCCGTGGGAATGGCCGAACGAACGTTGGCGCCAAAGTAGATGCTCTCAACAGCAGCCGTGTCGGGTCGATAACGCTCGACGACATCCTTAAGGTCACGGGCGATATGCGACAGGCGCACCGCGAGCGGGCTGCCCGCGCTGGTCTCGATGCAACCGTAGGCACGGCAGCGAACCTCGCCACGCCGCTCCTCGATAATCCCCCAACCCGTATGGGCCAAACCGGGGTCAATGCCCAAGATAACCAAGCCAACCTCCCCTCGTCACCAGCACAGCACAAGGCAAGGCCCCGCGCATCATTCACGAACGTCTGTTCTAGAATAACACAACGGGGCCAAGATGCTTAGTTGAAGTGTCAGGGTTGGAAGCGAATCCTATCCCATAGTTAGTTCTGCGAGAAAAAGGGGAACTGCCTCGGATCAACCGGCGGGTGCGGCATCGGACCTCCCTGGGGCCCACCCTGTGGTCCGCCCTGGCCGCCCATCATCTTGTCGATGGCGTCCTGAACCTCGCCCTCGAACTTTTTCATTCCCTCGTGCAAACGACGCTGACCGTCCTCAGAGCGCAGCTCTTCCATCTGCTCAGGCGAAATACCCAACAGCTCGCCCAACAGGCCCATCATCTCGCCGCGCATGCGGTCACTCGTATCGTCGTCGGCAAAGCGGCGCACCTCGGCGCGTGCCAGCGAATCAACCGTCATGCGCTCCTTACCGTTGAGCCCCAGATCGGACCATGCAAGCATGTACGGCCAGGCGCGCTCGGCAAACGAACGGGCCGAGACGATCGGGGCCGTCGGTAGCATGCGACGAGCAGCCTCACCCTGGCGCACGAGCATCAGCAGCAGCGAGCAGGCCTCGGGCTTGGCGGCGGCCATCGGGATGTCGTCGAAAGGTCGATTGCGGTCTACGTGCGACTCGAGCGCACCATCGACCTCGCCCGGCTCAAGCCCGCCAAGCAGCTGCGCCGCGCGATCGAGCATATCAACCGGGCCGGCGAGCGCCGAGAGTGCCTGCGCCAGCACGCGATCCATGCAATCCTCTACCGCGTTGAGCGTCACGAGCTCTTGGGGCACCACGGCCGAGGTGCGGTTGCGCACGCGTGCCACAAACTCGAGCGTCGACAGATACACGTCGCCAAAGGGCGCAAAATCGCCCTGGTAGCCGCCGGACAGCGCGGGCGCCGCCAGTGCATACTCAGTCTTGGAAAGCGGGCTCAACGCCATGGCGCCCAGCTCGAGCGCCGTATCCTCGAGCATCAGGCCCAGCGCGCGCGAACGCAGGCGCTCGGCATCGCCCGCCGACACGTCGCGGTCGAGCACGCGCTCCGCATCCGGCGCATCGCGCTCGACGGTGCGAATGTGCAGACACTCAGCAATTGAGCGAACAGCAGAACAGCGGGCGGCCTCGGCCTCCTCCTGCGCCGGCGTAAAGATGCGGTTGCGCCCCAGCACTAAGCCAATTACGTTACGAGGACCCAAGGCATCGACGGCAAGCGCTGCCAACAGGGACGACGGCAAATCGCCCTCGAGCGCCACCACGGCACGCGACGCACCGCGGGCGCGGGCATTGTCGCGCACGGCAAGCACCAGCGCCTGCCACAACCACTCCTCGGAGCGAAACTGGGGCAGCTCATGGTCCTCCAGGGCATCGAGCATCACGCCGCGCTGAATCTCCTGAACCAGCAGGCTCTCCTCAAAACACGGCGCCTGGGCCACCACGCGACCGCAATCGTCGAGCACAAACGACCCGCCGGTATACACCGACTCGTCATAGGCGCCGACCGGCGCCATGCAGGCAAACCACACGCTGCGCTTGGAGGCGATCTTGCGGTAGGCACCGCTGCGCACGGCGGCGACGGCGGCGGTCTCGCGATCGGTCATGTCAAACGCGTTGAATTGGAAATAGGCAATGAGGTCGACACCGGTCGGCAGCATCTCGAGCTCGCGATCCAGGTCAAACACCACGGCGATGCGCACGCCGTCCACGTCAAACACCGGCGGTGCCCAACGTGTGTCGTTGTTCTCACCGCGCTGCAGGGCAATACTTGCGCGCGCAGGCACCACGCGACCATCCTTAAGCATCATATAGTCAAGCAGGGGCTGGCCCTCAAACGAAACCGCAGCGGGCACGATGCAGATCATATCGAGCTCTTGGATGCGCTCGGCAACGCCCGTCAGGCCCGTCAGCATATCGTGCTCAAAATCGGCAGCGCCCACCAGGCTGCCCGGCATGGCACCCATAAAGAGCGGGGCCGGAACGCACAGCACGCGCGCGCCGCGCTCATGGGCCAGGCGAGCCTGGTCCTCGATGCGGCCGCAAATGCCCTCGATGTCACCCAAGCGCATATCGATCTGTGCAAGTGCGAGCTTCATGGCCCAGCCCTTTCCGTCGTAAATCGTCGTTGTCGTAGTAAAAGCGCCGGCCGCATAATGCAGCCGGCGCTCGCATGTGCATATGCTAGCTATGATACCCCGAGCGGGGGCGCGCTCCTAGAACGTCGCGGACCACAGCCCATGCAGGTTGCAGTAGGCATAGACAGTACCGGTCTTGGAGCCGCCAGCGAAAAACGTCGTGGGCTTCATGCCGGGCTCAAGGTAATGGACCTCCAGGCGGCCCTCGGCCTCAAGCGCGATCCACTCGATGTAGTGCTCGGGCAGCATGGGGTGCTCCGTCGAGCCCACGCGCGCGCGAATGACGTGGCCGTCGCGCTCGATCTCGACAACAGGCACGTGCTTCTCGTGCGCCGCATCCTCGGTGTTTGCCGTCAGCTCCGTGCAGCCGGCAGGGGTCGCAACGCCGTCGCCAAGGGCGGCAACGAGCTTGCCGTCGGAGTCCTTAAAGAATTTCGCCATGATGTTCTCCTTTGCTGATGTGCCAATATTCCTGATGCTTCTTATGCCCAAAGGTAGGCGAACCATCCACGGCATGGCAAATGAACACATATCGAGGGGCTCGGCAGAGTCCAGGGCGCTCAGGCAATTCCAAGTACCTGTCCTGGCACCCATCGGCATGCGCAAGTTAGCGACCGTCGCCACCGAGCAGTGCCAGAACATCCTCGCGCGTGAACAGTGCCGATGAGATGCCATCGCCGCCGAGCACGCTGTTAACCAGATCGCGCTTGGACTCCTGCATCTGCATAATGCGCTCCTCGATCGTGTCCTTGGCGATGAGCTTGTACACGGTCACGGTGTGCTGCTGGCCAATGCGGTGGGCGCGATCGGTCGCCTGGTCCTGCGCGGCCACGTTCCACCACGGGTCGTAGTGGATGACCACGTCGGCAGCCGTCAAATTAAGGCCAACACCGCCCGCCTTGAGCGAAATCAAGAACACCGGCACCTCGCCTGCCTGGAACTGCGCAACCATCTTGGCGCGGCTCTCCTTGGACGAAGCGCCCGTGAGCTTAAGGAAGGCGATGTCCTCCTTAGACAGGCGCTTGCCGATGATATCGAGCATACCCGTAAACTGGCTGAACAACAGGATGCGATGCCCGCCGTCGAGTGCGCCGTGCACGAGCTCCATGCACGTATCGAGCTTGGCGCTCCCCGCCTTGTAATCCTCGTAGTGTAGACGCGGGTCGCAGCAGATCTGGCGCAGCTTGGTGAGCTCGGCGAGCACCTTGAGCTTATCTTTCTTAAACTCCCCGGCCTCGCGGTGCTGCACCTGCTGGGCGATGAGGTCTTGGTTGGCCAGGTAGAGCTTGCGCTGTTCGCCGGCAAGCTGTGCCATCACCGTATCCTCGATCTTCTCGGGCAGATCGGCCACCACATCTTCCTTGACGCGACGCAGCACAAACGGCGACACGAGCGCCTGCAGACGAGCGGCACTGTCGCCCTCGGCATGCTCGACGGGGCTCTCAAAGCGCTTGGCAAATGAGTCGCGCGTGCCCAGAAGACCCGGCATCAAAAAGTCGAAGATACTCCAAAGCTCGGACAGGCGGTTTTCGATGGGCGTGCCCGTCAAGGCAAAGCGCACGCCGGCCGGCAGGCGCTTTGCAGCGCGAGCCACCTGGGTGAGCGGGTTTTTAATGTACTGAGCCTCGTCGAGCACTACGCGGGCAAAGTCCTGCTCGACATATTCGTCGATGTCGCGACGCATGAGGTCATACGACGTCACGACCACGTTGTGCTCGGCGACACCGGCAATTTGCACGCGACGCTGGGCCTTGGCGCCCACGATGGCGCACACATCAATCGAGGGGGCGAAGCGCTCCAACTCGGCAGCCCAGTTGTACACGAGCGACGCGGGGCATACCACGAGCGTGGGCTTGGTGTCCCCCGCCTCCACGCGCGCCAGAATGTGCGCGATCATCTGCAGCGTTTTGCCCAGACCCATATCATCGGCCAAAATGCCGCCAAGGCCCAGATGCTCGAGCGAGCCGAGCCACTGGTAGCCGTCGACCTGATAGCCGCGCAGTGTGGCCTTGAGCGAGACCGGCACCGTAAAGTCCATCTTGCCGAGCGTATCCAAGCGCTCGACGGTGCGACGGAATGCAGCGTCGCGATCGGCTTCGAGCGCGGGCGTGCGCGCAAGCATGTTGTCGACGAACAGGGTACTCGATGCGGGAAGCGACACGCCGTCGAGCAGGTCGACGGCATCGACGCCCAGGTCCTCGGCAAGGCCAAACGCAGCGCGGGCACCTTCATCCAGGCGAACGATGTCGCCGGACGTAAGGCGCGCGAACGTCTGGTGGCGCTTATACGAGTCCAGATAGATGGCAAGGTCGCCCGCCGAAAGCCCGCTCGCACCCAGCTCGACGTCGAGCAAGTTGCTCTTGACGGTGGCGCGCACCGAGAGCTTGGGCGCAGGGCGGACCGAAATCTGGCGCAGGCGGTCGCTGAGCATGACCTCTCCAAGCTCGGACAGGGCAGACAGGCCCTCGGTCAGCAAGTGGAACAGGCTCTCGTCATCGCGCTCCTCAAACGCCAGGCCGCCCTCGCGGAAATCAAAGTACAGGGCAGCCGTGTCCATAACGCGAAACTCCGCCAGCGTATCGCGGGGCGGAACGCCGGGGCGTTGCTCTTCGAAAGGACTGCCCGGAGCACCAAGACTAAAGAGATCTGCCGACCAATCGCCGTAGGCCACCGTAATCTTGCAGGTCACAAGGCCATCGTCGACGCCAATCGCCATGGCAAAACTCGGCTCGGGCGCCACGGCGTCAAGTACGGCGGGAGCGGTCAGGTCGGTGTAGTCGCGCAAGATCGGCAGCGCCATGCGGCAGAACTCGCCCACCTGGTCGGCGGCGATATGGACCGGCGTGCGGCAGGGCAACAAGTGCGATAGGAACGGCGCCGCATGCTGGGCAAACGCCGTGTCGGTACGGCGCGCGCGGCGCGTATCGACCAGATAGGCTGCGTCGCCTGCGACAAAGCAGTACGTATCGGCCGGCAGGCGCAAGTCGTAGCTGCCTCCCGCCGCCGGTGCAATCTTGGCGGCAAGGAGCGGCGGGCGCTTAGCCGGGACTTCGCCCTCCCCCTGCGGCGACGGCTCGACTGCCACCTCGTAGGCGCGATGCGTCGTCGTTCCCCGCGACCAAGCAGGCTCAAAGGACATGGTCCTGCCGCGCAGCAGGTCCAGCACGGACACGATGGAATGCTCGGATACCGGCAACTGACGCTCGGCGACAAAACCGTTGCGGACAAAGTCATACGACGCCGAGCGCGGGCTCGTAATATCGCCTAGGTAGGCGACCGTCATTGCGATAAAGTCGAGCAGCTTTGTCGACACGTCATCGAAAGCCTCGGGCACATGGGCAAACGTAAGCTTCTTGCCATAGGAGAACGTACCGCCGCGCACATAGGCATCGGCCATGCCGTCGATATCCTTAACCACGTAGGACACCGAACCGCTACGAATGCGAAACTCGAGCGCCCAGTTAAAACGATCGGCAAACAGCGGATTGTAGTACGGCACCAGCGAGGGCTCCAGCACCGCTTTGGGCGCATCGGGGTCAATGGTGCCGGCGAGCTTGCGACGCATGACCGCGAGCTCGTCCATGCGCGCGTCCGAAAGATCGGAAAGCGCCGCCACAAGGCTCGGGCTCGTGGGGACGGGCGCCGGGAAGGGAAAGTTGGGGTTGACCGCAGATGCGGTGGGCGCGGGGCGCGTGGGCTGCTTGGACTGTGCGGGCGGTACTGTAAACGTGCGGACCGGCGTGCGCAAACCCTCGACGGGCTCGGCGCCACTGGCATCCAGATACGCCAGCGCCGTGGCGATGGCGTGCTTGCACATGCCGGAATAGCGGAAGGCGGCGGGGCAATCGCAGTCGTAGTCGATAACCTCGTGCTCGTCCATGTCGAGCGCCACGTGCGTCTTGTACAGGTCGCCGCGCGAGCCGCGCACCGAGCCCTCGATGTTCACGTTTTTGGAAAAGCGCGAGCCGGAGTCCTCAAACGACAGCACGGCACCGTTGAGCATGAGCGAACGCCCCTTCATAAAGGTGCCGCTCAACGCCGCCTCTTTGCGAAGCGCCTGCACAAACGTCCCCTGTGCCATCACTTCCTCCAATCTCGCGCGGACCAGCAAGGTCGCCCTTAGATCACCGTCACGCGACCCTGGTTACCCACGATGGCTTTTGCCTCTGCCAACAGCGGAATCGAGCGTGCGTTGACCTTGGCCGGCACCTCGGCACGCAGCACACGCCCGTCCACCTGCTCGATAAAGATCTCCACGCGGTCGCCGCCCGGGTTGGCGGTAAGCACCGTGGCAAGACGCGCCATATTGCCCTGGCTAAAGCGGCTGTTGGGCACCATGACCTCAAACACCTTGGGCTTGTTGTTCTCCTCATTAAGCTCCAGTGGCACGATCTCCTGCGCGATGATCTGATCGCCGCGGTCCGAGCGCTCAAGCTTGCCCTTAATGCGCACAAACGCATCGGACAGCTGCGCGCCGGTCTCGGGATCGACCTCGCCGTACAGGTACCCCTCGGCCTCCTTGTAGGTCTTGGGGAACACCACGACCGTGGCCTCGCCTTCCATGTCCTCGAGCTGCACGATGCCCATGGGGTCGCCGTTTTTGGTCACGCGCTTGGACACGCTCGAGACCATACCGGCCCACCACAGCGCCTTGCCCTCGGGAATCTCCTGGTTGATGGTACCGCCCGTGGGGTTTTGCACCTCGTAACCGGTGTCGATCTGCGAGAACGAGAAGTCGCGCGCCTTGGCTAGCGCATACTCAAACGGGCGCAACGGGTGGTCCGAGACATAGATGCCCAGAACCTCCTTCTCCTGGCTCAGCTTAAGGTGGCGGTCCCACTCCTGGCCATCCGGATCGGGCACGCTCACCTCAAAGCCCGAGCCCTCAACGTCGCCAAACATATCGAAGAACGACGTCTGGCCGCTCGCGCGATCCTTCTGGCGCTTTACTGCGGCATCGATGATGTTCTCGGGGTTGTTCTTGTCCACAAAGTGCATCATCTGGCGACGCGGATACCCCGTGGAGTCGAAGGCGCCTGCCTTGATGAGCGATTCGATCACGCGACGGTTGGCCTGGCTCGAGTCCACGCGCTCGACAAAGTCGTGCAGCGTCTTAAACGGGCCGCCCGCCTCGCGCTCGGCGATAATCGCCTGCGCCACGCCAGTGCCCACGCCGCGGATGCCGGCCAAACCAAAGCGCACGCCCTCCTTGGTAGCCGTGAACTCGGTACCGGACTCGTTGACATCTGGCGACAGCACGGGGATGCCGTCGTGGCGGCACGCCGAGACGTAATGAACGATCTTGTCGGTCTTGCCCGTGTAGGACGTCAGAACGGCCGCCATGTACTCGTGCGGATAGTGCGCCTTGAGCCACGCCGTCTGCATAACCAGGATGGCGTAGCCGGCGGAGTGCGACTTGTTAAAGGCGTAAGACGCGAACTCGAGAACATCGTCCCAAATCTTCTGGGCGACCTCGCGCGTGTAGTTGTTCTTGATAGCACCGTTCATCCAGTGGTCGTAGGTGGTCTCGTCCGAGCCATCCTCCCAGTGGAGCACCGTCGACGTGAGCAGCTTGATCTTTTTCTTAGCCACGGGCTTACGGATACGCGAGTCCGATTCGCCCTTGGAGAAGCCGCACATCTCGACGGAGATGAGCATAACCTGCTCCTGGTAGACCATGGTGCCGTAGGTTTCGCCCAGGATGTCGTCCAGGCGGTCGTCGTAGGAGACGGCCGGCTCCTTGCCGTTCATACGGTTGATGTAGGACGAAACCATGCCGGCGCCCAGCGGGCCCGGGCGGTACAGAGCGATCAATGCCACGACGTGCTTGTATTCGGTGGGTTTCATGTTCTTGATCGTGGCCGTCATGCCGGCGGACTCGACCTGGAAGACGCCGGCGGTGTGGCCGGAGCCCATGAGCTTAAAGATCTCGGGATCGTCAAAGGGAATCTCTTCCTCTTTGATGTCGATGCCGAAGTTCTTTTTGATGTTTGCCTTGGCCTTGGAGATAACCGTCAGCGTGCGCAGGCCCAGGAAGTCCATCTTGAGCAGGCCCATGTCGGCAACGGTATGGCCCTCGTACTGGGTAATCTCGACGCCGCCCTTGGTGTCGAGCTTGGTGGGCACATGCTCGTTGACGGGGTCGCGGCAGATCAGAACGGCGCACGCGTGCACGCCCTCGCCACGGGTGAGGCCCTCAATCGAGAGCGCCGTGTCGATGATGCGGCGGGCGTCGTCGTCCTTTTTATAGGCCTCGGCAAAGTCGGGGTTAAACAGATCCTCTTTGCCGGGTTGTTTTTCGAGCACCTGCTTGAGCTTGACCTTGGGGTCGCTCGAGACCATCTTGGACAGGCGCTGGCCCATGTAGACCGGGTAGTCCAGGACGCGCGCGGCGTCGTTGATGGCCTGCTTGGCCTTAATGGTCGAGTAGGTGATGACGTGGGTGACCTTCTCGGGGCCGTAGAGCTGGCGAACGTGCTCCACGACCTCGAGGCGCCGCTCATCGTCGAAGTCCATATCGATATCGGGCATCTCGGTACGCTGCGGGGACAGGAACCTCTCGAACATCAGGCCGTTCTCGAGCGGGTCAAACGCGGTGATGTTCATGGCGTAGGCGACGATAGCGCCGGCGGCCGAGCCACGGCCGGGGCCGACGCCGATGCCGTTGTCCTTAGCCCATTGCACGTACTCGGCGACGATCAAAAAGTAGGCGGCAAAGCCCTTGTCGCAGATGACCTTGTATTCGTACTCAAAGCGCTCTTTGATGTTGACGCCACCGATCTCGCGCGTGGCCCAGTCGTCACCGTAGTGCTGGCGCAGGCCCTTCTCGCACTCGCGGCGGAACTGGCTCTCGTGCGTCTCGCCGGGATCGAGCAACGGGAAGCGCGGCAGGATGATGGAGTCCCAGTCCAGTTCCACGTAGCACTTGTCGGCAATCTCGAGCGTGTTGTCACAGGCCTCGGGGCAATACGGGAACATCGCCCGCATCTCCTCCTCGGTCTTCATGTAAAACTCCGAGCCGGTCATACGCATGCGGTTGGGGTCGTCGACCTTGGCGTTCATGCCAATGCACATGATGACGTCCTGCACGGGCGCATCCTCGCGGCGCAGGTAGTGGAAGTCGTTGGTGGCGATAACCTTGACGCCCACCTGTTTGGCGATGTCGATGAGCGTGCGGTCCATCTGCTCGTCGGTCAGGCCGTTGTCGGTGGTGATGCCGTGTTCCTGGATCTCGATGTAAAAGTCGCCGGGGTCGAAGGTGTCGCGGAAGGTCTCGGCCCACTTGATGGCGCCCTCCATGTCACCGCGGTCGATGTATTTGGGAATGATGCCCGCGATGCAGGCGCTCGTGCAGATCATGCCCTTGGCGTGGCGGCGCAGGTTGTCGAGCGTCACGCGCGGCTTGTAGTAAAAGCCCTGCACGGCGGCCTCGGAGACCGTCTGCATCAGGTTGACGTAGCCCTCCTGATCCTTGGCCAGAAGGATCATGTGGTAGAGCTCGGGCTTGTGGTCGCGGGCAAGGGTCTCGTCCGGCGTAAAGTAGACCTCGCAGCCAAAGATGGGTTTGATGACCAGGGGCGGCTTGAGCTCGTCGATGTTGCCCTTCTCGTCCCACATGGCCATGTCTTTGACGTACTGGGCATGCTCGCGCGGGTTTGCCTCGGGGTCGGGCTCCACCAGCTCGTCGCGGCGGTCCTTTTCCAAGAAGGCCTTGTCGTGGCTCCAGGTTTTGTACTCGGGCGTGTTGTGATTGACGGCGTCGCAGGCCAGCGCCAGATCGGGCACGCCATACATGTAGCCGTGGTCGGTAATGGCCACGGCGGGCATGCCCAGCTCTACGGCGCGGTTGACCATATCCTGGATACGGGTTGCGCCGTCGAGCATGGAGAAAACAGTGTGATTGTGCAGATGGACGAATGCCATGTGATGAGCTCCGATGCGGGTTCGTGTTCTGACTGAACGATTTTACCGCACGGCGCGGACGGCACCCGAACCTAGCCAAACCCACACGGGTAGCTAATCACCCGAACCTAGCCAAACCCACACGGGTAGCTAATTTGGGACCTTCAAAAAGGGGAATGAGGGCATCCCGATATATCGAGTATTGCTGGAACCCCGGCGATGCGCGGAATGATTTGTGACGAATAGTCATGTCCATCAAGAAGGCTCGACGCTTCGGATAGCTCGTCAATCGATATATCAATTCTTGGAGATCTGTATTCCTACCATTTTTAATGAAACAACGGCGGTAATTGCTATCGCGATTGCGCCAATAACACCGAGCGCTATCTGAATGGGATATAACCCCAACACATATCCAAATATGGAGAAAAACATTGCAGAAAAGAGAGCCCTTACCAGAGACGCGACGGAAAGGATCGTCGCGCGGAGATCGTCCGCTATCGCGTCTTGGATTAAGTTTTCCGAAGTGATGTACACCACTTCTGGGAGAAAACAAAGCACCATGCTAAGGCCAAACAAACACAGCGGATTTGAAGCGAACCACGGAAGAATCATGAAAAGACCGGCCTCGATTAGCATCGAGCCGAGCATGGTATTTCTTTTCCCGAAACGCGATGAGAAGAAATCTGCTGCAATGTAGGCCGTCGCATTTACTGCATAGGATGCACCGAAAAAGATTCCTATTATGGAGACGGGAGCATCAAATGCGTCGAATACCAACTGATTCAAGTTGTAATAACTCCCATAGAATCCATCGAGCATGCTTGTGCCGATTAGAAGAAGCAACACCGCAAAAGCGGATTCTCCAACACGCCAGGTTTCGCGTCTGAAGACCTTGGCTACGTCAAACCTTCTCATCTCAGAGCTTTCAGAACGGGTCGCTTCCGTCCTCTCAATGGGATACAGAAGGAAAAGCTGCAGGAGATAGAAAACGGAGACACATACGTAGAGGGCGCTCCAAGATACTTGGGCAATGAATGATCCAAGTACGATTGCCACTCCCGTCGCGATTGATTGCGCGGCAAGCAGCCGAGCGTTGATGGTGAGGAAGCGCTCTCCTTGACCGGCATTTCGGGCAATTTCATATAAAAGTGCTTGTTCGGATCCCGATTGAAGGGAGTAGGCGAGTGCCTCAACAAGGGAAAGCGCGACGAGAAAGGGGCCTGAGAGCAACAGCATGCCAGCCGTATGGAAGAAAAGCAGCAGCACGCCCACTTGAATCGAGAACTTCTTTCCAAAGAAATCGCCTATCAGCCCTGTTGGCAGCTCGAGGACGACCGTTGCAATGTTAAACAGGGCTTGATAAAGCGCGATTTCCGTGACAGACATTCCTTTCTCCGCAAGGAAAAGTAGAAACACTCCCCGATTTAAAACAAATCCCGCGAGAACGAAAAAGGCGGAATAGATGTGCAGCTGCGCAGTGGCATTCTTATTCATTTGGCACTTCCATCAACTAATTATGTCAGGCCACTCGCTACTGACTCGAAGCCTGAAGTGTTCACAGTTGCTGTGGAGAGCGGTAAAGCTTTTGAACAGGGTATCAATGGAATACATCCGAAGCGTTTTCGGCAGCATCATCGGCGAAGGCGGGATTAGCCTTTACACGGCGCTCACCCTCGATGTATTTGACGATTTGATCAATCGTCTGGTTGGCGTGGCTCTTGAGCTTGCGCTCATAGAAGAAGAGGCCGAGCTTGCCGCGCGTGCCAGACGTGTTGCCACCCACACCCTGAAAATCCTCGGTATAGGTGAGCTCGCAGGCACCATCGCCAGCAGGTACAGCCTCATAGCGCATGGTATTGATGCCCGCCGCATACTGAAAACGGACCTCATAGAGGCACGGGTAGTCAAAGTGCTTGATCTTAACCTTGATCGCCGTGCCCTTGGCCTTGCCTTTTGCGGACTGGGCGCGTTTCTCGTACTTATAGCCATTGAGCTTGTTGCGGCTGGGACGCTTGCCCGTGGCGTTCTCGATATCCTGCATGATGGACCCCGCCAGAGCGTCAAAAAGCTCCTCCGGCGTCACCTTAAGCGTTTTGGTGAGCTGCATGATGGCTCCTTATTCGTTTGAACCGTTCGAGCCATTGTACCGCCCCAGGCTCTCCCATGCGTTGCGGTGAAATGCGGACTGTTTGGCGGCTTTTTTGGTCAAAACAGTCCGTATTCCACCGCAAGTTATCTGAGGACTAGAAGTTGTAGGTGACTACTTGGGGCTCGGCGGGTTCGACGAAGATGGTTGGATCCGGCTGCTCCACGCGGACGAACTTGACCGTCACCGTCTTAAAGCCCGCCTTGTGCAGGACATCCGAATAGACACGTGCCTGCAAGGCGTGCTTCTCGAGCAGCTGCTCCGGCGTCTCGTCCGGCGTGCCGCCCGTCTTGTAGTCGATGACCAGTGCACACGACGGATCGGCCGGGTCGGTGGCCAGTGCATCGATGGCGCCCTCGGCATAGGCGCCGTAGCGGGCAATGTCCTCGTCCTCGCAGCCCAGTGAGAAGAACGGCACCTCGGCACGGATGCACGGCCACGCGAGCAGGTCGGCGCGAACAGCCGACTTGAGCCAGCGGTCCAGGGCAACGTCGAAGCGTTCACGCTGCTCCGGCGTCAGGCACCACAGGCGCGCCAGCGCATCGGCACGCTCAGCGGGCAGCGCATCGGCACCCATCTCGATCAGCCACTGGCAGGCGGCATGGAACGCCGAGCCCAGCGCCATGGGGTTGCCGGCGGGCTCAACGGCGGCCACGTCTGCATCCGTCATCTCCGATCCATCCGACTCCGCATCATCGCCGGCCTCGTCCATGGGAACACGCGCCTCGGCGGAACGATCTTCCGCCTCGGCATGGAGCGCCGCGGCGATTGACGAGTAGCTATACGAATCACGCATCGGATACGGACAGATGCCCATGCGCACGCCCACTGCCTGGGGATACACAAGCTCAAACGAATCGGGCTCGGGGTCGGCAGGACCGGGCACAGTTGAGTGCGCAGCATTATCAGCGACATCGACATCGCCGCGAACAAGCCTGCCCTCGGCATCCAGCGAAGCGTTAGCCTCAAACGCCTGCTCGCCAAAGGTAAAGTTCGCCAGCGTGATGAGCTCGTAGTCGCCCGGCTGGGAGTTGTCGAACACCAGGCGGTCGGCATCGAGCTGCGGCATGCCCAGAGCGTCGGTCGGCAAAATACGGCGCAGCACGTCGTAGGTCAGATCGGTCTCGACGTCGAAGGTCGGCGCCGTCACCTTGCCACGGCTCACGCCGGCATCCATCGCCAAGATCACCAGCTCGCGCGCACGCGTCATGGCAACATAGAGCAAGCGGGCCCGCTCCTCGAGCGAAAGCCGCAGGTCATCGTTGCGCAGGCGGGCAAATGCCTCGGCGGGAGAATCCGTCGCGCAGACGTCCTCCATGAGCTCCGGCGGCAGCCACAGCGACGTGCCCTTGCCCTTAAACGCGTGCTCAAACTGCTTTTTGACGTCGTCGCCCTTCACAAAGGTACCGTCGGCAAGCTTAACGCCGTCGAAGCGTGCCGGCAGCGCCACGACCTGCGCTCCACCCTCGACGCGACCCATCTGTGCCGCACCCGAGGACTTGCGCACGCCAAAGCACTCGGCGACCGCCACGACAGGATATTCCAGACCCTTGGAGGCGTGCACCGTCATGATGCGCACCGCGCCGTCGCCCTCCTCGTTGAGGGCACCCGGGGCTTCCTTGCCCGCCAAGAAGCGGTCGAAGGCCAGCGCGATGGAACGCGGCGAGTTGCCGAACTCGGCCTCCGCCTCGGCCACGGCATCGAGCGCCTTGAGCACGTTGGCGGCAATGGCCTTGCCCTCGGGACCACGCTGCGCCAGACGCATAAACCAGCCGGAGGCGTTGACCACGTCGCGCGCGATGGCGGCGAACGAATCGCGGCCCACGCGACGAAGCGCATACCGAAGCACCTCGCGGGCGCGCGTCACGATCGGCAAGCCCTGTAAGCCCGGCACATCGGAATCGCTCATGATGCCCGCATCGATGTTGCGGCGCGACGTCTCGCCCGTCTGATCGTCGAGTTTGGTCGCCAGCGCCAGGAACTCCTGGGCGCCGAGTGCAAACATCGGCGAGGCCAGCAGCGGCATAAGACCCTGCGCCGTATCGGCCGGATTGGCGAGCGCGCAGACCAGGGCACGCACCGTCTGCACCTCGGCTGCCTGGGCAAAGACCGAGCCGCCCGCGATGACGCAGTCGAGCCCTTGGTCGCGGAAGGCCTGGGCGTAGACGCCCGCGTTGGTCATGCGGCCCAGCAGCAGCACCATGCCGCCCTGGGGCTGGCCGGCATCGGCCAGCGCGCGGAAGCGCTCGGCGATCGCACGGGCCTTGGCCTGTGTGCGCTCCTGCGTACTGCCGCCGGCAACAAAGAGGGCCTGGCGACGCGAAGCCTTTGCCTTGAGCTTGTCCTCGCGATCGTCACTCGGCTCAAGATCCAAGAACCCCTGCATCAAACCACCGGTGTCGCCGTCAAAGACGCGCGCCACGTAGCGCAGCACCTCGTCGTGGCTGCGGAAGTTGCGGACAAGCTTGACGAGCTCGCCGGCGGGGGCATCGGATGCGACAGCCGTCTCGGGCGCAGCAGAGGAGCCCACCTTGCGCTCCTGGCGGCGAAACACCTCAACCTCGGCGCCTCGGAAGCGGTAGATCGACTGCTGCGCATCGCCTACGGTGCACAGCGCGCGCTCCCCCGCGCCCGTCAGATAGCGAATCAAATCGACCTGCATCTGGTCGGTATCCTGAAACTCATCGATCATGACCATCTTAAAGCGGCCCTCGTAGGCGGCTCGGATGGCGGGATAATCGCGCAGCGCCTCGTACGCCATGCGCAACAGATCGTTATTGTCGAGCGCGGACTGGTCGGCCTTGAGCGCACGGTACTCCGCCTCTACGGCACGGGCAAGCCCCACCAGTGCATCGAGCGCCGGGCCGCCGCAGGCAAGCACGATATTGATAAACGCATCGGCTGCCTCGGCCTTGAGTAGCTCCACCTGCTCCTTAGGAAACGCCTTGCTCGCGCGCGGCATGCTGCACGACATCATGAGTCGCGCCGCATCCTCCATGGTTTTGCCGCTCGCCTCAAACGCGTCGATGGCGTCGAGTGCCGCCTGCGCTTTCTCGGTCGTGGCCTTGCTTGTGCCCAACGCCGCACGATAAGCATCGGCAAGCGCCGAGGTGTCGGCCTGGCCGCGCGCCACGCACACATCGTCCATACCGACCGGCAGCTGGCTCGATAGCTCCAGCAGGTCGCGCACCAGGCCTTTGATGGTGGTACCGGCGCCAAACGGCCCGCCCTCGCCCGCCATGGGATACCAAGCGTAGAGGGCCTTAAGCGAAGCGGTGAGCTCGGGCGCGGCATCGGGCGCCGTCGCGCGCCCCAGCACATGCTCAACAGCCTGATCCATAAGCTCGTCGGTATCGGTGAGCACCGTGAACTCGGGATCGATGCCCAGCTCCAGCGCGTGCGCGCGCAGGATACGCGAGCACATGCCGTGAATGGTCGAGATCCACGCGTCGTCGACGGTCAGTGCTTCCTCGTCCATGCCCTCTTCGATAAGCGCACGGCGCACACGGTCGCGAATCTCGGCCGCGGCGTCTTTGGTAAAGGTAATGGCGAGCACCTGGTCCAGATGCTCGACAAACGGACCGGATTCGGGCGAGAGCGCGTAGACGATGCGGCGCGTGAGGGTAAAGGTCTTGCCCGAGCCGGCACCCGCCGAGACAAACAACGGGCGGTCGAGCGTTTTGACGACTTGCAGCTGTTGCGGCATCAAAGTCGAAAGATCCATGGTCTACACGTCCCTCCTTACAAACGTTCCTTCGTGGTTATACGAGCAGCGCGCATGCGCGGCTTGCGCCGATGTCGGATCGACCGCCGTCACGACGCCCGCCTCGAGTTCGCGCAGCCGCTCGGCGATGCCGGCCTCCACGCGGTCGAGCAGCGCATCGAAGTCCATGTTGCCGCCCTCGCCGGGAAAGCCCTTCTTAAGACCCGGAATGCGACCGTCGCCGCGCTCCTGCTCCAACAGCTCGGCGCTCGCGGCACCGCGCAGCGCGGGCTTGCCGCCCTTGGTCGAAAAATAGAGCGCAGCACGGGTATCTAGGCCCAGCGCCCGACGCATGGCCTGCGCGTAGATGAGTGTCTGGGTATGGGGCGGCAGCCAACGCGGGTCGTCGATGGGGGCCTCGCCCGACTCTTCGTCGCGCACCGTAGGGTCGGCGAGTTTAAACTCCTCGACACCCGAACGATGCTTGTAGTCAATCACCACGGCGCGATTCTCGGCATCCACGTCAACGCGGTCGATACGCCCGCCGAGCGGCCAACCGGCATACTCGACCTTAAGCTCATTAAAGGCGAACTCAAGGTAGCGCGGGGCAAAGGGGGCAAGCGCCTCGGACTCGTAGGCGAGCACGCCTTCCAGCTGCGGCAAGATCTCGGCCACCTGACGCTCCTCCACCGGGGAGAGCGGCACCAGCGGGCCCTCGGTACCGCGCTTGCCCGCATGCTCGGCCAAGGTCTCGGCAAAGACCTCGCGCAGCAGCTCCTGTGCGCGCGGCAAGTTCTCGGGCGTCACGCGCTCCATGCCCTCTTGGGGCAGACGGGCATGCAGGTGTTCCAGCACGTCGTGGACGAAGTTGCCCTTTTCCATGTTGCCAAAATCCGCGTCGATAGACTGGGGCTTGACGCGATACGAGACAAACCAGCACAGCGGGCAGGTGGAATAGGCCTCGATCTGCGAGGCGGACGTCAGGCGCGGCACAAGCGGCGCGTCCTCGCCCTCGCCGTCACGACGGCGCAGGACCAAATACGGCACGGCCTCGGCACTCAAATGCTGAGGGGCTTCACAGGTCACGCGCTCGCGCTTGAGACCTTCGCCTGCCGCGGGATCGAAGTTCCTTACGATATCGCCCTCACCCACGCACTTCGCCTTGTCGGCGTCAGCGGCCTTAGCGTCACCAGTGGTCTTAGCGTCGTCAGCGGCCTTGTCGGCGTCAGCTTCCCTAGCAGCTTCAGCGGCCTCGGCATGCGCCCGCAACTCGGTCCACACGGCAGCCGGGTAGCACTCGCGCGCTTGGCGATCGTGCGTCACACGGGCAAGCGCAACCGGGCCGCATGCCGCCTGCATCGCGTGGCCAAAGCGCACGCGCAGCAAGGCCGCGGGCTCAAGCGTCACGCCCTCGCGACCAAGGCTCGCCGCCAGCGTGGCCAGCGGCCCCTCCTCGTGTGAGAGCGGATAGCTGTCCAGATCGACATCGGCAAACAGCACGGCATCGTAGCTGCCGGGGCGCAGAGCCGCCGCATCGGCAAGCGAAGCAAAGCGAGCCTGGGCACGTGGCGCACGGTCAACCTCGTGGGTCTCGTAATCGTAGGCGGTGCTACGCTTGTCCACCTTGGTGCGAATGCCATCGAGCACGGGCACGGTCGCGGCCTGCGACACGTCGAGCGCGCGGGCGCCATTCATAAGGATGTCGATGACATGGCGCAGCAGGGCCACCTCCGCCTGGCGACGGGCTTGGCCATCCAAGCTGCCCAGCAAGCGATCGGGCAACGCCTCGGCAACGGCAAGCATGGCCTTGAGCGCCGTCACGGGCTTGTCACGCCACAGCGCCTGGAACACGTCCGAGACCACACACGGTACGTTCTTAAACCAGTTTTCGTCGCTCGCCGCCTTGCGCGCGCCCCTCACCTGGCCCTGAACGCTCTGCAGCAGGCTCTTAACGCCCGCGGTAGTCTTGCTGCGCGAGAGACGCATATTCTTATCGAAGGTACGGGCATTGACGGCATCAGCGCCCGAAAGCGGACTGTAGATCCAGTCGGTAAGCTCCGACGCGGGCCACCACTCGGTCTTTGACGCCGTGCCCTCATCGGCGGCCTTCATACGTTCGATCAGGCCGGCGAGCGCCGCAAACTGCCTGCCCGCAATGGATTGGGAAAACGCCGTAAACTCAACTGTCTCGGCAGCAATATGACGAGCCGCCAGACGAGAGGCGAGCTCACCGAACAGCTGGGGTGCCCGAGCAGAAACAACGAGCACGCGCACGGGGTCGGCGGGCGTTGCGGCGCCGTCGACCTCGGAACCCTGGCACGTTTTTACCAGATCATCAATTGCGTCCGCATAGACATGAGCACGGGCATGGGGCCCGGCGACCTCAATAAAGGCAGGCTGAGCGGCGGTCCCGCAAGCGGCATCAGACGCGCCGACACCCTCCCCCAGCGGCCCGACCTCAAACAGCACACCGCGGGCATCAAATGCCGTGGCAAGCTCCTCGCGCATCGCCGCCTGCTCGCGGGCAAGCAGCACGACGACCTCTCCCCCATTGTTCGCCACGGCAGACAGCAGCTCGAGCAGACCGTGCGTAAACGACGTGATACCGCGCACGCATACGGCGCGGGCGCACGCCGGCAGGCTATCGGCCAGGGCACCGGCCATAATGTCAGCCGCCTCGCAGGGCTCGACCATATCTCGACGGTCCAAACCGCCCGCGTAGGCACGCAAAAGCTCGAACACACGAGCCTCGGCATCGCTTTTTGGCTCAGGCTGGCAATTGTTGCCACGGCATCGCTCGGCCGTCGTCCCCGCCACACCCGGCAGCACATCGCGGGCCATGCGCGCAAGCATACGCACCGTGCCCTGGCTGCGCGAAAGCGGCTGCAGGTCGGCATCGTCGAGACGCGTGACCATGTCCGAGAACAGCATCTGGCGCTGCAGGTTGTCGACAAAACCTCGCCCGTCGCCCAAAAGCTCCCAAAGCGAGCGAAGCCACGATGTAGGCGTCTTGTAGTCGATGCCCAGCGAAACGCCGGCTTCCGCCGCATCATGACGGCACAGGTCGAGCTCGGCAAACGTAGGTGCCAGCAACACGGCACGCCCGTGGCGGGCAATAAGATCGGCAAGCAACGCCGACTCGGCATCGCTCAAATCCGTGCCGGCATTGGTGGTATAGATTCGAACAGGCATGGTCCTCCGCTCAAACTGTTCGCAATAATCAATGCATCCATCCTACCCGCCCAAGCGGACAGATTTGCCCCACGCCAACAGATTTGACCCCTTGGGGACGGAGGAAAACGGATCATGGAGAGGGTCAGTCTAACCCGGTGATCCGTTTTCCTCCGTCCCCAGGGGATCAAAAACCGCCCCCGGAGGAGCGGTTTTGCACAATTCGTTTTTGGCGCGGCCTACTCGCCATCCTCCAGTTTAATGAGGATCTTGCGGTAGCCACCGTACTCGCCGTTGAGCGCCTTGGACACACGGCTCACCGTGGTGGACGAAGCGCCGGTACGCGCCTGAACCTCGACATAGGGCTCGCCCTCGTCCAGGTAACGCGCGACCTGCAAACGCTGCGATAGATCGCAAATCTCGCGCGGCGTGCAGATATCGGTCAAAAACGCTTGGATATCTTTCTCGTCGTCCAAAAGGCTAAATGCGTGGACCAGCTGCTTGACATCAGGCTTGTCAAACATGTTCTCGATATTCATCGATCACCGCCAAACCCGCCAAAAGGCATCGAAGTTGATACTGACATCGGGCATCGCTCGCCCGTTCTATGCAATAGGGCAACGCCTGTGGCTTTTGCCCGTAGCAGTTTAGCACACCACCAAACTAAAGCGACAAGACTCTCTGCCAGCGGCGCATTTTTTAGGACGAGCGCCGTTTTGAAACCGAATGCGCACGCAAGCTACACGAATATCTGAGACAATGGGCGCCCAAACAAGGCCGTGCCCGCGCATCTATCCGAGTTGCAAAGGCATGTGCCTCTCACGCCTCTTTGCCACGTCTTGCGCAAGAAAGGATCTCCACCATGCGCTTTTTGCTCAACTGGCTTTTGACCTCAATCGCCATCGCGATTGCAACGTTTCTCGTCCCCGGCATTCAGCCCTTCGGCATGGCCGATGCCTGGGTCTGCTTTGCCTTCGTGGGACTGTTCCTCAACATCGTCGACTCGCTCGTAAAGCCGTTCCTGACGGTCATCTCACTGCCGCTCACTATTATCACGCTTGGTATTTTTCAGCTCGTAGTCAACAGCTTTATGCTCGAGCTGGCCAGCTACCTGTCGGTCAATCTGCTGGGCGCGGGTATCTCCATTGCCGGCTTTGGATCGGCCTTTATGGGCAGCATCCTGGTATCCATCATGCGCAGCATTCTCGACAGCATCGCCAGGAACTAAAGCGACCGGATACGGACCGCCACAACACGCCAAAACGAAGGCCGTCCATCGCAACGATGGGCGGCCTTGTCATTTGTCGAGCCTCAGAGGGCAAGAAAATCCGGCATTTCTGCCCCGTCCCCCAATGGCAGGTGGGACTAGATGACGTAGTCGTAGCCCTCGTTGGGGGCGACGAGCGTATCGAGCGTCACGCCGTCGAGGTAGTCGTTGATGAGCTTGTCCAGGTTCTTCCACACGTCGAGCGTTGGGCACTCATCCGAACGCGAACAGCCCTTGCAGTCGCCGTCCAGGCATGCGACCGGCGCCAGGCTGCCCTCGGTCAGGCGCAAGATCTCGCCCACCGTATACTGCTCGGGCGGGCGCGTGAGCACGTAACCGCCGCCCTTGCCGCGCATGCCCGAGAGCATATTGGCGCGGACGAGCGTAGCCAAAATGTTCTCCAGATATTTCTCAGAAATCCCCTGACGCGCGGCGATCTCTTTGAGGGGAATGCGGCCAGCCGCCTGGTGCTCGGCCAGGTCGACCATAACGCGCAGGGCATATCTGCCCTTTGTGGAAACCAACATATATATTGCTGCCTTTCGGTCTTTTAATTCGTAGAAATTCTAGCCGAAAAATTGGTTTTGAACATACCTATTCCTGTCAAGCTGGTTAATCGACTCGTAATAATCTTCTATTTCCTATTGCGTTACTAGGCTTTACTGTCTACTATGCTTGCCAACAGCAAGACGAACAACCTATAAGGTTTATAGGTTTTGCTGTTACACACACCGTAAAACCACACGGTATCCAGTCATTTGAACACTTTGGAGGTTCACCATGAGCAATGTTTACACGTCCATCGATCAGCTTATCGGCCACACTCCGCTTCTGGAGCTCACTCACTTTGAGGCCGATGAGGACCTCAAGGCCCGCGTGCTCGTCAAGCTGGAATACTTCAACCCCGCCGGGTCCGTCAAAGACCGCGTCGCCAAGAACATGATCGACGAGGCCGAGAAGGCCGGCAAGCTCGTGCGCGGCGGCGACTACACCATCATCGAGCCCACGAGCGGCAACACCGGCGTCGGCATCGCCTCGGTGGCGGCGGCTCGCGGTTACAAGGTGATCATCACCATGCCCGAGACCATGTCTGTCGAGCGCCGCAAGCTTATGCAGGCATATGGCGCGCAGCTCGTGCTCACCGACGGCTCCAAGGGCATGAAGGGCGCCATCGCCAAGGCCGAAGAACTGCAGAAGGAGACCCCCAACAGCATTATCGCCGGCCAGTTTGTAAACCCCGCCAACCCCGCCATCCACAAGGCCACGACCGGCCCCGAGATCTGGGATGACACCGACGGCGAGGTCGACATCTTCGTCGCCGGCGTCGGCACCGGCGGCACCGTGACCGGCGTGGGCGAGTTCCTCAAGGAGCAGAATCCCCAGATTCAGGTCGTCGCCGTCGAGCCCGCCACCTCTCCGGTGCTCTCTAAGGGCCAGGCCGGCCCGCACAAGATCCAGGGTATCGGCGCCGGCTTTGTGCCCGACGTCCTCGACACCCAGGTCTATGACGAGATCATCCCCGTCGAGAACGACGACGCCTTTGCCACCGGCCGCGCCGTGGGCCACAAGGAGGGCGTGCTCGTGGGTATTTCGTCTGGCGCCGCCGTGTGGGCCGCACTGCAGCTAGCCAAGCGCCCCGAGAACGAGGGCAAGACCATCGTGGCCCTGCTTGCCGACACCGGCGAGCGCTACCTGTCCACGGCGCTCTTCCAGGACTAGGGCCTGTCGCCCATAGGTTGAGCCTGGGGACGAGCCGGTCTCCTCTCTCCCGGCAGTCTGAGCCCATCCCATCAGGGCGTCCCACAGGACGTCCGAACTTGCTACAATGTCTGCGGCGCGGAACCAGCCTCCCGCGCCGCTTTTCTTTTTTGGCCACATGCCACCAAGGAGAACCTCCCCATGCACAACAAGCGCGTGCTCGTCGCCATGAGCGGCGGCGTCGATTCCAGCGTGACCGCGTACCTGCTCAAAAGCCAGGGCTACGAATGTGTCGGTGCCACCATGCGCCTCACCTGCCCCGCGCCCGATCCCGTCACGGGCATGAGCAAAGTCGACAGCGACATCGCCGATGCAAAGGCCGTCGCCGAGCGCCTGGGGATACCCCACCATGTGCTCGACCTGCAGCAAACCTTCGACCACGACGTTATCGAGCGCTTCGTGACTGCCTACCAGGAGGGGCTGACGCCCAACCCATGCATCATCTGCAACCGCCATATTAAGTTTGGCGCGTTGCTCGATGCGGCGCTGGACATGGGCTGCGGCTACATCGCCACAGGTCACTACGCCAAAACGAGTCAGGCGCCCGACGGCACCTGGCAGCTGCACCGCGGCGAGGACTCCAAAAAGGACCAGAGCTACTTTTTGTATTCGCTCACGCAGGAGCGTCTGGCGCACACGATTTTTCCGCTGGCAGGCTTGGACAAAGAGCGCGACGTGCGCCGCATTGCCGCCGAGCAGGGCTTCATAAACGCCAAGAAAGCCGAGAGCGAGGATATCTGCTTTATCGCGGACGGCGACTATGCGGGCTATATCGAGCGCCGCTGCGGACATGCCGCCGAGCCGGGCGATATTGTATGGCGCGACGGCAGCGTGGTCGGACGCCATAACGGCGCGCTGCGCTATACCATCGGCCAGCGCAAGGGCCTGGGCGTCGCGATGGCGCATCCCGTGTACGTAACGGGCGTCGATGCCGCCAACAACATTGTGCACCTGGGCGAGGCCGTGGACCTGACGGCCACAGCGCTCACGGCCAACGACTGGATTTGGAGCGCCCCTGCCGACCGCATGGAGGCAGAACTCGATGCCGGCGGCATTCGTGTAGGTGCCAAGTACCGCTACCGTCAGAAAGACCAGGCAGCGACCCTTACACGTGGCGAAGACGGACAAATGCTGCTAACTTTTGACGAGCCGCAGCGAGCCATCGCCCCCGGCCAGGCCGTCGTAGTCTATCGCGGCGACATCGTCCTCGGCGGCGGCACCGTTACGGCAGCCATCAAGTAGCCCCATCCCCTTCATAAGTTGCGGTGAAATAGGGACTGTTTAAGCGTTTCAAGCCGCTAAATAGTCCCTATTTCACCGCAACTTTGTTAAGTATTATGATGTTTGTGCTTGCTATATTTAACGATTAAAATGCTTAACGAGGTGATGCAGTAGATGAATACTTCCAACTATATAACCATGGGTGACGCCGCGCGCCTGCTGGGCGTTACGAAGGCCCGTATATCGCAACTGGCTGCATCGGGAACGCTCGCGTGCGATATCGTCGGTGGGCGGAAAATGGTTCAGTACGATTCCGCGATTGGTTATCAAAAGGTCCGTAAGCGTGGGCGCCGTCCCGCAGCTGACGTAGGGCGCAAGTTCACGTTGATGTCAGCCGACCACGAGGTCGCGCATGTCTCGTTTGATCCAACGCGCGAGTTTTCCTTTGAAATTGCCGACATACTCGATGCACGAAGGATGCCGTTTGGCACGTGCTCGAGTTCTTCTCCAACGGTGAATAAACGAGCACTCAACACGTGGTGGAGTCACCGGTCGGTGCCCGACGTCCGCCCCGGACTCATCTCGCGCTATCGCGAGCTGGGAATTGACAGCGGTATTGAAGTGCCCGTTCGTTGCCTGGGTTTTTCGCTTTCGGATTGCTATTGGCTAAGACCGGTCGACTGCGACGAGCTCAATTGGCAGCACCTCAATTACTTCGAAAACAATTTTGAACGGTCGGCACCCGAGCATCGTTCAGGCTGGCTTGAGGGCATCGGACTCAAAAATCCTGACAATACGTCCGAGGGCGAGCTCCCCAAATCCTGGATGATCCGCAATGGCGTTCGCATCCTGGTTAAAGGATGCGGAATGGACGATCAGCGACCGTTTAACGAGGCGGTTGCAGCAGCTCTACATCGGCGTCTGCTATCCAAAGGTGAGTTTGTTCCCTATACGGTCGAGCGCATGTTCGACGGGCCCGTATGCCTATGCGATGACTTTCTTAATGGCCGTGAGGAATACGTGCCGGCCGCTTATATCAGGGACGCACTCGGTGGCCAGCGAGGAAACTCAACATACGATCGATACTGTCGCTTTCTTGGCAGACACGGGGCTGACGAAGCCACGGTAAGAAAATCCATGTCGCAGATGATTGTCTGCGATGCCCTCCTGGCCAACAGCGACCGCCACTGGCGAAACTTCGGCATCATCCGCAATGTCGACACGCTGGAAATGCGGCCTGCACCGCTGTTCGATAGTGGCAATTGCCTGTGGTACAACGTGCCAACCGCCGTGCTCGTTGCCGGGGAGTTTGGATTTGCCGCCAAACCGTTTGGTCCGGACCCTTCCACTCAGCTAGCATTTGCTGACTCGCTCGATTGGTTCGATGCGTCGCATCTCGATGGGTTCGTCGACGAGGCAGTCGAAATCCTCTCACAAAGCGCATGGGCAACAGCAGGCAATCGCCTCAAGGCCATCCGCCGCGGTCTCGAGCGCCGCACGATAGAGGTAAGCGCCGCCGTTGAGGTGCTACGGCACGTGCAGAGATAACAGCACTGCCCCCTAAGTTGCGGTGAAATAGGGACTGTTTGGCGGTTTTAAACGCTTAAACAGTCCCTATTTCACCGCAACTTACAGTGGGCGGCCTCGGTCGGTACTGCTGTGCCAGCCGAGGCCGCTGCTCCCCTAGCGCTGCACGTAGGCGCGGACGAGCTCGTAGGTGTTGCGCACGCCGTCGATGTGGCTGCGCTCGTAGTTGTGGCTCGCGTACACGCCGGGGCCGATCAGGCCATGGCGAATGTCGTAACCGGCCGAAAGCGCGGCCTCGACGTCGGAACCGTAATGCGGGTACACGTCGATGGCGTAATCGAGCTCCAACTCGCGCGCGATATTAGACAGCGTGGTCACCAGGTCGTAGTTGTAGGGGCCGCCCGAATCCTTGGCGCAAATCGACACCATGCGCTCGGTGCAGCCCAGGTCGTCTCCCACGCAACCCATGTCAACGCTGATCATCTCGCGCGTGTCGGCCGGCACAAAGGCGCCGCCGTGGCCGACTTCCTCGTACACGGTAAAGAGCAGCGACACCTTGCGCGAAAGCGACACCTCGCCGTCAGCAACGGCGCGGGCCAGACCCAGCAGGATCGACGCCGACAGCTTGTCATCCAGGAAGCGGCTCTTAATATAGCCGCTCTCCGTCACCGTGGTACGCGGATCCATAGCGATGATGTCGCCGGTCTGAATACCCAGCTCGAGCACATCGTCCTTGCTGTCAACGTTCTCGTCGAGTAGGATTTCCATATTCTTCTCGACGGTCTTGACCGGCTCGTCGGCCACATGCGCCGAAGGCTCGGTATTGAGGACCACGCCCGTGTACACATTGCCGTCACGCGTGTAGACGGTGCAGTTCTCGCCATCGGCCGTAGACCACTGATGCCCACCAAGCGTCGTGGGACGCAGGCGACCATTGTCCTTAATGGAGCGCACCATGGCGCCCAGGGTATCGACATGGCTCGCCAACACAAGCGGCTCACCCTCGCCGCCAAGCTCAACCAGCACGTTGCCCTTATTGGAACGCTCGGGGCCAAAGCCCATATCGCGCAACGTTTCCATTAGATAATCAGTCGCCGCACGGGTATAGCCCGTAGGCGAGGCAATCGAGGTAAGCGTCTTCAACTGGTCAGTAATATAGGAGAGCGTAGAATCCATCTTGGACACCAAAGTCACCCTTTCATATCGAATTAAACCCACAGCAACAATACCACCGCGAGCCATCTTTTTTACCTAGCGAGATGATCCATCGAGCTCCCCAGAACTGCGCCCGCCACGATAACGAGCCGGCTGGCCCTGCCCGTTAGCCCCACGATCTTTCCGCAGGACGGAGGAAGCCCCCGCCGCACGAAGTGCGCAGCGGGGGCTTCCGACATGTCCGAGGACGATTCTGGGGCTAACGGGCGGGGCCCGCCGAACCAGGTTAAGCAGCCGGGCAGATCTTCTTGAAGAGCTCGATGACGTCGTCGAGCGTTGCCTCGCGCGGGTTACCCGGGAAGCAGGCGTCGGCCATGGCGTCCTTGGCCAGGACCTCGATCTCGTCAGCCTTCATGGCCTCGCAGACGTGCGGGATGTTCACGTCGGCGGAAAGCTGCTTAACGGCGGCGATAGCGGCGTCGGCAGCCTCGTCGGTGCTCATGCCCGAGGTGTCAACGCCCATGGCGACGGCAACCTTGGCCAGGCGCTCGGCGCAAACCGGCTTGTTGAACTCCATGGCGATCGGCAGCAGCATGGCGCAAGCAACGCCGTGCGGGGTGTCGTAGTGAGCGGACAGGGTGTGAGCCATGGCGTGATCGATGCCCAGGCCGACGTTAGAGAAGCCCATGCCGGCGACATACTGGCCAAGAGCCATGCCCTCGCGGCCGGAGCCGGGCTGACCGGACTTGGCCTCGGCGACGGAGTCGCGCAGGTTCTCGCTGATCAGCTTAATAGCCTCAAAGTGGAACATGTCGGAGAGCTCCCAAGCGCCCTTGGTGGTGTAGCCCTCGATGGCGTGGGTCAGAGCGTCCATGCCAGTGGAGGCGGTAAGGCCGGCGGGCATGGAAGCCATCATGTCGGGGTCGACGACGGCGACCTCGGGGGCGTCGTTGGTGTCGACGCACACGAACTTGCGAACCTTCTCGGGGTCGGTGATGACGTAGTTGATGGTCACCTCAGCAGCGGTACCGGCGGTCGTCGGCACGGCGATGGTGAACACGGCGTGGTTCTTAGTGGGAGCAACGCCCTCGAGGCTGCGGACATCGGCGAACTCGGGGTTGTTGATGATGATGCCGATAGCCTTGGCGGTGTCCATGGAGGAGCCACCACCAATGGTCACGATAGCGTCAGCCTCGGCGGCCTTGAAGGCCTCGACGCCGTCCTTGACGTTCTGGATAGTGGGGTTGGGCTTGATCTCGGAGTAGAGGCTCCAAGCGATGCCGGCGGCGTCGAGCTCGTCGGTCACCTTAGCGGTAACGCCAAACTTGACCAGGTCGGGGTCGGAGCAGACGAAGATCTTCTTGTAGCCGCGACGCTGGAGCTCGCCGGGGATCTCCTTGATGGCGCCGGAACCATGATAAGAGATGGTGTTGAGAACGAAACGATTAGCCATTGATAGCCTCCCATCGTGTGCGGGGCATCCATTACGCCCCGCGCTATAAGTCCCATCCTAACGCTTTTGAAACAAAAAGCACGTGAGAACGTCAAAGGTGTTAAAGCGTTTCAACAACTGGTATCGTCACCGCCTGGCCACTAAACAAAAAAGGGGCGGCCGAGATGGCCGTCCCCTCCCCATTATCGATCTATCTGACAAGGGAACTGCCCCCTGCCATATCCTGCCGTTATTTTTGGCAGGCGTCTTTCCAATCTTCGCAGGCGCGCTTCCAGCGAAAGCGCAAATCGCGCTCGCGGTCGATAAACATAATGCCAAACGCGACAAACAGCAGCACGCTCGCCACCGCAATGGCGTGCAGGCCCATGCGCTCAATGCACCAGTTGCCCAGCACGGCGCCAAACACAAAGGTAAAGATCACGCCAAAGTACAGCAGGCCGTTTTCCAAAAAGCCACGCCTATGGGTGATGATGTAGTCGTCCACGTTTTGCAAGGCATTACGGAGGTTGCCGATACACATCGTCGTGGCAATGCCGTGACCGTGGATCTTGCGGAAGCTCTCGACCTGCATGCCGCAGGCAAACGAGGTGAGGCAGTTGGCGAGCAGGTTGTAACCGCCACCGGGGATAAAGCTCACGCCAAGCAAGATAACGGCTTCAAAGAACACCGTCACCTGACGCCAGTGGATCACGCTGCCAAACCGCTCGTGAACCAGGTCGGCAAGCATAATGCCCACGGCAAACGACACCACAGGGAAGAAGTAGCGCCCCGCAAGTGCCCAGTTGCCCTCCGAGATGCTCACGCCCACGAGCAGGATGTTGCCCGTCTGCGCGTTGGCGAAAACATGGTCGCGCCCAATGTACGAATACACGTCCATAAAGCCACCGGCGAGCGCCAAGATAATGCCCAGCTCAATAGACTCCGATATCTGTTTGGCACGCTGCATCGTCGTGCATCCTCCTTGTTGACGACTCTCTCGTGCGTTGGCGGAGACATAGCCGCCGTTCATACTGTAACCCATTGACAACATGACGTGCGCGCGAGACGGGTTCTCCAACGCGCGGATACACAGTCTGGAAACAAACGGCGGGCGCGGCGCCGACACCCGAAGCCTCGTGTACTCCGCCAGTCTTTTTAGCGCCGTCCCAAAAAGACTGGTTACAATTACGTGCAGCATACTAACAACAGGAGGAATCGTGGCAAAAAAGCCCCAGGACGCTCAGCACAACCAGCACGGCAAGCACGCCCAGCGCGGCCAGCAGCAAAAGCGCGGCGGTAAGGCCCAAGATTCGCGCCCCACGCATACCCCGGCTGCGCCCGTCCGCCCCTGGCGCCCGGGCCGCGATAAGTTTCTCCCCGTCAGCCGGGCCGACATGGATGCGCGCGGCTGGGACCAGTGCGACTTTGTCTACGTCTGCGGCGATGCTTACGTGGACCATCCCAGCTTTGGCATGGCCATCATCAGCCGTGTCCTCGACGCGCACGGCTACAAGGTGGGCATCATCTGTCAACCCGACTGGACTGACCCCGCCAGCATCACTGTGCTCGGCGAGCCGCGCCTGGGCTTTCTCGTCAGCGCCGGCAACATGGACTCCATGGTCAACCACTATTCGGTGACCAAGCACCGCCGCCACACCGACGCCTATACCCCCGGTGGCGAGGAGGGGCACCGTCCCAATCGTGCCGTCACGGTCTACGGCAACCTCATCCGCCAGACGTTCAAGGACGCCCCCATCATCATCGGCGGCATCGAGGCGAGCCTGCGCCGCCTGGCCCACTACGACTACTGGCAGGACAAGCTCAAGCGCTCGGTACTGCTCGACTCGGGCGCCGACATCCTCATCTACGGCATGGGCGAGCACGCGATCGTCGAGATCGCCGACGCGCTCGACGCGGGACTACCCGTCGATCAGATCACCTATATCAACGGCATCGTCTACCGCACCAGCTCGCTCGACGAGGTCTACGACTACGACCTGCTGCCCAGCTGGGACGACCTTGCCGCCGACAAGCTCAACTACGCGCGCAGCTTTAACGTGCAGCAGCAGAATATGGACCCCATCACCGGACATCGCCTGGTAGAGCCCTACCCCAACAGCGTCTATGTGGTGCAGAACCCGCCGTCGGCGACGTTAACGACCGATGAGATGGACGAGGTGGCCGAACTCCCCTACGCACGCGATTGGCATCCCGACTACGACGCGGCAGGCGGCGTGCCGGCCTTTGCCGAGATCAAGTTTTCCATTAGCTCCAACCGCGGGTGCTTTGGCGAGTGCTCGTTTTGCGCCCTTACCTTCCACCAGGGCCGTGTGCTGCAGATGCGCAGCCACGATTCGATCATGCGCGAGGCCGAGCTGCTCACGCGCGACCCCGAGTTTAAGGGCTACATCAACGACGTGGGCGGGCCGACGGCCAACTTTAGCCGCCCTGCCTGCGACAAGCAGCTCAAGCACGGCGTGTGCAAGAACAAGCGCTGCCTGTGGCCGAGCGTATGCAAGAACATGGTGGTCGACGAGAGCGGCTACACGCAGCTGTTGCGCGACCTGCGCCAGCTGCCGGGCGTCAAAAAGGTCTTCGTCCGCAGCGGCATCCGCTTTGACTACACCATGGCCGATGCCTCGGACGAGTTTTTGCGCGAGCTGCTGGAGCATCACGTCTCGGGCCAGCTGCGCGTAGCGCCCGAGCACGTGAGCGACGCCGTGCTGTCTGTGATGGGCAAGCCGAGCCGAGCTGTCTACGACGCATTCTGCCGTAAATTTGAACGCTTGAACCGCGAGTACGGACTCAAGCAGTACGTGGTGCCGTATCTGATCTCGAGCCACCCCGGCTCGACGATGAAGGAAGCCGTGGACCTTGCCGAAGCCGTGCGCGACATGGGCTACATGCCCGAGCAGGTGCAGGACTTCTACCCCACACCGTCCACCATGTCGACGTGCATGTACTACACCGGCGTGGACCCGCGCACCATGAAACCGATCTATGTGGCGCGCGACCCGCACGAGAAGGCCATGCAACGCGCGCTCATCCAGTACCGCAAGCCCGAGAACTACAAGCTGGTGCGTGAGGCACTGGAGAAGGCCGGCCGTCGCGACCTGATCGGCTACACCAAACATTGCCTGATCCGTCCCGTGCCGCCACGCCCGGGCGAGACGTCTGCCGGCGGCGGACACGGCACCGGCAAGAAGGGCGGCAAGGCCCACGGTGGCGCCGCTGGCAAGGGGCCTAAGGGCAGCAAGGGGCACGGCGGCATGTCGCGCGCGCAGAACACCGCAGGCCGCAACCGCGCCGCCCAGGGACGGCAGGGCGCCAACGGCGGCGGCAGGCGCAACTAGCGCGGCGAGGGCCAGCCGGCGTCTCATGGCCAGCCGGCGTCTCATGGCCAGCCGGCGTCTCATGGCCAGCCGGCGTC
>JAXJCX010000115.1:0-45394 GCA_036302225.1 Collinsella sp.
CAGACCGCGCTTTTGCTCTGGATTACGAACATCTTGAGAAAATCGTGATGATACCTGCCTATTTGACAAATTCGTTCTATCCCTTTGAGGGGGAGCGTGCTATAGTAGGCGCTTGCATGACCTCACCGTGTCTCAGAGGTGTCATACATTTTTTGCAAGGAACTCGAAAGGAACTCCAGAAGTGGCAAACATCAAGTCTCAGAAGAAGCGTATCCGCACCAATGAGGCAGCTCGCATGCGTAACAAGGCTGTCAAGTCCGAGCTCAAGACGCTGACCAAGCACGTCCAGTCCGCCGTCGCCGAGGGCGACGCCGAGAAGGCCCAGGCTGCCCTCAAGACCGTTACCAAGCGTCTCGACATGGCTGCCGCCAAGCATGTTATCCACAAGAACCAGGCTTCCAACCGCAAGTCCGGTCTTGCCAAGCTCGTGAACAGCATCAACGCCTAAGTTGTAAATTTCACACCACACAGATTACGCGCATAAAAGGAGCCTGTTTTATGGAACAGGCTCCATTTTTTGTACCGCTCGGGTAAGATATTCCGCATGAATACTTCAATTGACATTTCCCACATCCGCAACTTCTCGATCGTTGCGCACATCGACCATGGCAAGTCCACGATCAGTGACCGCATCCTCGAGCTCACCCATACCGTCGACGAGCGCGACATGGAGTCGCAGCTGCTCGACACCATGGATATCGAGCGCGAGCGCGGCATTACGATCAAGTCCAATGCCGTTCGCGTTTCCTATGACGCTGACGATGGCGAGACGTATCAGTTCAACCTGATCGATACGCCGGGCCACGTGGACTTTACCTACGAGGTCTCGCGCTCGCTGGCTGCCTGCGAGGGCGCGGTGCTCGTCGTCGACGCCACCCAGGGCGTCGAGGCGCAGACCGTCTCCAACGCGACGCTCGCCATGAACGCCAACCTGGATATCGTGCCCGCCATCAACAAGATTGACCTTCCCTCTGCACACCCCGACGAGGTCAAGACCGAGATCGAGGATGACCTGGCCATTCCCGCTGACGATGCCGTATGCGTATCGGGCAAGACCGGCGAGGGCATTCACGATTTGCTGGAGTCTATCGTCTTCTTGATCTCACCGCCCAAGGGCGATGCGAACGCGCCGCTCAAGGCGCTCATCCTGGACTCGTATTTTGATGAGTACCGCGGCGTCGTTGCCACGGTCCGTGTTTTTGACGGCTCCATTAAAAAGGGCGATACCCTGCGTATGATGCAGGCAGAAGGTGACTTTTTGGTCGACGGCGTGGGCGTCAAGCGTCCTGCCGAGACGCCGGTCGACGCGCTGACGGTCGGCGAGGTGGGCTACGTGGTCACGGGCCTGAAGGACCCCGAGGCCGTTCGCGTGGGCGACACCCTTACCTGGGCGTCGAATCCTTGTCCCGAGCCGCTTCCTGGCTACCGCGAGGCCAAGCCCATGGTCTACACGGGCCTGTTTCCAATTGACAACAAGGATTACGAGAATCTGCGCGACGCTCTCGATAAGCTGCATGTCAACGACCCGTCGTTGGTGTGGGAGCCCGAGACCTCGGTGGCGCTCGGCTTTGGCTTCCGCGTGGGCTTCTTAGGCCTGCTGCATATGGAAGTCGTCAAGGAGCGCCTGGAGCGCGAGTTCAACCTTGACCTCATTGCTACGAGCCCTTCGGTGGACTATCACGTCTATAAGACCGACGGCGAGATGATTGATGTTCGCAGCCCGCAGGATCTGCCCGAGGCTACGCGCATCGAGCGCATCGAGGAGCCCTACCTCAAGGCCAAGATTATCTGCCCGCCCGAGTATACGGGCGCCGTCATGCAGCTCGCTATCGAGCACCGCGGCATTACGACCGACATGATCCATCTCACAAGCAAATCGGTCGAGATGCGCTTCGACATGCCGCTCGCCGAGCTCATCCTGGACTTCTTTGACCAGCTCAAGAGCCGTACCAAGGGCTATGCCTCGCTCGACTACGAGTTCAATGAGTACCGTCCCTCCGAGCTCGTTAAGCTCGATATTTTGCTTTCGGGCGACGAGGTGGACGCGCTTTCGTTTATCGTGCACAAGGACAAGGCCTATGGCCTGGCCCGCGGCCTGTGCGACAAGCTCAAGGAAATCATCCCGCGCCAGCTTTTCGAGGTGCCTATTCAGGGCGCCATCGGCAACAAGATCATCGCCCGCTCTACCGTCAAGGCGCGCCGCAAGGACGTGCTGGCTAAGTGTTACGGCGGCGATATCTCGCGTAAGCGCAAGCTGCTCGAGAAGCAGAAAGAGGGCAAGAAGCGCATGAAGGCCATCGGTTCGGTCGAGGTCCCGCAGGAGGCCTTTATGGCGATCCTCAAGGTGGACGAGTAGGTCCCATGGCGCTTTCTGAATACAGTACGCGGCTGCTGGGTGCTTATACCGAGCAGCCGTTCCTTATGGCCCCCATGGCCGGCGTGACCGATCCCGCCTATCGCATCATGTGCCGCCGCCGCGGTGCCCATCTTGCCTATAGCGAGATGGTGAGCGTGGCGGGCCTTGCCTATGCCAGCAATAAGACGTGGCGCCTGGTGCTGCCGGCCGACGAAGAGCAGCAGATTTGCGTGCAGCTCTTTGGCTCCAAACCCGATCAGTTTGCGAGCGCCGTCGCCGCCGTCGAGGAGCGCGTTGGCGATCGCCTGACGCTGATCGATATCAATATGGCATGCCCCGCTCGCAAAGTCGTTACCAAGGGCGAGGGCTCGGCGCTCATGCGCACGCCCGAGCTGGCCGAGCAGATCGTCGAGGCGGCGGTGGGCGCGGCGCACGTGCCCGTGACCGTTAAGATTCGCAAAGGCTTTTATGCCGAGGATCGCAATGCCGCGACATTTGCCCAGATGCTCGAGGGTGCAGGGGCAGCTGCGGTGGCGGTACATGGTCGCTGTGCCACGCAGCTCTATACGGGCCAGGCCGATTGGTCGGTCGTCGATGAGGTGGCCGACGCCGTCGAGATTCCCGTGATTGGTTCGGGCGATGTGTTCTCGGCCGAGGACGCGGCGGAGCATCTGCAAAGCTCGGGTGCCAGTGCGGTGTTCATCGCGCGCGGTATCTATGGCAACCCCTGGGTGTTCGGCGATGCCCGCGCCCTTGCGCTCGATGGCATACCGGTGCCGGTGCGCAGCTCTGTCGAGCGCCTGGATGCCCTGCGCGAGCACCTGACGCTCACGCACGAGCTGCTGCCGCTCATGTCGCGTGCACGTACGTACGCGAGCTGGTATCTAAAGGGCATGCCCCATGCTGCGGCCTGGCGCGCCCAGGTGGTGCGTTGCTCCACATACGAGGAGTTCATGGCATTGGTCGATGATATCGAGCGCGATGTGGTGGCCTGCGAGGCCGCACTTGCCGCCGGCGAGTCGGTGCCCGCGCATCCGCTGGAGGCCTAACGGTGGCCGTTACCGCGCTGTACGTGCATGTGCCGTTTTGCGCCCAAAAGTGCCGGTACTGCGACTTTGACTCGCGCAGTATTGCTCCGTGCGACCTGAGCGCTGCGCTCGATGCCTATTTTGAGCAGCTTTATGCGCGCCTCGATGCCTTTGGCGACGCAGGCGCGCTTGCACAGATCCGCACCGTCTATGTTGGCGGCGGCACGCCGTCGCTGGCGGGGGAGCGTCTGGTAGAACTTGCCCGGCGTATCTCTGCGTGGTGTAAGCCCGTTGAGTTTACCTGCGAGGCCAATCCTGAGTCGTTGACCGCCGAGCTTGCCACTGCGCTTGCCGAGGTTGGTGTCGCACGCGTCTCTCTGGGCGTGCAAACGCTCGATAACGCCGAGCTTACCACCATCGGTCGCATTCACGATGCCGATCGGGCGCTCGCTGCCATCACGACGGTTAAGGACGCTGGGCTCGATGTGTCCTGCGACCTGATGTGCGGACTTCCCGGGCAGACCGCCGTAAGCTGGCAGCGCACGCTCGATGGCGTGTTGGCGGCAGCGCCGCATCATGTATCGGTGTACCCGCTCACGCTCGAGGAAGGCACGCCGCTCTACCGTATGGCGTGTCACGACGAGTCGCTCGAGCCCGACGAGGATTTTCAGGCTGCATGCATGGATGCGGCGCGTGAGTGCCTGGGCGCGGCCGGCTATCACCCGTATGAGGTGGCAAGCTACGCGCTCGACGGCCATGAGTGCGCCCACAACATTGCCTATTGGACGGGACAGGGCTATCTGGGCTTGGGTCGCTCTGCCGCCGGTATGCTCGACGCCGAGGATTTCGATCGCTTGGCCGGGCTGTTTCCCGACGTGCCCGCTCGCGGCGATGCGTATCGCGTGCGCTTGGTGCAACGCGACGATGCCGCGACGACGTTTGATGCCGAGTATCTGTCGCGGCGTGAGGCTGCGGCCGAGGATTTGATGCTCGCCTGCCGCATGACGCGTGGCATTGGGCCCGATCTGTTGGTGCGCTCGGCTAGCTTGGTCCCCGTGGACGAGCTGGCGGCGGCCTGTGACCGTGCGCTCGAGTTGGGCCTTGCCACCTGGGTGCCCGATCATGTTGAAGGGCTTTCGGGGCGTATCGCCTCGAAAGACGTTATCGCAGGTCGTGCCCACGCCCGTTTAGCGCCCACCCACTTGGGCTGGCTCGATGGAAATGTGCTGTTCGAGCTGTTTTGGGGTCTAGCTTAGGCCGCTCGGGTAGAATTACCGCAATATATACGCTGCTGTGAGCAGGAGGTTGCCGCGCATGGCGACGATGAACGAAAAAGATTACTACGAGATTTTGGGTGTCTCCAAGGACGCCACCTCGCGTGATATACAGAAGGCCTTCCAGCAAAAGGCCCGCAAGCTCCATCCGGACGTCAACAAAGAACCTGATGCCGAGGAAAAGTTTAAAGAGGTTTCCGAGGCCTACGCCGTGCTTTCGGACGAGCAGAAGCGTGCGCGCTACGACGCCATGCGCTCGGGCAACCCCTTCGCCGGCGCTCCTACGGCTTCGCCCTATGGCGGCGGCTACGCCGGCAGCGCAGGCTATGGCAATCCCTTTGAGGGCGGCTTTCCCTTTGGTGGCGCCTGGGGCCAGCCGCGTCGCGGGCAGGCTGCCTATAATCCCGAGAACGGCGCCAATGTGGTCGTCGATATCAAGCTCGACGCCAAGGAGGCCAAGGGCGGTGCCCGCAAGACCGTCCGCTATACGCGCTTCGATACCTGTGGCCACTGTGGCGGCTCGGGTTCTGTTTCGTCCGAGCATGCACATTCCTGTCCGAGCTGCGGTGGTCGCGGCCACATCGATGTCGACCTGTCCTTCCTGTTCGGTGCCGGCACGTTTCAGTCGGTCTGCCCCGAGTGCGGCGGTTCCGGTAAGGTCGTCGCCGACCCCTGCCCCGATTGCGGCGGCAGCGGCCGTGTCCGTGTGACCTCCGAGCAGACGATTGAGTTTCCTGCCGGTACGCACGATGGCGACGAGGTCCGTATTGGCGGTATGGGTCACGCCGGCACCAACGGTGCCTCGGGTGGCGATTTGGTCGGTCGCGCCCATGTTGAGGCCGAGCGTCTGGAAGGCAAGGCTCGTACCGGTTTTTACCTGATGGGCATCGTGGCGCCATTTTTGGTGCTGTCGGCCATCTCGGGTGTGTTCTCGGCCTTTGCCGTGATGTGTTTTATTCCGTTTGCCATGGGCCTGTTCATGGTGCTCTCGGATGGCGTACTGCATCGCAGCCTGCTGTGGTGGAAGCGCGGCGCGATGCAGTTTGCCAACGGTTTTGTCAACGGATTTATGTTTGCGCTCGTGTCGGTTTGGTTTGCGAGCTGCTCGCAGCGTGCCATGCTTTCGCCTTACGGAATGCAATAACATCAACCCCTCTGTTTGCGGCCGGCCCAGCTTGGGTATAGGACGCACTGTGACAATAATGAAAGTCGGAAGGATTTGGTCGTGTCGGAAAATAGGGATTACTACGAGGTACTTGGCGTCGACAAGGATGCCGACGCGCGGACGATTAAGCGCGCGTTTCTAAAGAAGGCCCGTACCGTACACCCGGACGTTTCGGACGACCCCGAGGCCGAGGCCAAGTTCAAAGAGCTCAACGAGGCTTATTCCGTTCTTTCCGACGAGCAGAAGCGTGCTAACTACGACCGTTACGGCACCGCGGACGGCCCTGGCGGCTCGGGCTACGTCGATATCAACGATATCTTTGGCGGCATGGGCATGGATGACCTCTTCTCGTCGTTCTTTGGCGGCGGTGCCGGCGGTGGCGCCCGAAATCGCCGCGAGCGTCGTCGCGGCCGCGATATGGCCATCTCCCTTTCGGTGACCCTTGAGGAGGCGGCGCTCGGTTGCAAAAAGACGATCAGCTATGACCGCCTTGCCCCCTGCGAGGATTGCAACGGCACCGGCAGGGCCGAGGGTGCACAGGAAAAGCAGTGCAGCCGCTGCCACGGCACGGGCTATGTCACGACGGTCCAGCGCTCGTTCCTGGGCCAGGTTCAGTCCTCTTCGCCTTGTCCCGACTGCCATGGCGAGGGCACGGTCATCGACCATCCCTGCGAGACCTGCGACGGTCAGGGCCGCACGCCTTCGCACGAAAAGATCGACATCGATATTCCCGCCGGCGTTTCGACCGGTCGCCAGCTGCGTGTGAGTGGCTTTGGCGAGGCTGGTCTTCGTGGCGAGCCCTCGGGCGACCTGATCGTCAACGTGCGCGTCGCCGACCACGAGCGTTTTAAGCGCAACGGCGACGACCTGTACCTCGTAAGCGATATCGCGATTGCGCAGGCCGCGCTCGGTTGCGAGATCGAGGTCGAGGGCATTATGCCCGACGAGGTCGTCAAGCTGTGCGTCCCCGCCGGCGCCCAGTACGGTGACACCGTGAGCGTCAACAATTACGGCATGCCGCGTATCGGCGGTGGCGGTTCGCGCGGTCGCCTGATCGTGCAGCTGCGCGTAGTCGTCCCCACCAATCTCTCCAACAAGCAGCGCGAGCTGCTTCGCGCCTTTGCCGACGAGATGGGCGATGACGTCGCATCCGGTAAGAAATCCGTGACCGATCGTATCAAGAGCGCCCTCGACGATATCCTCGATTAAGGAGCCCGCGTGCTCGCACCTCATATCTCTGTCGTCAACCTCGGCTGCCGTGTCAACCGGGTTGAGTCCGACCGTATCACTGCCGATCTAATGCGCCTGGGCTTTGCGATGGTGGAGCCTCAGGATGCTGAGCTGATCGTCATTAACACCTGTGCCGTTACGGGCGAGGCCGAGGCCAAGACCCGTAAGGCCGTTCGCCATGCGCTGGCCTATTCAAACGAGCCCTATGTGGTCGTGACCGGATGCGTGGTCAATCTGCATCCCGAGGAGCTGCTGGAGCTTTCGGACCGCGTGATCGCCGAGCCGTCCAAGATCGATGTCGCCGAACGCGTCTGTGAGGTGCTGGGCGTTGAGTCCGATGACGTTCCCGCCTGCAGCGACGGCGAGGTGGTCGATGCACTCGGTCGCTCGCGTCTGGGCGTGAAGATCCAGGACGGCTGCAACCATCGTTGCACCTATTGTATTGTGTGGAAGGCCCGCGGCCCCGAGCGCTCTGTGCCGGTCGAGTCCGTGCTCGAGCAGGTTCGCGAGGCCCAGGAGGCCGGCGTGCCCGAGGTGGTGCTGACAGGTGTGAACCTGGGCGCCTACGATGGCAAGAGCGCGACTGATGAACACGTCGAGATCGATGAGCTGCTCGAGGCGATTATGGAGCGCACGTCTATTCCGCATGTGCGCATTTCCTCGGTCGAGCCCATGGATATCTCCGAGTCCCTGCTTAAGGTCATGGCGCGCTATCCGCAGCGCATCGCCCCGTTTTTACACCTGCCCGTGCAGTCCGGCTGCACACGGACGCTGCATCGCATGGGCCGTCCCTATAGCGCCGAGGCCTTCGAGGAGACGGTGCGCATGATTCGCACCAACTTGCCTCAGGCGTCCCTTTCGTGCGATGTCATCGTCGGTTTTCCCGGCGAGACGGACGAGGATTTTGAGGAGTCGCTGGCGCTGTGCCGCCGCGTGGGCTTCTCGCGTATGCACGTGTTCCGCTACAGCAAGCGTCCCGGTACCCTTGCTGCCGATATGCCCGACCAGGTGCCGCCCGAGGTCATGGCCGAGCGCAGCCGCCGCATGCGAGCCGCGGCGCAGGAGCTCGCCATTGCCGACGCTCGCCGTCGCGTGGGAACCGTCGAGCGTGCCGTGCTCGAATATGGCGACAACCTGACGCTCGGTTCGTTCCATCATGCCCGTCTTGACGATACCTGTGGACTCACAGCCCCGTGCCTGCTCGATGTTGCTATCATCGGAGTCGATGATTCCGGCTTGGTCCATGCACGCAGGGAGGTTCATGGAAGCCTCGAAGATTAGACTTACCGTTCCCGAGGGTATTGACCCCTCGCGCGTTTTGGGCGCCGGCGACGGCGTCCTTCGTGCGCTGGAGAGCTTGGTTCGCGCCCATGTGGTCGCCCGTGGCGACAGCATCGCCGTGAGCGGTGACCCTGACGAGGTCGAGCTCGTGGCGCGCTTTTTCGAGCATGCTTTTCGCGAGGCGGCTGCCGGACGCACGCTGTCTGCCGACGATGTCTCTCGCTGCCTTGCCGTCTTGCGCGACGGTGAGCACGAGGCTACGTCGCTTCGCGACGACGTGCTGCTTTCGTATCGCGGCCGTGCCATTCGCCCCAAGACGCTCGGCCAAAAGCGCTACGTGGATGCTATCCGCTCGCATACCATCACGTTTGGCCTGGGCCCCGCCGGTACCGGTAAGACCTATCTGGCCATGGCACTCGCCGTTGCCGCGCTCAAGCGTCACGAGGTGGGCCGTCTGATCTTGACGCGTCCGGTTGTCGAGGCGGGGGAGAACCTGGGCTTTTTGCCCGGAACCCTCGAGGAAAAGATCGACCCCTACATGCGTCCGCTCTACGACGCCCTTTTTGACATGATGGATCGCGAACGCACCGATGAGCTCATGGAGCGCGGCGTGATCGAGATCGCCCCGCTTGCCTACATGCGCGGCCGCACGCTGAGTGATGCCTTTGTGGTGCTCGACGAGGCTCAAAATACCACGCCCGAGCAGATGAAGATGTTCCTGACACGCCTGGGCTTTAACTCCAAGTTTGTGATTACCGGCGACCTGAGTCAGCGCGACCTGGTGGGTCGTCGTGGCGGTCTTGCCGACGTTGAGCAGATTTTGGGCCGTGTCGACGATGTCGCATTTTCGCACCTCGAGCGTGCCGACGTGGTGCGTCATGCCTTGGTGGGGCGTATCGTCGAGGCATACGACGCTTATGATGATGTACGCGAGAAACGCGTGCACGACCGAAAGGAGTCCCGTTGAGTGTATTGATCAGCAACGATGCCGAGCTCGATACGCTGCTCGACGCGCAGGAGGTAGAGCACATCTGCGAGGTCGTGCTTGCCGCCGAGGGCGTTGAGCGTGAAGTTGAGATTTCCCTTTCGTACGTCGATGAGGACGAGATGCACGAGCTCAACCACGAGTGGCGCGGTATCGACCGTACCACCGATGTCCTCTCGTTTGAATGCGACTCGGCCTTTGACGAGGATATTCCCGCCGATGAGACGCTCGAGCTCGGCGATATCATCCTGGCCCCGCAGGTCATTGCCCGTCAGGCCCCTGGCTTTGGCAATAGCCCTGCCGACGAGTGCCGCCTGATGCTCGTGCATGGCATGCTGCACCTGCTGGGCTATGACCATATCGAGGACGACGAGGCCGAGGTCATGGAGGCTCGCGAGGACGCCATCCTTCGCGATCTGGCGCTCGAGCGCGGCGAGGACCCCAAGCTGGTCCACGTCGGCCCCATCACCAACCACGCCCACGACTAGGAGCCGTCTATGATTCCCGGATCGAACAAGGACCATCCATCCTTCTTAAAGTCGTTCTCCTACGCCATGGAGGGCTTCGTCACCGCCGTCAAGACCGAGCGCAACATTAAGGTCATGCTCGTTGTGGGCGTGTGCACTGTCATTGCCGGCTGCATCGTGGGGCTCGACATTGCCGAGTGGGCCACGATTATCATCTGTTGTGGCCTGGTGATTCACGGCGAGCTGTGCAACACCGCCATGGAGGCGATTGTCGATCTAGCGACCCAGGAACTCCATCCGCTGGCAAAGCGCGCGAAGGATATCGCCGCCGCCTCCGTTTACGTACTTTCCATTACCGCCGCGATTGTGGGCTTGCTGGTATTTGCCCACGCGCTCGGCTTTATTTAGAAAGGGATTTCCATGTCCGACAATATGCAGCCTATCGAAGAAATTTTGGACGACGAGTCCCTGGATGCGGTGGATGCCGAAGCGAACGATGCCTATGAGGATGTCGAGGAGTTCGATCCGTTTGAGGGCATGAGCGACGAGGAGCTCGACGCCCTGTGCGACGAGGACGATAGCCTCGCGGGCTTTGGCGACGTTGAGCCCGGTTTCCGCAGCGGCTTCGTGGCCCTGGTCGGCCGCCCCAACGCCGGCAAGTCCACACTGCTCAATGCCTGCTATGGCAAAAAGGTCGCCATCACCTCGCCAGTGGCCCAGACGACCCGCCGCCGCATGCGCGCCGTCGTCAACCGTCCCGGCTACCAGCTGGTCTTTGTCGATACCCCGGGTATCCATAAGCCCAAGGACGGCCTGGGGTCCGAGCTCAACAAGAGCGCGCTGTTCGAGTTGAACGATGTCGACGTCGTCGCGTTTTTGATTGATGCCACCAAGCCGATCGGCAGGGGAGACGCCTGGGTTGCCGAGCGCGTCAAGAACGCTCGTTCCAAGAAGGTCCTGGTGCTCACCAAGGCCGATGAGGCCGACCCCGCACAGGTCATGGAGCAGCTTAAGGCAGCCCACGAGCTCATGGAATATGACGACGAGATCGTGACGTCGTCGGTCAAGAACTTCAACGTCGATGCCTTTATCGAGACCGTTGCGCACTTTTTGCCCGAGGGCCCGCGTTGGTTCCCCGAGGACATGGGTACCGACGCTTCCGATGAGACGCTCGTTGCCGAGTTTGTGCGCGAGAAGGTCTTGCGCCGCACCCGTGATGAGATCCCTCACTCCGTTGGCGTAATCTGCGACGCGCTCGAGCAGACCAAGAAGGTGCTGCGCGTGCACGCCACCATTTACGTCGAGCGCGAGGGCCAAAAGGGCATCATCATCGGCAAGGGCGGCGAGATGATCAAGCATATCGGTATCGACGCCCGCCGCGATCTTGAGCGTATCTTTGGCACGCAGGTCTTTTTGGAGCTGGACGTGAAGGTCAAGGCCGGCTGGCGTGACGACGAGGCCCAGATTCGCCGCTTTGGCTACAACGCCGAGGACTAAGGGCGCGCGGCGCGCATGGCAGGCTCCCGGACATATCGCACGAAGGTGCTCGTCCTCGACAAGACGAAGCTCAAAGAGACGGACCTGATCCTGACGATGCTTGACGAGCGGGGTCGGCAGGTTCGTGCCGTGGCAAAGGGCGCCCGCAAACCCGGTGGGCGCCTGGCTGCGCGCTGCGAGCTGTTCTGTACTGTCGATATGCTGCTCGCGCATGGACGGTCGCTCGATGTGGTTTCCCAGGCCGAGCTTATGGAGGCGCCGCTCGGAGCTGCGCCCGATTACGAGACGACCTGCGCCGCAAGCGCGATCGCCGAGGTCGCGCGCGTGTGCTCGTTCGAGGATGCCGAGGACCCGTTTACCTTTGCCATCACGCAGCGAGCGCTTGCCCTAGTGGGCAGCGGGCTCGACACGGCGCACATGGATCTACTTGTGGCGGCATATGTGTTTAAGCTGCTATCGCACGTTGGCTATCGACCCGATTTCTCGGCCTGCGTGCTGTGCGGAGACCCCATGCTGTCGCATTTTTCGGCCCAAGCCGGCGGGCTTCTGTGCGGGTCGTGCGCGTCGAGCGTTCCGGGTGCCGAGCTGGTGTCGACCGGCGAGGTCGCATGGCTGCGCGCCCTCATGTCCATGACCTTCGATGCACTCATGGCCGAGAGGATCGACCCCCATACCGCAGCCTTTTTGCTGGGGCTTTCGCATGTTTGGGCTGCGACGCACACCGATCAGCGCCTCCGTGCGATGGAATTCATGTTGGGTCGGTGATGATGCGCAGGGGCGGGCTGCTTGTGGTAACATACCGACTTGTTGGTACCTCGACCTTGGTTGCTCGCTCCACCGGCGGCTTCCCAGTCCGAGGCGAATCGAGTCGCCCGCGGGCGACGTAAAACGAAAGGTGAAACAATGACTGTTTCCAAAGAGCGCAAGGCGGAGCTGACTGCCCAGTTCGGTAACACCCCGGTCGACACCGGTAACCCCAAGGTTCAGGTCGCCATCCTGTCCGAGCGCATCAAGGAGCTGACCGAGCACATGAAGTCCCACCAGAAGGACTTCCACACCCGTCGTGGCCTGCTCATGCTCGTCGGCCGTCGTCGTCGTCTTCTCTCCTACATCAAGAAGAACGACATCGTCGAGTACCGTGAGCTCATCAAGGCTCTGGGCATCCGCGACAACATCCAGTAAGGATTTGTACATGCTAAGAGCGTCCTGCGCAGCGGGGCGCTCTTTTTGTGTAAGGGCGTGAACAATCACGCTCTGAAGCGTGGCGGGGGCAGGGGGCCCGCGTCACATGAGAAGCCCGCAGGCAAGGGGCCTGTGGGGTAAAGGAGAACAATGACACTCGTATCCAAGACCTTTGAGCTGTACGGCAAGACCTACACCTTTGAGTCGGGCGAGCTTGCCAAGCAGGCCACCGGCGCCTGCCTGGTCAAGCAGGGCGACACCACGATGCTCGACACCGTGGTCGTCTCCAAGGAGCGCAAGAACTACGACTTCTTCCCGCTGACCGTCGACTTCAACGAGAAGATGTACGCCGCCGGCCGCATCCCGGGTGGTTACCTCAAGCGTGAGGGCCGTCCCAGCGAGAAGGCCACGCTCACCGCGCGCATGATCGACCGTCCGATTCGCCCGAGCTTCCCGGACGGCTTCCGCAACGAGGTGCATATCGTCGCCATCTCGCTCGTCGCCGATCAGGTCAACCCCTTCGACGTCATCAACGTCATGGGTGCTTCCCTGGCTATGACGCTCGGTGGCGTGCCCTTCGAGGGTCCGCTTGCCTGCGTGCGCATCGGCCGCAACGTGGAGACTGGCGAGTTTATCGTCAACCCCACCTACGAGGAGCGCGAGAACTCCGATTTGGACCTGGAGCTGGGCGGCTCTGCCGACTTCATCTCGATGGTCGAGGCCGGCGCCGAGGAGATCTCCGAGGACGACATGCTCGCCGCCATGAAGTTTGGCCAGGAGGCCCTTGCTGCCTTCTGCCAGGCTCAGGACGAGTTCGTCGCCGAGTGGGAGCAGGTCAACGGCCCCATCGTCAAGAAGGAGTACCCGCTCGACCAGGCCGTCGAGGAGGTCCAGGAGCGCATCTTCGCCCACTACGACGAGATGGCAGCCGCCCTTCGCGACGCCGACAAGCTCTCCCGTATCGGCAAGGTCGAGGCTCTGAAGGAGTCCATCCGTGCCGAGTTCACCGAGGAGGAGCAGGCCGCTTGGGAGCGCGAGATCCCCGTGGCGCTCAAGAAGCTCGAGAAGAAGGCCATGCGCACCATGGTCGTCGAGACCGGTGAGCGCGTCGACGGCCGTGCCGCCGATGAGATTCGCCCCATCATGGTGAAGGACAACTACCTGCCGCTCGTTCACGGCTCCGGCCTGTTCCAGCGTGGCCAGACCCAGGTGCTTTCCGTCCTGTCGCTCGGCATGCTCAACGAGGGCCAGCGTCTGGATACCATCGAGCCCACCGAGGGCAAGCGCTATATGCACCACTACAACTTCCCGCCGTTCTGCACCGGCGAGACCGGCCGCATGGGCAGCCCCAAGCGCCGCGAGATCGGCCATGGCAACCTGGCCGAGCGCGCCCTGCTTCCGGTGCTCCCCGACGAGAACGAGTTCCCCTACGCCATCCGCGTCGTCTCCGAGGTCATGGAGTCCAACGGCTCCTCTTCGATGGCTTCGACCTGCGGCTCCACGCTCGCCCTTATGGACGGCGGCGTGCCCATTAAGCGCCCGGTCTCCGGTATTGCCATGGGCTTGATCCAGGAGGAGGGCAAGACCGTGGTCCTGTCCGACATCCAGGGTCTCGAGGACTTCCTGGGCGACATGGACTTTAAGGTCACCGGCACCACCGAGGGCATCACCGCCCTCCAGATGGACAACAAGGCCACCGGCCTCACCTTCGACATCTTGGCCCGCGCCCTGCAGCAGGCCAAGGAGGGTCGCGCCTTCATTCTGCAGAAGATGCTCGATGTGATCCCCGAGCCGCGCCACACCACGCGCAGCACCGCTCCGCGCATCGTCTCCATTCAGGTTCCGACCGACAAGATCCGCGACGTCATCGGTTCCGGCGGTAAGGTCATCCGCGGCATCCAGGACGAGACCGGCGCCTCGGTCGACATCCAGGAGGACGGCACCGTCTTTGTCGGCGGCACCGGCGAATCCGTCGACCAGGCCGTCGAGCGCATCAAGCTCATCATCAAGGTTCCCGAGCCGGGCGAGGAGTACACCGGTCGCGTGGTCTCCATCCAGCCCTTCGGCGCCTTCGTGAACCTGCTGCCCGGTAAGGACGGCCTGCTGCACATCTCCCGCGTCGCCAAGGGCCGCGTGGAGAAGGTCGAGGACGTCCTCAACGTCGGCGACGAGGTCAAGGTCGTCGTCATCGAGGTCGACGATCGCGGTAAGATCTCGCTCGATCGTCTGGATAAGCCCGAGGCCCCGGCACGTGCTGAGGGTGCCTCCGAGGGCGACGGCGAGCACTTCCAGCGTCGTGAGCGTCCGCGTCGCGAGCGCTCCGAGCGCAACGACCGTCCGCGCCGTCCCGGTGACAATGGAGGCCGCAAGCCCCGCCGTCACCACGACGCCGAGTAACAGCTACACATAAGCAGCTCAACAAGGGCGACTCCGAACAGGGGTCGCCCTTTTGCTTGCGCCCGGGAGGGGCGCATATGAAGTTTCCTGCTCTACAGTCCTGCGCAAGACGGAAAGCACATTAAGTGCTTTCCTTTGCGTGCGGAACTCGCGATAAACTTCATATGCGCCCCTCCCGGGCGCAAGCAAAAGGGCTAGTTAGTGCCGCTCGCTATTTAGTTAGATGGTCTATTCAGTTGTCTGATTTCAGATCCATAGATAGGCGTAGCAGCATTTCCCCAGATAGAACCGACCAAAATAAACCTGTCTCATATTGGCAGGTCAGGGCTCAGCGGCCCCGGCACGGGCTAAGTTTATCGCGAGTTCCGCACGAACAGGAGGCCACTTAATGTGGCCTCCGTCGTGAGCAGGACTGTAGAGCAGAAAACTTAGCCCGTGCCGGGGCCGCTGAGCCCTGACCGGCGGGATACACAGGTTCAGATGGGGCTTTGATGCATGGGTGGTCTGTTGGTGGGCAAATGGGTATCATACTGTGGTTATTGCATCGACTCTGTGATGCTTTGTTGTACGTTCCCGGCGGTCGGTTTGCCAGAAGCGCCCCGTCGGTTGTTCCAGACCCGTTTCGAAGAAAGGAAACCACACGAACCTATGGCAGCTAAAAAATCATCTCCCTTGAAGATCATTCCGCTCGGCGGCCTTGACGGCATCGGCAAGAACATGACGGTCTTCGAGTGCGGCGACGACATGGTGCTCGTTGACGCCGGCCTCATGTTCCCCGACGACTCTCAGCCCGGTATCGACCTGGTGCTTCCCGACTACACCTATGTCCTGGAGAACGAGGAGAAGCTCCGCGGCATCATCGTCACCCACGGCCACGAGGACCACACTGGTTCGCTTCCGTACCTGCTGCAGGATCTCAACAACAAGGTGCCCATCTTCTCGAGCAAGCTGACGCTCGGTTTTATCGAGGGCAAGCTCTCCGAGTTCCGCATCCGCGCACCTAAGTTCCGCGAGGTCAAGGGCGGAAGCCATGTCAATCTCGGTGGCATCTCGCTCGATTTCTTCTCCATGACGCACTCCATTCCGGGTGCACTGGGCGTGTTCATTCGCACCAACCAGGGCACCGTTATGCACACGGGTGACTTTAAGCTCGATCAGACGCCCATCGACGGCGTCACGCCCGACTATGCCGCCATCAGCCGCTTTGCCAAGCAGGGCATCGACCTGTTGCTTTCCGACTCCACCAACGCCACGGTTCCGGGCTTTACCAAGTCCGAGGCCGAGGTTGGTCCCAACCTGCTGCATGCCATCAAGAACGCCCCGGGTCGCGTGTTCGTCGCGTCGTTCTCGAGCCACATCCATCGCCTGCAGCAGATCTGCGACGCCGCCCGCAAGTGCGGCCGCAAGGTCGTCGTGACTGGACGTTCCATGCTCACCAACACCCGCGTGGCGCGCGAGTTGGGCTACCTCAACATCGACGATGCCGATATCATTGATGCCTTCGATATCGATAACCTGCCCGACGACAAGATCGTCGTCATGTGCACCGGTTCGCAGGGCGAGCCGCTGTCGGCCCTGTCCCGCATGGCCAACGGCGAGCACAAGACGCTTTCTATCCACGAAGGCGATACCGTCATTCTCTCGGCAACTCCCGTTCCCGGCAACGAGAAGGCCGTTCAGCAGGTCGTCAACAGCCTGGCCAAGCTTGGCTGCGACGTCTGGGATAAGTCCCGCGCCCTCGTTCACGTCTCGGGGCACGGCAGCCAGGAGGAACTCAAGCTCCTCATGGCCATGGCCAAGCCCACCTACTTTATGCCGGTTCACGGCGAGGCCGTGCATCTGCGCGCCCATGCCCAGCTTGCTCGTAAGATGGGCATCAAGGATGATCACATCTTTATCCTCGATAACGGCGACACGCTCGAGATGCGTGGCGGTATCGTCAAGCGCGGTACGCCCGTCGAGTCCGGCGTCGTCTATGTTGACGGTCTGCGCATCGGCGACACCGACCCCATTGTCCTGCGCGATCGCCAAAAGCTCGCCAATGACGGTATGGTCACGGCCGTTGCCATCGTCTCGCTCAAGCATAAGAAGATCGAGGCTATCGAGTTCTCGGGCCGCGGTGTTTCGTTTGCCATCGACGACCAGTTCTCCGAGGATGCCTCAGCAGCCATCATGAAAACGATCGAGAAGGGTAAGTTTACCTTTACCAGCAGCGGCTCCGATGCCATTCGCAAAGCCGTGCGCGATTCGCTCTCCAACTTTATCTGGAGCCGTACGCGCACCCGTCCGATGATCATCCCGGTCGTCATGGAGGTTTAGTTTGGCGCGCGGATCTGCACAAAACGCCAAAGGCAACAAAGCCAACAACCAACCGGCATCTGCTAAGGGTGCCGGTTCCCATCTGCGTGCCAATAAGGGCCACGAGTCCGAGTTCGATGAGTTCGAGCCCCTGGTCGAGCCTTCGGCCAATCGCGATATCGCCGGCGTGGTCATTGCCGTTTTGGCGATTGCGTCCTTTATTGCCGTGATTTCCCCGGCAACGGCGCCCGTGACAGCTGCGGTTGCCGGTTTCTACCACCTTGGCTTTGGCCTGGGCGCCTACGTGCTGCCGATCGTCATCTTGCTGTTTGCCGCCACGCTCTTTTTGGGTGAGGACTCGCCGCTCAACATTCGCTCGGTCGCGGGTGGCGCCGTGGTGTTTGTGGCCATTGTCTCTATCCTGTCGCTGATGGTGCCGGGCACGAGCGATTCGTGCGACCTCATGTTTACGCCGCAAAACCTATCTGCGTCGGGCGGCTACATTGGCGCCTTTATCGCAAGTACCTTGCAAAACGCCCTGGGTAAACCTATTGCCATGGTTGTCTTGCTTGGGCTTGTCGTCGTTGGCCTGGTCATTATCGGCTTTTCGGTGGGCGGCGTTTTGCGCTCCGCACGCGATCGCGCCGCCGATTTTGCCGAGCGCCGTCGTGCCGATGTCAATGTGAGCCCGTGGGGCGACGAAGAGGCCCTGTCAGTTCCCGGCGTCGCCCGTCCGCACCTGAGCATTCTGCGCCAGAAGGGAACTGATGCCGCGGTGACCACGGTCATGGGAGGCGATGCCGACCCGGTTTTGGATGACGACGAGAACGATGACCCGTTTGTCGACGTGTCCGAGGCCGTGGAGGCCGAGCGCGCCAAGACCACGCTGCTGCCGTGTCGTCATGCCAAGAAGGGCAAGGCCGCGCCCAAGCTCAACACGAGCGAGCCCGACCCGTCTTGGTCCGATAGCGAAATCGAACTCACCGAGGGCGATGACGAGGACGACGAGACTCCGCTCGAGACCGCCAAGACAACCTTGCTGCCGCGTCGCCGTGCCAAGGCAGGACAGGTCACCGGACAGTTTTCGATAGAAGACGACCCGGACAATGCTGACGAGTCAGAACCGCCGTTTGCCGTGAATCCCGTTTCGGCAGCTCCGCAGATTCCCGACTTCCTAAAGCATCCCAAGGTTGCCGATGCCTCCAGCTCTACGACTTCAGCTGCTCCTGTTGCAGCCGGTGATGGGGGAGCGGACGGTACTGCTGCCGGTGTCGAGGGCGAACAAGAGGACGGCCCCAAGCTCCCGCCGCTCGAAATCCTGCACGCCAATCCGCAGTCGGCGTCCTCCGCGTCTTCTGATAAGGAACTGGAACAGACTGCCGAGTCGTTGCAGTCTACCCTGCTCGAGTTTGGCCGTAGCGCTCGCGTCGTCGGCTGGATTGCCGGCCCCACGGTCACGACCTTTAAGCTGCAGCCCGGCGAGGGCGAGCGCGTGAGCAAGATCTCGAGCCTCGAGGACGATATCGCGCTTTCGCTTGCCGCCCAGTCGGTGCGCATTTTCGCGCCGATTCCCGGCACCTCGCTCGTGGGCATCGAGATCCCCAATCGCAAGCGTCAGAACGTCAACCTGGGCGACGTGCTTCCCTATGTGAAGGGTGGCCCGCTCGAGCTGGCCATCGGTCGCGATGCCGAGGGCACTCCGGTTGTCGCCGACCTCGCTAAGATGCCCCACTTGCTGATTGCCGGTACCACCGGTTCCGGTAAGTCGGTCATGATCAACTCCATCATCACGACCTTGCTCATGCGCGCTCTTCCCGAGGACGTTCGCCTGATCATGGTCGATCCCAAGCGCGTCGAGCTTGCGGGCTATAACGGCCTGCCGCATCTCTACGTGCCCGTGGTGACCGAGCCCAAGCAGGCTGCCAGTGCACTTCAGTGGGCCGTGTCCGAGATGGAGCGTCGCCTGAAGGTGTTCGAGCGCCTCAACGTTCGCAAGATCTCGACGTATAACGAAAAGCAGGCCGCCGGCGAGTTCGAGCATTACGATAACCCGCCGCAAAAGATGCCCTATCTGGTCATCATCATCGACGAGCTTTCGGACCTGATGATGGTAGCCGGCAAGGATGTCGAGGCCTCGATCGTCCGTATCGCCCAGCTGGGCCGTGCCGCCGGTATTCACCTTATCGTGGCTACGCAGCGCCCCAGCTCCAACGTGGTGACGGGCCTTATCAAGGCCAACATCACCAATCGTATTGCCTTTAACGTGGCTACGGGCATCGATTCCCGCGTCATTATCGACCAGATGGGCGCCGAAAAGCTTACTGGTTTGGGCGACATGCTGTTCTCCAAAGTCGACTGGGGTAAGCCCCGCCGTATCCAGGGCTGCTTTGTTTCGGACGACGAGATCAACGAGATCGTCGAGTTCGTTAAGTCGCAAAGCGAGCCCGACTACCATGAGGAGATTCTCTCTGCCGTGGCGCCCGCTTCCATGTCCATGGCTGGTGGCGGCATTGTTCGCACGGGCGTTGCCGAACCGCAAGATGACGACCCGCTTATCTGGGAGGCCGCCCATATTGTGGTGGAATCGCAGCTGGGCTCCACATCTGGGCTGCAACGCCGCCTCAAGGTTGGCTATGCGCGCGCCGGGCGTATTATGGACATGCTGGAAGAAAAGGGTGTCGTCGGCCCGCCCGATGGTTCCAAGCCGCGCGAGGTCCTGCTGGACGAGGAGGGGCTCGCCGCGTTGGAGTCTGTCGACGCCGAGATGGCACGTGAAGATCGTGAGTTTGGAGGATTCTGATGGCTGCACGCTTTGGTGACATGCTGCTCGAGCAGCGTCGCCGGATGGGCCTTTCCATCCAGCAGGTCGCCAACACCATCAAAATCAGGCCGCAGATCATCGAGTTTTTCGAGACCGGTAACTTTGCATCGATGCCTCCGCGCGGCTATGCGCAGGGCATGATTTCGAGCTATGCTCGCTTTTTGGGGCTTAACCCGCGCGAGGTCGTCAACGCTTATTTTGATGACCTCATGGCATATGAACGCGAGACCTCGCAGCAGGGCGGTCGTTTTCAGGATGCTGCCGGCTACGTTAACTCGCGTTCGTCGGTCGATAACGGACGCTTTCTGATGGTTCAGGGTGGTCGCTCGACGCGGTACGGCCAGCGCCCTCCGCAGGCGGGCTATATCACCGAGACGGGCTCCGGCGAGGAGATTCGTTCTCAGCGAGATCGCTTTCGCAGTACGCCCATGCCGGATGATCGTGCGCTTCCCGCCGCTCGCGGGTTGAGTCGCGATCCCCGCGCCGGTTACGGCGACGGTGGCTACTCCGGTCGTGGTTATCGCGGAGTTTCTGCCGGGCGTTCCCACGGTGGATATGCCGACGCCGATACCACGCAGGTGACGCCGCGCCTCCGTTCTCAATCGCAGCCTTACGGGCAACGCTCTTCGGCGCCTCGCTCTGGCCAGCGTGGCTATCAGAACCGTGGCGAGCTTGCGCCGCGTTCGGGTCAGCGCGGCTCGCAGAGCCAAGGCGGATATCGTGGTCGTCCCGATAGCAGTCGCGGCCGTATGCCGCAGGTAAACGGTCGCGGTGGCTCTAATCGCGGACGCGGCGGTGGACGTGCCCCCCAGAACAATGGACTCGATCCGCGCATCATCTACGCCGGCATCGGTGCCGTGGCGCTTTTGTTGATTCTGCTCATCGTGGTCCTCCTGCGTGGCTGCGGCTCTTCTGCACCCGAGTCGACGCCCGAGACGCCCGCGGCCACCAAGACGACGACCAAGAAGTCTTCCAAGACGACCGAATCTGTTGACGAGGATGAAGGCACCGACGAGGCGACGGATTCTGCCGATTCCGATGCCGCCAAGGCGAACGCGAAAAAGAAAGAGGACGAGGTTATCAAGGTCAAGGTCTCCGTTGCCAAGGGCAAGACCGCCTGGATCGAGGTCAAGGTCGACGGTAAATCGGTCTTTGGCGCCCAGGCAACCGGTCCCTTTGAGCAGGAGTACACGCCCGAGTCCTCGATCGAGATCACCACGTCCAAGCCCTCCGATGTCACGGTTACCAAGAACGGTGAAAAGGTTCGCTACGACACCAAGACATCGGGCGTGGCGCGCGTGACCATTACCGTTCCTAAGAAGGAGACCACTGACTCCGAAGACGGTGAGAGTGCCGACGGCACCGATACCGCCGACGGCACCGACGCCCAGTCTACCGACGGCACCGACGCCCAATCTACCGACGGTACCGACACGGCATCCGACGGCCAGACTGCAAACGATTCAGATGACTATTCGTACGACAGCTACTAAGGCTCCCCGTACCGAAAGGAAGAACCATGGCTAAAGATTCCAGCTTCGACGTTGTGTCCGAGGTCAATATGCAGGAGGTCGATAACGCCTTCCAACAGACCACCCGCGAGATCTCTCAGCGCTATGACCTCAAGGACTCCGGCGCCACCATCGAGCTTTCGAAGGGCGACAAGCTCTTTACGATCAATGCCCCGGCCGATTTTGTCTCCAAGCAGATCATTGACGTGCTGAGCTCTAAGCTCATCAAGCGCGGCATCGATCTTAAGGCTGTCTCTTGGGACGCGTCGCAGGCGGCTTCGGGCGGTACCGTGCGCGTGCTCGGCCATATCGTCGAGGGCATTGACCAGGCGACCGCCAAGAAGATCAATAAGGACATCAAGGATCAAAAACTCAAGGTCAAGGTGACCATCGAGGCCGATAAACTGCGCGTTTCCTCGGCCTCTAAGGACGCGCTGCAGACCGTGATCCAGTTCCTGCGCGACCAAGACTACGGCCAGCCGCTGCAGTTTACCAACTACCGCTAACTTACTCGAAAGGACCGTTCTCCAACATGGATACACCTTTGGGCTCCGTGCTCTACATCACCCTCGGGTGCGCTAAGAACGAGGTTGACACCGACCGCATGCGTTCGCTGCTGACCGCCGCGGGCTATGAGGAGGCATTCGATCCGCAGGATGCCGATATCGCTATCGTCAACACGTGCTCGTTTCTCGCCTCGGCGACGTCCGAAAGTATCGAGACCACGCTCGAGCTCGCTAACGAGGTGCAGGACGGCGTTCGCGCATGCCCCATCGTCATGTGCGGTTGCGTGCCGTCTCGTTACGGCGACGACCTGCCCGACGAGCTTCCCGAGGTCGCGGCCTTTGTGAAGGCCGATGAGGAAGACGGTATCGTCTCTGTCATCGATGGCGTACTGGGCGTGGAGCGCGAGATCGCGGCCTATATCCCGCAGGTCAAGCGTACCGTCGAGGGTGCCGTTGCCTACGTCAAGATCTCCGATGGCTGCAACCGCTTCTGTAGCTTCTGCATGATCCCGTATATCCGCGGTCGTTATCACTCGCGCAATGCCGAGAGCATTATCTCCGAGGTGCGCGACCTGGTCGCCGGTGGCGTGCGCGAGATCGTTTTGATCGGTCAGGACACGGGCATCTGGGGTACTGACTTTGCCGACGAGGACCTCGCCGAGGGCTCGCCGCGCAATCTGGCGCAGCTGTTGCAGGCCGTTGCTGAGGCGGTGCGTCCTCATAACGTGTGGGTCCGCGTACTCTACCTGCAGCCCGAGGGCATGACCGACGAGCTTATCGAGACCATCCGCGATACGCCCGAGGTGCTGCCTTATATCGATATCCCCGTGCAGCACTGCGACGCGCGCATCCTCAAGGCCATGCGTCGATCCGGTTCGCGTCAGGAGCTCGAGGACCTGTTCCGCGACCTGCGCGAGCGCATCCCCGGTATTGTGATTCGCTCCACGGCCATGGTTGGCTTCCCGACCGAGACCGACGACGAGTTCCGCGATCTTATCGACTTTATGGACACCGTCGGCTTTGACTACACGAGCGTCTTTGCCTACTCGCGTGAGGAGGGCAGCCTGGCCGCCAAGATGGAGGGGCAGGTTGATGAGGAGGTCAAGCTCGAGCGCGCCCAGGAGGCTATGGACCTGGCCGAGTCGCTCGGCTTTGCCGCGACTGCCGCGCACGTGGGCGAGCGCGCCCAGGTGATCGTCGACGGTATCGAGGAGACCGAAGACGGTGCCGAGCTCATCGGACATGCCTGGTTCCAGGCGCCCGATTCCGATGGCGCGGTGCATCTGGATGCCAGCGAGGCATCTGTGGGCGATATTCTGACGGTCGAGTTTACCGATAGCTTCTGCTACGAGCTTATCGGTCATGTTGTGGAGTAGGAGAGCGTCGTGGCTAACGAGAGCAATAAGGAACTGACGAGTGTCTGGACGCCCGCCAACATCGTGACGTGCGTGCGTATCGTCTTTATTCCGGTGTTCATGATCGTGTCGGCGCTGTCTCACACAAGCGTTGCCGGTACGGATTGGAGCACCTTCGACGGCCCGCTCGCCGCCGCCGCCTTTATTCTGTACGTCATCCTGTCGTGCACCGATAAGGTTGATGGCTACCTGGCTCGTTCGCGCAACGAGATCACCGACTTCGGTAAGTTCCTGGATCCCATCGCCGATAAGTTGCTCGTGTTCTCGGCCCTGCTGCTGTTCTTGGACTTTGGTGCCGTTACTGTGTGGTCGGTGTTCATCATCCTGTTCCGCGAGCTGCTGGTGAGCGCCCTGCGCATGGTCGCGAGTGCGGCCGGTGTGGTCGTTGCCGCCGATAAGCTCGGCAAGTACAAGACGGCGACCACGATGGTCTCCATCTGCGGCTACCTGTGCGTCTTTGCGATGACCGGCCTCCAGTTGGGGCCTGCGGAGCTGTTGCTCGGTCTCTATGGCGTCTCACGCTTCCTGTACGCCGTGGCCGTTATCCTGACCGTTATCTCGGGCGCTCAGTACTTCTGGAACTGCCGCAAGATCGTCTTTTCGGTCTAGGTCCTGGTGGGCATGACGAAATCATTTGAGCAGATTGCCGCGCACAATGAAGAGCTCGCAGCCGATATCGTCGAGCGTGCGAGCGTTCGTGGTGTGACGGTATCGACGGCTGAATCTCTAACAGCGGGCATGATCGCCTCGACGATCGCCGATATCCCCGGTGCCTCGGCGGTGCTGCGCGGCGGTGCGGTGACGTACTGCGACGAGATTAAGCATCGCGTGCTCGGCGTTAAGCAAGAGACGCTCGACCACTATACCGCGGTGTCGTATCAGACGGCGCGAGAGATGGCTGCCGGTTCGCTGGAGCTGTATCAGAGCGATATTGCCGTGAGCGCGACGGGCTATGCCGGCCCCGGTGGAGGCACCGAAGACGATCCGGCTGGCACTTTTTATATTGGTTGGGCGTATCGCTCGGCCGATGGGGGAGTGCCGGTCGTGAACTCCATTCGTTGTCACTATGAGGGCGATCGTTCATGCGTCCGTGCCCATGCGGTCGCTGAGGCACTGGGTCGCATTGTCTACGTGCTCGATTCTATGGAATAGACGTGTTTTAAGGGGCCTCCGGGTCCCTTAATTGTGGAGATAGGGACCTCTGGCGAATTTGCTCTATGTGCAGGTAGTTGGCGTATTCTTCCTTGTCGTGCCTTGCTCGGTTCGCCTGCGGTCAAGTTTTTGGTCAGTGTTTGGTTGGCGTTTGGTTGGGTTTTGGAAAGGTCGGCTGCATATGATTTATCTGAACGGTTGACCACGAACAGCCGTTCGTTTATTATCGATGCAGGTTGTTAAGAGGAGGGCTATTCATGGCCAAGAATTCAGGTCCCGTACGTACCGTTCATGCTCGCACGACGGGTAAAGAGCGCGATGAGATGATCGCCACCACCAAGGCCGAGATCGAGAAGAAATTCGGCCAGGGTTCCATCATGAGGTACGGCGACGGTGGTCCCGAGCTCGAGGTCGAAGCTATTCCGACGGGCGCCCTGGCCCTCGATGCCGCTCTGGGCATCGGCGGCGTGCCGCGCGGCCGTATCGTCGAGATTTACGGTCCCGAGTCCTCCGGTAAGACAACGCTTTCGCTCGAGATTTTGGCAGAGGCCCAGGCTATGGGCGGTGTCGTGGCATTTATTGATGCCGAGCACGCGCTCGACCCCACGTATGCCGCGCGTATCGGCGTGGATATCGATGAGGTCCTCATTTCCCAGCCCGATACGGGCGAGCAGGCGCTCGAGATCGTCGACATGCTCGTGCGCTCTGGCGCCATCGACGCCATCGTCGTCGACTCCGTCGCCGCTTTGACTCCGCGTGCCGAGATCGAGGGCGAGATCGGCGATACTACGGTTGGCCTTCAAGCCCGTCTGATGAGCCAGGCGCTCCGTAAGCTCGCCGGCTCGCTCGCCAAATCTAAAACGACCTGCATCTTCATTAACCAGCTGCGCGAGAAGATCGGCGTCATGTTCGGCAACCCCGAGACTACGACGGGCGGCCGCGCCCTCAAGTTCTTTTCGTCGGTGCGTATCGATATTCGCCGCATCGACAGCATTAAGCTCAAGGACGAGGTCATCGGCAATCGTGTGCGTGCCAAGGTCGTTAAGAACAAGGTGGCCGCTCCGTTCCGCTCGGCCGAGTTCGACATCATGTACGGCACGGGCATCTCTAAGGAGGGCTCGATTCTGGACATGGCCGTCGAGTGCGGTATCTGCAAAAAGATGGGCTCTTGGTTTGCTTACGGTGAGGATAAGCTCGGTAATGGTCGCGAGGCCGCCAAGGCCTTCCTGCGCGAACACCCCGATTGTGCTGACGAGATCGAGCATAAGGTTCGTCTCGCCTGCGGCCTTGAATTCGATGACGATGCTCCGTCCGAGGTCGAGCTGACCGATCAGCCCGAAACTGAGGAGTTCGATGAGCTGTACGCCATCGACGGCTCCGCGATGCTCGATGATGACGACGAGTAGCGGATGCCCTCATGTCGTATACGGTGACCGAGGCCACGGTCGTCTTTCCCGATAAGAAGGCGGCCTCCTCGTTCTCAAGTGGGTATGCATCAAAAAAGCCTTGTGCACATATCGACTGCGAGCTCGAGGGCGGTTATGAACGATCCATCTGGATTCCTGTTCGTGTTGCGCGCCTGTTTCTTAAAAATCGCCCCGATCTTCCCTGCGATTGGGATGAGTTTCGCGAAACGGTACAGCTCATTGAGCGTAAATGCGCGCTTACCATGGTGACTGAGATGCTGTCGCGCCGCGACCATGCCACCGGTGAGGTCCGTGACAAGCTGGCTCGCTATGGTTTTCGCGCGGCCGCGATTGATTTCGCCGTCCAGCGTGCCACTGAGTATCGCTTTTTAGATGAGAACCGCTTTTGTTCGTACTTTATTGAGGAACGCAAACGACGCGGCTGGGGACAGCGCAAGATTGAGACCGAGCTCAAGCGCCGCCATGTCGCACTCGATGATATCCCCGGCTATCCCGAGGATTATTTTGCCGTGGAGGACGACTTGGCCCGCGCATCGGCTTTACTCGCGAAGCGTCGTGTTCCCGAGACGCGTGGATTCGAAAAGCTCGTCCGGTTTTTGATGGGCAAGGGCTTTTCGTACCACATCGCCGCCGATGCGGTTAAGGCGCGTCTCGATGCCGAACGTGAGGAATGTGCAGTTTAGACACATGCTAGACGCATGCGTTTTGCGTACCCGCCGTTCACCGCGTTTTAGCCGCCGTGCTGGGTCCATTTATTTGACAGTTGTTGCGGTTCAACGTACGATAAACACTGTCATTTGCTTTGTGATATGTGCTCATCTTTGATGAGTTTGTTTATATGTTTATCTGTATCCGACCCGCATAAGCTGCGCCCATATTACTCAAATGTCGCGAGCCGTTCGTAAGGACGGTTCGCTTTGCTGTGTAACGAATCCATAAAAAAGGAGTGAGCATGCCTATCATTGCAGCGCTCGTTGGCATCGTTTTGGGTGCCATCGCCGCCATTGCCTACATGCGCACCGCCAAGCAGGGTAGTCTTCACGAAGCCGACGAAAAGATTCAGTCGGCACACGCGCAGGCAGAGTCCCTGATCGGTGATGCAAAGCGTCAGGCCGAGACTCTCAAAAAAGAGGCTCTGCTCGAGGCTAAGGAAGAGATCATCAAGAACAAGCAGGCCGCCGAGGCCGAGGACAAGCAGCGTAAGAGCGAGATTCGCACGCTCGAAAACCGCGTGATGCAGCGTGAGGAATCGCTCGATCGTCGCAACGATGCGCTCGACAAGCGTGAGCATCAGCTGTCCAGCCAGGCCGGTCAGGTCGAGAAGCGCTCTCGCGAGCTTGAGGAGCTCTGCGCCAAGCAGACTTCCGAGCTTGAGCGTATTGCCGACCTTACGCGCGAGGACGCTCACAAGGAGCTGCTCGACAAGGTCCGCGGCGAGGTTACCCACGAGGCGGCCACCATCATCCGTGAGTCCGAGCAGCAGGTCCGCGCCGAGTGCCATAAGACCGCTCAGGAGATTCTCTCCTTGGCGATTCAGCGTTGCGCCGCCGACCATACCGCCGAGGTCACCGTTACTTCCGTGCACATTCCCTCCGATGACCTCAAGGGTCGCATCATCGGTCGCGAGGGTCGCAACATCCGCACCTTTGAGCAGGTGTCTGGCGTCAACCTCGTGATTGACGACACCCCTGAGACCGTCGTGCTTTCGAGCTTCGATCCGGTCCGTCGTGAGACTGCCCGCGTGGCACTTGAGAACCTCATTGCCGACGGTCGTATTCACCCCGCCCGCATCGAGGAGATGTATCACAAGGCCGCCGACTTAGTTCAGCAGCGTGTGCGCGAGGCTGGCGAGCAGGCCGCCTTCGATACCGGTATCCACGATCTGCACCCCGAGATCGTCAAGACCCTGGGTGCTCTTCGCTACCGCACCTCGTTTGGTCAGAACGTGCTGCAGCACTCGCTTGAGGTCTCCGACCTGTGCGGCGTTATGGCCTCCGAGCTTGGTCTGGATGTTGTGACCGCTAAGCGCGCCGGTCTTCTGCACGACCTGGGCAAGGCCATCGACCATGACGTTGAGGGACCGCATGCTGTCATTGGCGCCGAGCTTGCCCGCCGTTATGGCGAGAAGCCCGTTATCGTCCACGCGATCGAAGCCCATCATGCCGATGTCGACCCCAACACGGTGCTCGACGTTCTGGTCCAGGCTGCCGATGCCGTTTCCGCTTCTCGTCCCGGTGCCCGCCGCGAGTCGGCCGAGAACTACATCAAGCGTCTTGAGAAGCTCGAGGAGATTGCCAACTCTCACGACGGCGTCGAGCGTACCTATGCCATGCAGGCCGGTCGCGAGGTTCATGTCATGGTTCAGCCTGACAAGATCTCCGATGCCCAGTCCACGGTGCTTGCGCACGATATCGCCCATCAGATCGAGGAAGAGATGGAGTATCCCGGTCAGGTGCGCGTTGTCGTGATTCGCGAGAGTCGTGCCGTCGATATCGCTAAATAATATGAACGACGCGAACGAGCTCATCTCATTTATCGCGTCGATGTCGGGGGAGGGCAACATTCGCGTCGAGGAAAACCTTGGCGAGGGGTATGTCCGCCTCCGTGTTTCGGAGGCCGAGCGCCGTCAGGCCAAGCATGACATTCAGCACGTAGAGGACATTGTCATCGAGATGCTGCGCAATGCTCGCGATGCCGGAGCCGATAAGGTCTATCTTGCCACGACCAAGGAGGAGGGTGTTCGCACCCTCCTCTTCCTGGATAACGGTTCGGGTGTACCGCAAGATATGCAGGAGCGTATCTTCGATGCCCGTGTCACCTCCAAGCTCGAGAGCATGAAAATGGACCGTTGGGGTGTTCACGGTCGTGGTATGGCGCTGTTCTCTATCAAGCAGAACACGGATGAGGCGCGCGTTGTTACCTCGGGCGTCGATTTGGGCTCCGCGTTTAAGGTGTGTGTTGCTACCGATCGCTTGGGTGAGCGCGCCGACCAGTCGAGCTGGCCTCAGGCGGTTAAAGACGATGACGGCCGCTATGTATGTGCTCGCGGCCCCCACAACATCATTCGTGCTGCGTGTGAGTTTGCCCTTGAGGAGCTGCGTTGCTGCGATGTGTATCTGGGTTCTCCGTCCGAGATCGCTGCGACCCTGTACGCTCAGGCTTCGAGTCGTCTCGATACGTCGCGCCTGCTCTTTATCGACGACGAGTGCGAGCTTCCGGTTATCGATCGTTTGGGCCTTGCCTCGGATGCCGAGGACTTTATCCGGATCTGCTCCGGGTTGGGTCTCGAGATGTCCGAGCGCACTGCCCACCGTATTCTGTCGGGACAGATTAAGCCCGTTCGCGGCGTGACCGCGCGCCTGCTGCGCGAGCGTGATTCCACCTCGCATGCGCCGGCTCCCGTCGATCTTGCCAAGGACCGTCGAGGTCTTCGCATCGCCAAGGATGATATGGCGCAGTTTTCGCGTGCGGTCGAGCGTGACTTTAACGACCTCGCTGCCCGGTATTACCTCAATCTGTGCGGCGACCCTAAGATTCGCGTTTCGCGTGATCGCATCACGGTGACGTTCGATCTTGCCAAAGAGGAATAAAATCTTTACCGAGTCCGCTCGGTACGATACAGTTATTGCAGTTAAAACGTACTTTTAAACGCAGGAGTTTCTTCATGGATTGCCTGAAGGTATCAAGCAAATCATCGCCCGCGTCCGTTGCCGGCGCCATTGCCGGCATGGTCAAAGATGGCGTCCCCGTCAACATTCAATGCGTCGGTGCCGGTGCCGTCAACCAGGCCATCAAGGCCGTTGCCATTGCGCGCGGCTTTCTGATTCCGACCGGCTTTGATGTCTCCTGCGCGCCGGTGTTCTCCGACATCCTCATTAACGGGGAGTCGCGCACGGCAATTCGTCTCTCTATCTACGTTCACCAGATTAATCGGGCTGCTATGGATAACGTCGTCATGGACGACGTTAAGCCTGTTGCGTAAACGAGCCATCTGCACGCTTGTAGCACCTATGCGCCCCGTCGACACCATCGTTAGGATGTAAGCTCATGGACCAGCGTTCCGTACGCGATATTCTTGCCGGTAAAACCTACTTTATCCGCACATTCGGCTGCCAGATGAATCAGCACGACTCCGAGCGCGTGAGTGGCTTGCTCGATTCGTATGGCTGTCTTATGGCGCTCGATTCCGAGCATGCCGATATTGTCGTGTTCATGACGTGCTGCGTGCGCGAGGCTGCCGATACTCGCCTCTATGGTCAGTGCAATTCCTGCAAGAGCCTGCCTCCTTCGCCTTCGGGAAAGCGTGTGATCGCCGTGGGCGGCTGCATCGCCCAGCGCGATGGCGAGGGCTTGCTCACCAACGTCGATAACGTCAACGTCATTTTCGGCACCCATTCCATTGCTCACGTGGCCGAGCTTATCGCCGAGGCGTTTTTGGATGGCAAGCGCCATATCCGTACGAATGAGCATGAGGATACCGACGCCATGAGTATGCCGTGGCATCGCGAGACGCAGTATCACGCCTGGGTGCCTATCATGACGGGCTGCAACAACTTCTGCACGTACTGCATCGTGCCGTACGTCCGTGGTCGTGAGAAGAGTCGTCCCTTCGAGGAGATTGTCGACGAGGTTACCGGGCTTGTGCGTCAGGGCGTGCGCGAGATTACGCTGCTGGGCCAAAACGTTAACTCCTACGGTCGCGATCTCTTTGGCAAGCCGCGTTTTGCCGATCTGCTGCGCGCTGTGGGCGATACGGGTGTCGAGCGTATCTTCTTTACCTCTTCGCATCCCAAAGATCTGCTGCCCGAGACCATCGATGCTATGGCCGAGACGCCTGCCGTCATGCCGCAGCTTCACTTGGCCGTTCAGTCGGGTTCCACGCGCATCCTTAAAGAGATGAATCGTCGGTACACGCGCGAGGATTATCTGGGCCTGGTCGATCGTATTCGTAACCGTATGCCCGATATTGCGCTTTCGACCGACATCATCGTGGGCTTCCCTGGTGAGACCGAGGAAGACTTTGAGCAGACGCTCTCGCTTGCCGAGACGGTGCGCTATGCCCAAGCCTACACGTTTATTTACTCCAAGCGCGCCGGTACCCCGGCCGCCGAGATTTATGATCCCACCCCGCATGAGGTTATCCTTGAGCGCTTTAACCGTCTGGTCAAGGTTATCGAGACGACGGCACACGAGTTTAACCAGGGCGAGCTTCACACTGTGGTGCCTGCGCTCATTGAGGGCACGAGCAAGAAGAACGACGCTGTCCTTCTGGGCAAGAGCCCTAAGAACCAGACGGTGCATGCGCCGATTCCTGCTGGCTATAGCATCGATCAGCTTATCGGCAAGATCGTCGATGTTGATATTGATGTCGCCAAGACGTGGTATCTGTCTGGCTCCGTCGTGGGCGAGCCTCGCTAATGATTTCTCCTGGTGCAAGCCTTTCTGCTGTAGCGATTGTCGGTCCGACAGCGGTCGGAAAAAGCGATGTTGCCGACCGCCTGGCCGCTCGTCTATCGTCCGAAGTGTTGTCGTGCGACGCGATGCAAATCTATCGCGGCATGGACATCGGTACGGCCAAAATGATGGCCGAGGAGTGCTCGGCACCTCTGCGCCTTATCGATATCGTGGATCCCGGCGTCGCGTATTCTGCTGCGCTCTACCAGTCGGACGCCCGAGCACATGTCGAGCGTTTGCTTGGCGAGCAGCGTCTTCCGGTCTTTTGCGGCGGTACGGGCTTGTATCTCAAGGCCGCTCTCGATGAAATGGATTTTCCTTCGGGAGAACTCGAGGACGAACGACGCGTGGGCTATCAGGAGCTTGCCGAGCGCATTGGCGTGGAAGCATTGCATGCCCTGCTTGCCGAGCGCGACCCTGAATCAGCTGCCGTGATTCATCCCCATAACGTGCGTCGTGTGATTCGTGCGCTCGAGATGCACGATGACGGCGTGTCATATGCCCAGCAGAAGTCGAAATTCAGTGTTCCGCGCGAGCGCTATCATGCCTTGTGGTTTGGTCTGACGCGTAGCCGTGAAGTGCTGTATGAGCGCATTAACCTACGTGTCGACCTTATGTTTGAGCAGGGACTGGTTGATGAGGTCCGTGGCCTTATGGACCAGGGCCTGGGCGATGCGCTCACGTCGATGCAGGCAATTGGTTACAAAGAGATTATTGATGCCTTGCGTGGCGCTATTACCATGGATGAGGCCCGTGAGCTTATCAAGATGCGCTCACGTCGCTATGCCAAGCGCCAGCTATCCTGGTTTAAGCGTGACGATCGCATCGTGTGGTTCGATATGGATGAGTTTACGATCGATGAGGTCGTTGATGATATTTACCATCGCGTCGAGGCTGCCTAATGGCTCGTTTCCCTTTAGTCCCCACGGCGCCTGAACCCGAGCGCGCCATCTTGGTTGGTGTTGAGTGGCGCGATAACGCCTGGCCGCTCGACCGTTCGCTCGACGAGCTCGAGCGTCTAGCCCACACTGCTGGGGCCCAATGCGTTGCACGCTTGTCTCAGCGCCTGGTCAAGCCCTATCCCAAATCGTTTATCGGCTCCGGAAAGGTCGAGGAGCTGTGCGGTTTGGTGCATCGCATGGATGCGGATGTTGTTATCTTTGACGACGACCTGACTCCTTCACAGCAGTCCTATCTTGAGAAAGCCGTGGGCGAACCGGTCAAGATTATTGACCGTACGGCGTTGATTTTGGATATCTTTGGTCTGCATGCCCAGACGCGTGAGGGCCGCTTGCAGGTGCAGCTGGCACAGTTGCAGTACCTGTTGCCTCGTTTGCGAGGTATGTGGAGCCACCTTGCCAAGGAACAGACGCGTGGCGGTATTGGCTCGCGCTTTGGCCAGGGCGAAAGCCAACTCGAGGTCGACCGTCGTCTGATTCGCAATAAGATCGCTGCGCTTCGACGCGAACTGAAACAGGTTGAACAGCGCCGCGATGTGCAATCGAAAAGCCGTATTGAATCGCCAGCGTTTCGCGTTGCGTTGGCTGGCTACACCAATGCCGGCAAGTCGACGCTGCTTAATCGTTTGACGGGATCCACGGTACTTTCGCAGGATAAGCTGTTTGCCACGCTCGATCCTACAACGCGCTCGTACCGTTTGCCCGGTGGTCGTGGCATGACGATCACCGATACCGTCGGCTTTATTCAAAAGCTGCCACATGGCCTGGTCGACGCGTTTAAATCTACGCTTTCCGAGGTGCTCGGCGCCGATTTGATTCTTAAAGTTGTAGATGCTTCCGATGAGGATTATGAGCGTCAGCTCGAGGCGGTTGATCGTGTCCTTGATGAGATTGGTGCCGGTGAGCGCCTGACACTTACCGTGTTCAATAAAATTGATTTGCTCGATAGCGTCGATCGCTTGAGCTTTCGCCGGCGCTATCCCGAGGCGGTGCTGTTCTCGGCTCAGACGGGTGAGGGTCTTGATGACTTAGTCGACCGCATCGCTCGTGAAGCGGCCGCCACGGACGTGTTGCTCTCGGCCGATATCCCGTATCGAGAGGGCGCGTTAATCACGCTCGTGCACGAACAGGGAACCCTTCTGCACGAGGAATACCTCGAGGACGGCGTTCGTATTGTGGCAAAGCTTCCGGACCGTATCGCACCACGTCTTGAGCGTTACCGAACGGAATAAATCAGCTCCAGTACACCCAAGATAACCGGTTGATGAAGCAGGTAGAACGGCAGTGCATGGCGTCCGAGGCTTGCGAGCGCCGGGATGGGATTTTCATAGGCCCATGCTGGTGCCTCGCAGTTTGCTTTCTGAGCCGTGCGCGCGGCAAAGAAGCCTGTGAGGTACATAAATAAGAAGGGTATGAGCGGATAGTAATCACCGGAGACAAAGTCTGGACTTGGGAACCCCAGCCAAGCTAGATGGGGGATAGGGTAGACCGCTTTAGGAATGCTCCAGGTACAGGCAAAGAGTATGAGGCAAATCGTTATACCCCAAACTGCCGGTATTCTATCGAGAACCGGGCGCGCGAGTGCAACAATGGCGGTGCACGCCGCCATGCAGAAAATGATGCCGAAGTTCACCGAGTCATCGACTGAGACGAGCGTCGTTGCGACCCATACGACCAAAGCGGCTACGGCATATTTGGCGGCACGCTTGATGTTGTTGCGCGAGAGGGTGCACATCCAGCCGGCAATAAACAAAAATACCCAACTGATGCTGGCTCGCCAGATGTCTTGGAAGATGGTCTGGGTAAACCAGGGCATCTCCCAACCATATAGGTAGGCAAGGTCGTAGCAGGCATGAAATCCCGCCATCGACAGCATGGTAAACCCGCGAATGGTATCAAAGACCGTGATGCGTTTTTGCATTACGAAAACCGGCGCATCAAACCGACGACCTTGCCTAGAATCGTGGGATTTGTCGCGTAGATAGGCTCCATAGTGTCGTTTTCGGGCTGCAGGCGAACGCGTCCCTGCTCCTTATAGAATGTTTTGACTGTTGCGGAGCCATCGATCATGGCCACGACAATCTCGCCATTCATGGCGCTCTTCTGCTCGCGAACGATGATGTAGTCGCCGTTATAGATGCCGACGTTAATCATCGAATTGCCGTGGACCTCGAGGATAAAGGACCCCTGTTCTGTTGCGATCTCGGTTGGGATGGTAAAGGTGTCCTCGATATTCTGCTCGGCAAGGATGGGAATCCCTGCAGCGACACGGCCTACGAGAGGCAGCGATACAGTGCCGCGGGGCACCGTGGGCTCATCGGACTTCGAGATGGAGACGGAAGATCCGTCCTCGTCAAAGAGCTCGAGAGCGCGAGGTTTGGTGGCGTCACGCTTGAGCAGGCCGCGTGCTTCCAGCGCGGAGAGGTGCGCATGTACGGTGCTAGGGGAGGAAAGGCCCACAGCCGAAGCCATCTCGCGCACACTGGGCGGATAGCCCTTCTCCTGCTGATATTCCTTGATGAAGTCGTAAATTTGCTGCTGACGCTTGGTAATTTTGCGAGCCATCAGGGGTTCCTCTCTACCCATACCAAACAAATGTTCTATTTTTGCTTGACAGGAACAACTGTTCGAAGATAATAATAACCGAACACTCGTTCCCGCGCTAGACTTTTTTGTCCCCGCGGCTTGATAAAACAGTTCTCGTCAAAACAAACGAGAGGAGAACAGAATGAACGCAGCGGATATGGTCCAGGGAAACCTCGCTCTTAAGCTCGAGGCGCCCGCCACGCCTGCCTTTACGGTCGTGAAGGGCGGACGCTCTCATTTTCAGGCCGTGGCCACTAAGCCCGTTCGCACCCAGCGTGCGTCCGTTGCTTCGGCTCCTGTTGCCCTGAAGGCCTCGACGATCGTTGCTGTAGCCGTAGCGTTTACCCTGTTCTTCGTGCTTGCCACGTCAGTTTTTTCTACTCGTCACGCAGCATATGCCGATTCCGTAGCCAACGTCACCTACGAAACGGTTCGTGTGCAGTCCGGCGATTCTCTGTGGTCGCTTGCCCAGGAGCATCCCATCGATGGCCTTTCCACGCAGGAGACTTCCGACATGATTCGTAGCGTAAATCACCTCGATCGCAGCTCTCTTGATGCTGGTGCAGTTCTGAAAGTTCCGGCTCGTTCGTAAGATTTCCGCTCGATTGCATGGTACCCTTGTTATCGTTTAAGAGGAGGTACCATGCGCTGTCCCAAATGCGGCAAGGCACATACCCGCGTTGTCGATTCCCGTATGCAGGAGTCGAACAACACTATCAAGCGTCGTCGCGAATGCTGTTCGTGCAATTATCGTTTTACGACGTTCGAGCGCTGCGAAGATCCCATCGAGGTTATCAAATCGGACGGGTCTAAGCAGCGGTTCGATCGCAACAAGCTGCTGGTCGGCCTGATGCGCGCCACGATTAAGCGCGATATCGATACGAAAAAGCTCAACGAGATCATCGATGATATCGAGGTGGAGCTGCGTTCCCGTACGCTGACGGCTGTAACGTCCCACGAACTGGGCGATATGGTGCTTAAGCGCTTGGCCAAGATCGACAAGGTTGCCTACATTCGATTTGCCTCGGTCTATCGCGATTTCAAAGACGTCGATGAGTTTTTGCAAGAGCTCGACAAGCTAAGGTGATTTCATGTCCAACATTACCGTTAACATTAAGCGTCTCGATCCCACGGTCGAGCTTCCCAAATACGCTCATCCCACAGATGCCGGCCTTGACCTCCGCGCCAACGAAGACTGTACCCTCAAGCCCTTTGAGCGACGTTTGGTTTCCACTGGCTTGGCCATTGCGCTGCCCGATGGCTACGCCGGCTTTGTCCAGCCCCGCAGCGGTCTAGCCATTAAGCAGGGCCTGTCTATAGTCAACACGCCCGGTCTCATCGACGCCCACTATCGAGGAGAACTCAAAGTCATCTTAATCAATATGGATCCCACCAACAATATCCAGATCAACAAAGGCGACCGCATCGCCCAACTCGTCATCCAAGAAGTCCCTACGGTCAACCTCGTAGAAGTAGACGAACTAGACAAAACCGACCGAGGCAACGGAGGCTTCGGCTCCAGCGGCGTTGCTTAATCATTTTCAAGATGTAGGGTTGGCCTCTCACCCGGGGCCCACACATATCATCCCGTGCTCAAACATTCTCGCTACGCTGCGAAACTGCGCGAGGGACGATATATAGGGGCCTCCAAGGGGCGAGCTATGCCTACGTGCTCGCAACCAACCATGGTTTCCAATCAAAACCGTTTGCTGTATCTAAAAGCTGTATCCAACTAGTAACCCGATGCGACAAAGAGACAACCCCTTTGTCGCATCGGGTTACTTGGATTACTTGTATTTGAGTTCACCTTCGCTGCTTTACTTGAGTAACCGATATATCTGCTGGAATGTACTTGTAGCTGTGGCGCAGGCCGCCCACACATATCGTTCCACGCGCAGTTTCGCAGCGAGCGAAGCGAAGCGAGAATGTTTGAGCATGGAATGATATGTGTGGGCGGCCTGCGCCACAGCGGACTTTAAGACGCTAGCGGATATGCGCTGGTTTTTCGCCCCAGTAGAAGCGGCAGAAGGCTCGTTTGCGCTTTTGGGGCTTGCCTGCAAGTTCCATGGTTGCGATGGCGATATCCTCGGCTGCGCGTGGACGGCGCAGCACTTCGCCATTGATGAGCAGTGCCTTGAGCGATTCGGGATGATCGTGGAGATGGCGCAGTGTCACGATGAGCTCGCGTGCGGTGGTGACATGCATGCTGGCGCCCATGCCGGTGAGCATGGTGGTGTTGGCCTTTTCCTGGCCATATGACTTGCCCAGCAGAATCATAGGCAGGTGTGCGCACAGGCATTCGGTAACAGTGAGTCCGCCAGATTTGAGGATTGCCAGGTCACAGCCGTGCATAAGCGCTGCCATGTCATCGACATAGTCAAGAACCGTGACGTTCTCGAGTTTCATGGCATCGAAAAGCGTTTTGAGACGGGTGGCATATTCGGCATCCTTGCCCGGCAAAAAGACAAAGTGCATGTCCTCGAAGCTGCGCAGGAAGGGGAGGGTGCGGTCCATCTCAGCGCGAAAGCGAACGTACGGTTGAGGCAAACTGGCCCCGGCCATTACCAGCACAACGAGCTTGTCTGTGGGGAGATTGAACTTCTCGAGTTCTTCCTCGCGATTGTAGTCCGTATCAAACCCGGCGCGAATGGGGATGCCCGTAATGCGGATCTTTGCCTCGGGAACCTTACGGGGTCGGAGTGTTTCGGCCATAAACTCGTTTGCCACGCAGAATAGGTCGGTGTCCTTATGGGGCCACCAGCCCTCGACCTCGTAATCGGTCGGTACGCAAATGACGGGATAGTCGATGCCCGTAATGACGCGCGCGCCGACGGCGACGTTGGCTGCCGTGATATGTGTGGCTACCACGGCAATGGGCCTGCGAGTTCGAACGTATTCGTTAAATGCGGGGAACATGATGCGCGACCATGCCGTGCCACCGCCCCAAAGCAGGTGTCCGGTAAGGGTATAACGCCAGGTCAAGTCATAAATTGGGCGCGTGGCGCCGGTAAACGAGGCGGCCGTTTTGTTGCCGTCGAATTTTATGCGTCCAAAATCAAGGATATCGAGCACTTCAATCTCAACATCCTCGGGGATGCCATTGGTGCCGCGGATGAGGTCGAATGCCTGCGCAATCGCATTTGCGGCGGCCTTGTGGCCCGAGCCGACCGAGGCGTGCACGATAGTCACGAGAGGTTTTTGTTGAGCCAAGAGCGTGGTTTGTTCCGATTGGGGAGTGCTGTGCGTGAGCAGGGGAGCGTCGTCGCTCGTCTGCGTCTGATCCATCGATATCTCCCCTTCATCTTTGTTTCACAGAGAATCATTGTAGTGCATGAGTGTCACGTTCGCATAAATATGGGTATGAGCGCAAAGAACGCCAATCTTTCGACAGGAGGTCTCTTCATGACTACCCATCAGCCGATCGATGTTGCGATTATCGGCGGCGGGCCTGCGGGCTATGCTGCAGCCATTTACGCGGCGCGTGCCAACCTAACGACGACCGTGATAGAGCAAGGCATGTCGGGAGGACAGATCGCCACAACCAATGAGGTCGAGAACTATCCGGGCATTCCGCTCTTGAGTGGCGCCGAACTCGGCGAGCGGTTTCAGCAACATGCAGAGGGCCTGGGAGCACAGGTTACATGGAGCATGGTTACGGGTATCGATTACGATGCGGATGCGGCGCTGTTTACGATGCATCACGATATGGGCGATACGCTGGCCTCGAGCGTTATCGCTTGCATGGGTGCCACGCCGCGATCTGCTGGTTTTGTTGGCGAGGATATGTATCGCGGTCGTGGCGTTTCTTATTGCGCGACGTGCGATGGCATGTTCTTTCGCGGCAAGCAGGTTTTTGTCATCGGTGGAGGTAATGCTGCCTGCGAGGAAGCCCTGTTCTTGTCAGAAATCGCCAACAGCGTGACCATCGTCTTGCGCCGCGATCAGTTCCGTGCCCCCGATGGCGTGGTTCAAAAGGTGCTCGCAAAAGATAATATTTCAGTTAGGTACCAAACTAGTATTGTGGAACTATCAGGCGAGGCCATGCCCACGACTATCACCTTTAAGGACAACGCTACCGGTGGCACCTATTCCGAGTCCTTTGATCCTGGTTCGTTTGGCATTTTTGTCTTTGCTGGCACGCAGCCCCATACTGAGCTTGTAGAGCATCTGGTAGATCTGGCGCCCGACGGCGGTATTGTGACCGACGAATCGATGGCCACCCGCACGCCTGGCTTATTTGCTGCCGGCGATATCCGTTCCAAGCGTTTACGTCAAGTTGTGACCGCTGTTTCGGACGGAGCCATAGCGGCTACCAGCGCATACGCTTTCTTACGCGGATAAGTACGATAATATATCTTATGTAAGGTTGTTATCTTCAAACAAAGTGGTTGGGCAGTGCATCAATGTGCTGTCAAACCACTTTTACTTAGCGGCTATGTGATATGCAAAACTAGATGACCTAGAATACAATATAGATAACGAACGGAGGATCCTTATGAACCACGTCAAACATGTTATCCCGATGTCCGATACATCGGTCAGCATTAAGCCGGAGGATATTCAGCCGACGGTGCTGCCGGATGCATTTATTCAGTCCGATATGGTGGGTAAGCTCAACGCTTTGAGCCTGCCACGCTATGACCAGCTGCCCAACGTAACGCTCTATCGCGATCAGGTTATTGAATATGTTGCGCTGTGGATGGAGCCGCTTTCGATTTGCGTAGAGCAGCCCGTTATCACACCATCGATGATCAATAACTACGTGAAGGTCGGTCTCGTTCCTGCTCCGGTTAAAAAGCAGTATGGCCGTGAGCAGATTGCGCGTCTCATCGCCATTTGTATCTTTAAGCAGGTGCTGCCCATCGCTGCGGTTCAGGCACTCTTTAATATTCAGCGCTTGAGTTACGACGCTCCGACTGCTTTCGATTATGTAGTCGATCAACTTGAGGCATCGATTCGTGCGGCGTTTTCCGTCGAGCAGACTCCCGTGCCCGATACCGCCCATCAGGTCACGCGCGAGTCGCTGCTCGTGCGCAGTGCGGTATCGTCCTTCGTTTCGAAGGCATACCTGATGAGCTACCTTAAGTTTAATGGGTTTAATAGCTAATCGAGGCATAAGACGGGCGGGATAAAGAGCCATTGGCCCCTTATCCCGCCCGTGCGTTTGTCTAGTTGGAAATTATCGGCCCGAAGCCACGCCCATGCCGTAGCCGATGATGAGGCCGTGCATCTCGGCATAGTATGAATCTAGCCCGTTACAGGGCATGATGATAGTCTTGGAGCCTGGCCAGCGCTCCGCAATTCGGCTGGCAAGTGCCTGGGCGCCTACCTCATTCTCGACGTGGTCGATAACGACCTCGCCGCCAGTAAAGCCTTCGGCCTCCATGGTGTCGACAATCTTGGTGAGCATCTTCTTTTCGCCGCGGGTGTGACCAACGAGTTCAATTTTGCCCGCTTCGCTCGCCGTGCCCAAAATGCGGATATTGAGCTTGTTAGCAATAACGCCGGCCGCCTTAGGGATACGTCCGGCCTTCGCAAGGTTTTCGTAATTGCACAAACTAAAGAGGATCTTGCTGTTCTGCTCCAAGCTATCGAAATAGGCGCAGGCGTCCTCAAAGGAGGTATCTGGGTTGCTTGCAAGATAGCGGTCGAACAGCAGGAAGATCAAATCCATTTTGCCACCTGCGGCTCGCGAGTTAACCAAATGAATCTGACGGTCCGGCTCCTCGGCAAGCACCATGTCACGTGCGGTGGCCGCGGCATTGTAGCTTCCCGAGACTCCCTCGGAGATGGGCATGCAAATCGTCTTGTCGGCAAGCCTAAAGAGTTCGGTCCACTCGCCTACGCTCGGACAGGCGCTCGAAGAAGTGCTCGACTCCGCCTGCACGGCGCAATTGAGTTCGTGAACATCGAGCGTGAGGTCATCGACGAACTCGCGCTCCCCCACTCGAATTTTGAGGGGTGCAAATGCAAAGGTGGTATGGGGCGCGGTCGGTTGCCAATCGCGGAGGTTGCAGCTCGAATCGGAGATAAGTGCCCAGCTCATAGAGGGTCCTTTCTAGATGTTTCTCATTTATTATAGCCATCTTGCTTACCTTTGAAACGAGCATCTAGTATTGAAAACTAGCTCATTGGGGTCATGTATGGAGCACGGTCACAAATAAATGAACCTCGCAGCCCAAAGGCCACGAGGTTCACATTCGTTTGCTATACAGAGTGACTTAGTAGCGCACGAAAATGTAGTTGTTGTTCATGCCGGCTGCGACGGAGCTGATGATGACGCCCGTCTTGTAGTCGGAAGCATGGATCATCTGACCATTACCGATATAGATGCCAGTATGGTAGGAGTTAACCACGACATCGCCCGGTTGCGGGTCGGACACGCGGGTCCAACCCATGAAGGTGCCGGTGGTGCCCAGACGGCAGTAGCGGCCCGTGAGACAGTAGCTTACAAAACCGGAGCAGTCAAAGCTGTCCGGTCCAATGCCGCCCCAGGAATAAGCGCAACCCAGCTTGCTGTAGGCACGCGAAACAACGGAGCCGCCGTCAACAGACTGGTTCGGTGCGGAAGGCGTCGGAGCCGGAGCCGGGGCCGGGGCGGGCTGCGGCGTAGGGGCCGGAGCGGGCGTAGGAGTGGGCGCGGGCGTATTGCCGCCATCGTTGGTGTTCTCAGTCGTACCGGCGGTGTCGTTGCTCACCGTAGCCTTCTCGGCGGTGCTGGCGTTAATGCCGGCCTGAAGTGCTGCGTTGGCTTCAGCCTCGGCGGCAAGCTCGGCCTGCAGCTGGGAGTCCAGGGAGCTCACGACACTCTGGGCCTCAGCCTGCTGGGCGTTGAGCTCGTCGACCTTCTTCTGCGTCGCGGCGACGTTCTTCTCCTGCTCGGCCTGCTTATCGGTGAGCTGCTGCTTAAGGTCCTTGACATCCTGAATGGTCTGGGCCTGCTTGTCGGAAACCTTGCCGTAATAGAACAGACGGTTGAGCATGTCGCCCAGATCGTCGACGCCCGTCAGAACCTGAAGGAGACTCAGACCGCCGGTCTTGTACTCACCGGCAACGTAGCTCGAAAGCTTTGCCTGGCCCTCGGCAATCTCTTGCTGCTTTTGCGTGATCTCGCCTGCAGTCTGATCAAGCTCCTGCGTCTGTGCGGAGAGTTCTTCATGAATTTGCTGGGTTTGCGTGCCGATCTGCTCGAGTTTGGTACGAGCGGCGGCAAGGTCGGATGCGGTATCGGCATAGGCAGGAGCCGCGAGGCCCAGGCCCAAAACACAAGCGAGGGTTGCCGTAGCAGCGCAGCGTGCCATGTTTTTATGCGTGTTTGCTGTGCGCATGGAGCTTCCTTTCCGGTATCTAAGGGTAACGTCTAGTCCACCGTTACCAGGCTAAAGAGCTCAACGTCCTCGTTGGAAGGCGTGAGCTTCTCGCGCGGGTTGAGAAACGCAAGCTCGAGGATACAACCGTAACCCACAAGCTTTGCGCCCATATCTCGCACCAGTTTACCTGTTGCCTCGACGGTTCCGCCCGTCGCGACCAAGTCATCCAGAATCAACACGGTATCTTTAGAGGTAATGGCATCGGCGTGGATCTCGATAGAGTCGGTGCCATATTCGAGCTCGTAGCTCTCGCTTACCGTCTTGCGCGGCAGCTTGCCCGGCTTGCGTGCGGGCACAAAGCCAGCGCCCAGGGCGACGGCCACGGGCACGCCGACCATAAAGCCGCGGGCCTCGGGACCCACGACCTTGGTGATGCCCATGCCGGCAAAATGCTCAGCCAGGGCATCAACCATGGCCTTTAGCGCCTCGGGATTACCAAAGAGCGGCGTGATGTCCTTAAAGATGACTCCGGGCTCGGGATAGTCGGGGATGTCGACGATGTGAGATTCGAAGTCGTACATGGCATGACCTTTCATGGATTGCCGGGTGGACGGCGGTTATTTACCCGTGTTAGCAGACAGGCTATGCGATGGGACGACGACCTTGGACGGATGCACAAGCGACTCGTCCTTCGAGGCAACCGTAGGAACGCTTGCCTCTTCGCTTTTGACCTTGGTGGATTCGGAGCGTGCGATCTCCTCGTCGAGGGCATCGATATCGGCGTCCTCGACTACGGCATTGAGCGACTCGAAGACGCGGTTCTTGAGCAGTACCGTATGCACGCCCTCGGTGAGGTCATGCAGCTTCTTAAAGGCACGCTCGAGCTTGGCGTCGCGTTCGTCATCGGAAGTGTCCATGCCGAGCATGCTCACGAGCACCTGCTCAAACATTGAGGACTCGCGGTTTGCCGACGATACGTACTGGCGCAGGTTGCGCGGCTCGATATGGAAACGCGAAAGCTCGGAGCAGTAGCGGATGATCGGGAAATCGCGACCATCGACAAGCTCGCGGTTTTGCGGGCTCTTGATGATGCGAATGAGGTCGTTTTCGGCCAGGGAGCGGATAAACGAGATCTCAACACCGAGCATATCGGGGATGGTCTCGATAGGATGCAGCTTTTGCTTGGTCTCCTTGGGCTCCGTCTTGAGCGGAACGTCGGACAGCAGACCCACCTCGTAGGCGAGCGTAGAAAGATCCGTGGCGTTTTCCAAGCGCTGCTTGATTACGTTGAGCGGCATATAGCGAGTCTTCTGCAGGTGCAGAATGACCTCCAGGCGGTCAACGTCCTCCTTGGAGTACTGGCGATACCCCTTAGGCGTGCGATGAGGGGTGATGAGCCCCTCATCTTCGAGAAATCTAATTTTTGAGTTTGAAAGATCGGGGTATGCGCCTCGAAGTAGATTGACGACCTGGCCGATACTCAGATAGTTGCGTTCGGCCATGCCCTACTCACCGGTTTCGATGCGCTCCGGCGTGCTCTCGTGATAGATGAGCGTAAACGTACCGATCTGGACGGAAGATCCGTCGTGAAGCGGTGCGCCGTTGACGATAGCGCCGTCAACCCACGTACCGTTGAGCGACCCCAGATCCTCGATGCGGGCTCCCAGACCCTCGCGAATAATGCGTGCGTGGCTACGCGACACGGTCATGTCGTTGAGGAAGATGCCGTTAGCGGGATCGCGCCCGATGGTGGTCACATTGTCCTCGAGCTCAAAGGCGGCGCCGGTCTGCGGGCCCTTGACGATAGATAAGACGGGCGCGGTGATGTGCACGTTGGCCATGAGGTCGGGAACGGTGACATCGCTCGAAGGAACGCGGAAAACGCAGGTGGCGTCTGAAGCCTTATCGTTCTGAGGCATATTGTTAACCATGTTGTCCATGACAACCCCTAACTTAACGCGGACATGCCGCAAAGAATGAACTGTACGTAATCATACCCCAATGGCTTAGTCTTCGATTTCGGGGTTAAGAAAGTCGATGTCTTCGTCCTCGGGATGCGCGACAGCCTGTTTAATGGCCGCTCCACCCTTAATGGAATATATGACGGCGGTGAGCATGGAGAAGATGACGCCGCCGTACACAAAGAAGATGCCAAGCGGTACCGGACTGCCGTTGAGGCCCGGGAAGGCCGTGAACGTAGCGGGCAGCAGATGCCAGCCTTCCACGGTGGGAAAGCCAAGCAGCATGAGCGAGAAACCGGTCATGAGTAGCGCCGTGGCAATCTTGCCGGGAAAGACGACGTCAATGGGACGACGGTGATAATGGCGCACGATGAGCGTGCCAATGCCCAGGTAGATATCGCGGCCGATAATGAGCACGCAGACCCAGATGGGCAGTTCGCCGCGGACTACCAGGCCCAGCACACCGGTAAACAGCAGCGCACGGTCGCAGATGGGATCCATAACCTTGCCGAGCCACGAGACCGTTTTGGTCATGCGAGCAATCTGACCGTCCATCCAGTCAGTGGAGGCCGCGATGGCATAGATGATGATCGCGACGACACGGTTGTTATCCGTCACAAACAGGTACAGAAAGACCAGCGTGAGAATCAGGCGCGTGAAGGTAATGAAATTGGAGATCGTAAAGATCTTATTCGACGGGTAATCGGAGGTGCCGATAAGCTCCTTTTTGATCTTCTTTTTGATGCCCACAGGACTCCCCCGCTGGTAAACGACAAAACTTTCGATACTATACCCGTTCTGGCGATGTCTATCCAGCGCGAGCATAGAGAGTCCAGACATATATAAGACCCCAACGGCCGTTACAGCTTCGTTAGAAACGCGCCCCACCATGGATGGTGAACCCGAAAGGTAAGGCGCGCGGGCACGGTGGCTCGGCCCGCGCGCCCGGAAGAGAAAGGATAAACCCATGGGTTACATGCTCGAGACGCGTGGGCTCACCAAGCGCTTCGGCCGCGGCGACCAGGCGCAGGACGCCGTGGCCGACGTGAGCCTTCATATCCGCGAGGGCGAGGTGTACGGGCTGCTCGGCCCCAACGGCGCCGGCAAGTCGACGACGCTCAAGATGATCTGC
>JAXJCX010000116.1:0-2721 GCA_036302225.1 Collinsella sp.
GGATAATCTGCAAAAATGCGGCGGCGACACGCGCGTCCTCAGGCAGCGCACCCTCAACATCGATCTGCACACTCACCAGGCCAAAAGCATGGACGATATCACCCAGCTGCTCTGCAGGCTCGCTGGCACCGCCACTGCGCAGATCGGCAGCGATTGAGCGCAGCAGCGGGTCGATCTGCTCGAGTGACTCGTCGTCCAGGCGCCCCTCCTCCAAATAGCGATGGAGAATGGACAGGCGCTGCCCGATCACGTCGTGAACGCGGGCACGCATACGTAGGTAGGCCGCATTGTCAGCAACCTTTTTGACTTCTTCGATCTGGGACTGGAGCTCTTGGCCCGCAAGCTCAAGCAGGTGGTTGGCTTGCGCCAGGCGGTCGTAGGCGTGTGCGTATTCCGTCACGTCCAGGCCGACGATGCGCTCGAACGGACGGCCCGAGACCGTAACGGAGTCGCGCACGAACAGACGAATCTCGGAAGGAGAGATCTCGACCACGGCGCGATCCCTACCAAAGCGATCAAGGTCGATATGGGCGCGATTGGCGCTGCTTTCGGGCATTTGCATGCTAAGTTTGCGCAGGTCGTTCCATGTGCTGCTCATGTCGCCCAGGTCGGTGGGCATATGGAGCTCTACGAGGTTTTTGCGCATGCAGCGGTTCATGAGCAGCGGACGGCCCCTCGGGTCCAGATACAGGATGCCCACGGGAATCACGTTGATGGTTTCAATCGTCGAGAACGCGGTGACATCCTCCTGGCGGTTACGGACGTCCATCAAGAGCGCCGCGATGGAACGGAACAGGAAGAACGCTCCCTCTGCGATAAGGACAACGGTCCACACCGAGCCCATGGCAAAAACCATCGGCAGTGTAACGGCGACAACAAGCAGCAGCTCGACCAGCATGACGGGGCGACGATAGTGCACCATAAGTACCACGCCATAGGCAAAGATCGCGGCATTGAGCCACAACGCTCCGCCCATTGCCCTGGCGCAAACGTCAAGCGGCGCCACCAAATACGAGCCAGACGACGCGAATAAGATCAGCGCCGAAATCATCAGGTGAAGCACAAGACTCGCCTCGTAGGCGCAAATCACCTTACGGTTATAGGACGAGCGGCGCGATGCGATGAGCGGAACGTGGATCGTCTGCAGACACGCAGCCAGGGCAAAAACAACATCGAGCGCAACGATTTGGGGAAGAATGAGCGAAATCTGCATCGTCACTCACCCGCCCTCGGCATCAAGACGATCATGCGCAGCTGGCCGGGCTCGCCCTCAAGACGGTATGCCACGTTGCGCCCTTGCAGAGCGCTTTCGAGCTCTTGCGCAGCGGGCGCCTGCGAAAGATCTTCATCATCGTTGGAAAAAAGCGTGGCGCGCAGCTCGACACTGCATCGGTCATGGTCGCCCAAGTGATACATAAGCGCCGGATGGTCGGTGGTGTAGGCAAAAAACGCAAAGTCATACACGCAGTCGTACAGGGCGCTTACCGTGCTGGCGTGCATCGGGCGCCGTATGGCGATAATCGAGGCGCAATCGATATCGATGGTGCGCAGGTCGCTTGCGAGCTCGTTGGCAATGAGCTGAATGCGGTCGCGATCAAAACCGCTCTCCCCGTGCTGTGCCAACGTGAGCGACCCCTTGCGCTTGCAATAGGCGACGAGCATCTTGGCGCGCTGCAGCATGCGGTAACGCTCGTGCGAAGACGCTTCGTCGGTCAACGGCGGCAGTGAGCTCAGCAGGTCGTACATCCCTTCGAGCGCGCGGGCAAGCGCCTGGTCCACGTCTTGGACCAGCAAGGTCTCGGCCTCTTGATCTGCCAAATGCGTCTTAAGGTCGTAGTCGGCGGCGAGCAGCTCGTTTTGACGCTGCAGCTCCATGCGACGATGTGCCAGTTCACGGTTAAGCTCGTTGAGCTCCGACACGTCTTGGGCAAGCAGGGCCGATCCGCCCAGCAGCGGAAAGGCACGGTACATTACATCGGGATCGGACGCCACGGCAAAGGCATGGGCGTGGCCGTGCTCCTGGACCCGCAACTCCTCGCGCACGCCTACCGGCATTGGCTTTGACGCCGGCGTGGCATAGACCTCCTGCAGGTCGCGCGTTAGAACTTTGAGGTCAAGCGGCAAGGTGTCGAAGATGCCGGCGATGTCGTGATACGACGGAATGACACCGCAATCGAGACAGATTTCCATCGCCACCACGCACAGGACGCAATAGACGAGCGAAAAGTTGAGCCTCCATGCCCAGGGCACGCGCAGAGCATACGAGATGGCAAAGAATGCGCCACCCAGCAGTACGAGCGCCGCCGTGCCCGAGAAACGCTGGATGCGAAAGGACGAGGACCGACCGACCAGGATAAAAAAGGCCACGAAGTCAAAGGCCGTCCACGCGAGGACGGCGAAATAACCCCAGCCGTACGTGTAATCGTTGCTCCAGGTGTCGCTTGTGCGGTCAAAGCGGAAGACCTGCTGGTGAAAATCGTTGGTGAGCACAAATCCGATAAGCAGGATGGCCACAATCCACAGCGCAGCGCAGTAGCGACGACCCAGGCGGTGTTGTTCCAGGCCCGCAAGGCGCAGACTACACAACTGGTAGAGCAGCGGAATGAGCGTCATGGGCACGTAGTACAGGTACCACAGCACGGTGGCATAGAACGGCGTGAACGACTTGTACTTGAGAATGACTTCGATCATCCACAGGGCGCAGATGGTGGCGACGGCAAC
>JAXJCX010000117.1:0-3293 GCA_036302225.1 Collinsella sp.
CGGCGAGCGGGGTAATATGGACGGGTTACTTGCAGAGCCCCGTGAATCTCTGTAACAACACGTACTGTACATGGAGGAGTCTAAGTGATTTCGAAATCGACTCACTACGCCAAGCAGGGCGAGGTCCAGCGCAACTGGGTTCTCGTCGACGCCGATGGTGCTGTCCTGGGCCGTCTTGCCACCCAGATCGCAATGATTCTGCGCGGTAAGAACAAGCCCCAGTTCACGCCCAACAGCGACTGCGGCGACTTCGTTGTCGTCATCAACGCCGATAAGGTCCAGCTTACCGGTAACAAGGCCGACACGAAGACCTATTATCGCCACAGCGGCTACAACGGCGGCCTCAAGGCTGAGAGCTTCCGCCAGGCTATGGAGAAGCACCCGGAGAAGGTCATCGAGCGCGCCGTTCGCGGCATGCTGCCCAAGACCACCCTCGGCCGTGCCCAGATGACCAAGCTTAAGGTCTACGCTGGTGCCGAGCATCCGCATGCTGCCCAGAACCCCACGAAGATTGAGCTGGAGGCTTAAAGATGGCTGAGAACACCGTTGTCTACCAGGGTACCGGTCGTCGTAAGAACGCCGTCGCCCGCGTCCGTCTCGTCCCCGGCACCGGCAAGGTGACCATCAACAAGCGTGACGCCGAGCAGTATTTCGGCCGTCATCAGCTCGTTGAGAACGCCCTTGCTCCCTTCAAGGTGACCGACACTGCCGGTCAGTTCGACGTTATCGCTCTGTGCGATGGCGGCGGCATCTCCGGTCAGTCCGGCGCTCTGCGCCTGGGCATCGCTCGCGCTCTTCTGAACGCTGGCGACTACCGTGCTGACCTCAAGAAGGCCGGTTTCCTTACGCGCGATGCTCGCGTGGTCGAGCGCAAGAAGTACGGCCTCAAGAAGGCTCGCCGCGCTCCCCAGTTCTCCAAGCGCTAAGGTTTTATCTCCTTACGAGATACAATGTACAAGCGGGGCCTGCCGATTGCTCGGCGGGTCCCGCTTTTCTTTTTCGACTAGGGTGGGCGGCTTCGTTTTGCCCACTTGGGAAGGAGCGATCCTATGCCCCAGAACATCTTCGGTACCGATGGCGTCCGTGGCGTCGCCAACGCCGATCTTTCGTGCGACCTCGCGTTTCGCCTGGGTCGCGCGGCGACCAAGTTTCTTGGTCCGGACATCTGCATCGGCCGTGACACGCGCCTTTCGGGCACCATGCTCGAGAGCGCTCTGACCGCCGGCATTATGGCCGAGGGCGGCCGACCGCACTGCTGCGGCGTTATCCCTACGCCGGCCGTGGCGCTGCTCACCGTCCAAAATGAGCTCGACGGCGGCATCGTCATCTCCGCTTCGCACAATCCGCCGGAGTTCAACGGTATCAAGTTCTTTAGCCGCAAGGGCATGAAGCTTCCCGATGCTGTTGAGGAAGAGATCAGCGCCTGGGTCATGTCCGAGGAGGCCATGGCTGCCGACACGCTGCCGACCGGTGCCGGTGTGGGCCACATTATCAAGATGAAGGACGCCCGCAAGGCATACGTCGACCATGCTATCAGCACCCTCGATGGCCTTAAGCTCGACGGCCTGGTCGTTGCCGTCGACTGCGGTCACGGTGCTTCCTGCCAGACCACGCCTGCCGCGTTGCAGCGCCTGGGCGCTACGGTCCACGCCATCAACACCGATTACTGCGGCACCGACATCAACGTCGAGTGCGGCTCCACTCACCTTGAGCCCCTGCGCGAGCTCGTGCTGCGCACTCACGCCGATATCGGCCTGGCCCACGACGGCGACGCCGATCGCGTGCTGTTCGTGGACAGCGAGGGCAACGAAATCGATGGCGACTACATCCTGGCCATCTGCGGCTCCGACTTGGCCGCTCGCGGCAAGCTCGCCAACTCCGAGATCGTCTCGACCGTTATGTGCAACCTAGGCTTCTCCATCGCCATGAAGGAGCAGGGCTTCGAGATGGTCCAGACCGCCGTGGGCGACCGCTATGTTCTCGAGCGTATGCTCGAGGACGGTGCCGTCATCGGCGGCGAGCAGTCCGGCCACATCATCTTCCTGGAGCACAACACCACCGGTGACGGCTTGGTGACGGCCCTGCAGCTTCTGGCCGTGCTCAAGCGCACCGGCCGCACCCTCACCGACCTTGCCGGCATCATGAAGAAGTACCCGCAGGTACTTGTCAACGTACATTCCGACAATAAGGCCGGCCTGGACGATTGTCAGCCCATTTGGGACGCCGTCGCTGCCGCCGAGAAGGAGCTCAACGGTCGCGGCCGCATTCTGGTACGTCCGAGTGGCACCGAGCCGCTGGTCCGTGTGATGGCCGAGGCCGAGACGCACGAGTTGACCCAGCGTGTGGTTGACGACATCGTCGAGGTTGTCAAGCGCGAACTTCCCTAATGGTCAAAAACGGGTGCCAAGTGGTAAACTGTTAAAGTTATTTTGATTGATTGGTATGTCCGAGGGGGAGCATGTTCACTAAAGTCCTGAGGTCTTTTGGTATGCGTGGTCGAGTCCTTACGCTGGATGCTCCCATCTCGGGCGACGTCATTCCGTTGTCCGAGGTCAAAGACCAGACGTTTGCTACCGGCCTTTTGGGCCAGGGCGTGGCGATTCAGCCTACCGGCACGCGTGTGATTGCGCCGGCAGACGCCAAGGTCGAGGCCATTTTTCCCACGGGTCACGCCGTTGCGCTCAACACGGTCGATGGTCTAGACGTGCTCATCCATGTTGGTTTGGACACTGTCCAGCTTGAGGGCAAGCATTTTAGCGTGCATGCACAGGTGGGTGATGTCGTCCATAAGGGCGACGTGCTCATCGAGTTCGATCGCGAGGCAATTGCTGCCGAGGGTTACGATGTGACGGTTCCCATCTTGGTGTGCAACTCTGTTGAGTTCTCGAGCATCAAGGGCTCCGTTGGCGAGCATGTCGAGGAGATGGACCAGCTCATCGTTGCTCGCGAGCGCTAGTCGCTCCGCTTGGCCTTTAGCCTACAATTCAATCACGTTTACGGAGGGCGCCCTTGAAAGAGGGCGCCCTCCGTGGCAAGATGGGGATTGTCCGAAGCTAAACAGCTTTGGGTCACCGTGGACGGGCAGGGGCCTCGACGCGGTTAGACACGAGACACATATATTACGCGACCTCGCCCTGGTGGCCGCACACGTTGGTTGCGGCCGACGCGGGCCGCGGGCAAGTGCTTGTAAGGGGAGCCTTGCCTCTCTTGTACGAGAAAGGACGCGTAATGAAAATCATTAAAGCTAAAGACTACGAGGATATGAGCCGCAAGGCCGCTAATATCATCTCGGC
>JAXJCX010000118.1:0-5641 GCA_036302225.1 Collinsella sp.
AATTCAAGAATTCAATAAGCAGCGGTGTGAGAGAGCGCCGCATTACACGTAACTAGGAGCGTGGTTACACAATGCAGGAGGCATGGGAAGGCTTCAAGGAAGGCATCTGGACGGGAGAGGTTGACGTCCGAGACTTCATCCAGAAGAACTACACCCCCTACGAGGGCGACGAGTCGTTCCTCGCCGGCCCGACCGAGCGTACCAAGGAGCTGTGGGGCGAGGTTCTCGACCTGCTGCTTAAGGAGCGCGAGCAGGGCGGTGTCCTCGATATGGACACCAAGACCGTCACGGGTATCGTGAGCCACCCCGCTGGCTACATCGATAACGCCCACCGCGAGAAGGAGACCATCGTTGGCCTCCAGACCGACAAGCCGCTCAAGCGCGCGCTGCACGTCAACGGTGGTATCCGCATCGCTTGCCAGGCTGCCAGCCAGCACGGCTACAAGGTCGACGAGAACGTTGTCGAGCGCTACACCTTCGAGCGCAAGACCCACAACGCTGGCGTCTTCGATGTCTACACCCCCGAGATGCGCGCCTGCCGCTCGGCTCACATCATCACCGGTCTGCCCGATGGCTATGGCCGCGGCCGCATCATCGGCGACTACCGTCGTGTCGCCCTGTACGGTGTCGACTACCTGATCAAGGACAAGGAGGCCCAGAAGGCTTCCACCCCGACGGTCATGACCGCCGACAACATCCGCGACCGTGAGGAGCTGCAGGAGCAGATCCGCGCCCTCGGCGAGCTCAAGATGATGGCCGAGACCTATGGTTTCGATATTTCCAACCCTGCTACCAACACGCAGGAGGCCATCCAGTGGATGTACTTCGCCTACCTCGCTGCCGTCAAGGAGCAGAACGGCGCTGCTATGTCCATCGGCCGTACCTCTACGTTCATCGACATCTACGCTGAGCGCGACCTTGCCAACGGTACCTTCACCGAGGAGCAGATCCAGGAGTTCGTGGATCACTTCATCATGAAGCTCCGCATGGTCAAGTTCGCCCGTACCCCCGAGTACCAGGCCCTGTTCACCGGCGACCCGCAGTGGGTCACCGAGTCCATCGGCGGCATGGGTGTTGACGGCCGTACGCTCGTTACCAAGATGAGCTACCGCTACCTGCACACGCTCGAGAACATGGGCACCAGCCCCGAGCCCAACATGACCGTTCTGTGGTCGACCCGTCTGCCCGAGAACTTCAAGAAGTTCTGCGCCAAGACTTCCGTCGCCAGTTCCTCGATCCAGTACGAGAACGACGACCTCATGCGCGTCTATCACGGCGACGATTACGGCATTGCCTGCTGCGTGTCCTCCATGCGCATCGGCAAGGAGATGCAGTTCTTCGGCGCTCGCGCCAACCTGGCCAAGTGCCTGCTGTACGCACTCAACGGCGGTGTTGACGAGGTCTCCAAGAAGCAGGTCGGCCCCAAGTATCGCGCCGTCGAGGGCGATACGCTCGATTACGACGACGTTGTGGCCAAGTACAACGACATGATGAAGTGGCTCGCTGGCGTGTACGTCAACTCGCTGAACATCATTCACTACATGCACGACAAGTACTGCTACGAGCGCATCCAGATGGCTCTGCACGACAAGCACGTGCACCGCTGGTTCGCTACGGGCATCGCTGGCCTTTCCGTCGTGGCTGACTCCCTGTCCGCCATCAAGTACGCCAAGGTCCACCCCGTCCGTGACGAGAACGGCATCATCGTCGACTTCGAGACCGAGGGCGAGTTCCCCAAGTACGGTAACGACGACGACCGCGTCGACCAGATCGCTCACGACGTTGTGCACCAGTTCATGGAGTACATCCGCATGAACGACACCTACCGCAACTCCGTGCCCACGACCTCGGTTCTGACCATTACCTCCAACGTCGTGTACGGTAAGAAGACCGGTTCCACGCCTGACGGCCGCAAGGCTGGTCAGCCGTTCGCCCCGGGTGCTAACCCCATGCACAAGCGCGATAGCCACGGCGCCATCGCTTCGCTGTCTTCGGTTTCCAAGCTCCCGTTCCGCGATGCTCAGGACGGCATCTCCAACACCTTCTCCATCATCCCGAGTGCGCTCGGCAAGGAGGATCAGGTGTTCTTTGGCGATATCGACCTTGATCAGCTGGGCGAGTAACTATTGTTAGTGCTATACTAACAATAACGATTACTGATTAGCGCGCCGGTTTCGGTCGGCGCCTATCGATCGAAGGAGACACATTATGAAGGTTTCTGAAGTTTCCGAGACTCAGGCCGATAACCTGGTCCACATGCTCGACGCTTACGCCGAAAAGGGTGGCCACCACCTGAACATCAACGTCTTCAACCGTGAGACGCTGCTTGACGCTCAGGCTCACCCCGAGAAGTACCCGCAGCTGACCATCCGCGTTTCCGGCTATGCCGTGAACTTCCACACGCTCACCAAGGAGCAGCAGGACGAGGTCATTGCGCGTACCTTCCACGACAAGTTCTAAAGGGATTTAACTCCCGCAGGATCGCCGGGGCTGTTTGGGCTACCTCCCAAAACGTCCTCGGACATGCAAAGAGGCTCGCTGCGCACTTCGTGCAGCGAGCCTCTTTGCGTCCTGCGGGATGTTTTGGAAAATAACCCAAAACCGGCCATGTGGGGTCCTTTGGAGTCACCCTTTAGGCGGAACTCTCCTAATTATTTGGATGAGTCGTTTACTTACTTGTGCTGTTACCGTCTTCCCGCTGTTGTTGGGGTATGCTTTGTTCGTATGTAAACGTATGACATGTTGATGGGGGAGGGTGTTATGGCTCGCGAGAGTGCTCGTTCTAAGGATACGGCTAAGCCTGGCATCAAGGAAGTTGCAGCGGTGGCGGGGGTTTCGCCTACTACGGTATCTCGCGTGCTTAATAATCGCGGCTATATTAGCCAAGCGACCCGCGATAAGGTCCATGCCGCGATGAAGCGCATCAACTATACGCCCAACGATATCGCCCGTGCCATGCTCAACGGTCGCCTGAATCTTATCGGTATGATCGTCCCCTATGTCAGCAGTCCGTTTCATGCCCAAGTGGTTCAAGTCATTGAGCATACCCTGGCCGAAAACGGTTTTAAGATGCTGCTGTGCAATAGCGCCAATCGACCCGAGCTTGAGCGCTCTTATATCGACATGCTTCGACGCAATATGGTTGATGGCGTCATCGTCAACTCGCTTAATATCGGTGCCGAGGCGTATGCCGAGATGGGCTTGAGTCTGGTTGGTATCGACTGCGACCTTGGCGAAGCCTCTGTTCAGATTGCGAGCGACAGCTATAGCATCGGCGAACTTGCCACGCGTCGCCTGATCGATGACGGATGTTCACGCATCCTGTGCCTGCGCAGCAATAGCCGCATGCGCATGCCTGCCAATAAGCGTACCGATGCCTACCTCGATGTTGTTGAGCAGGCCGGTTTGCCCGCGCTTGTCCGTGAGGTCGAGTTCGTTAAGCCCGACGACGAAAAGAGCGCGGTCGTTGCGAAGATCCTCGATGAGAACCCCGATATTGACGGCATCTTTGCGGGAGACGACACGATGGCGGCTATCTGTCTTAACGTGATGAAGCAGCGCGGCTTGAGCGCTCCGGATGATATTAAGGTCGTGGGCGCGGATGGTGCCCGCCGCACTATGACGTTTATGCCTGACTTAACAACCGTACGCCAAGATATCGATCGCATCGGTGAGCTCGCGGCGCAATCCATCGTCGCTCTTGTTAACGGCGAAAAGCCCGAATCGAATATCAAGCTCCCCGTTGAACTCATTGAGGGTAAAACCGCGTAGTTCATCCCGTGCCAAAAGAATTCCTCAAACGCCTCTGATGACCGTTCGCCGGCATATGTCAACCGTTTGCCGACGACTGGAACTGCGAAAAGATGTATTGGTGTGAAAACGTTTGACATATGAAAACGATTGACATATCTTGCAGTTGTACCGAGTTAGTATCTCGTGAGAAAGGAAGTCTCGGATGCACAAGGTGTATTACCAGCCTGAGGGAATTTGGGTAGGCGACATCATGCCGTACGGCGAGGACGGCACGTTCTATCTCTATCATCAGCGTGACACGCGTAACCCCGGACCTTTCGGAGAGCCGTTTGGCTGGGCACTCGCGACGACCAAGGATTTCGTCAACTACAAGGACTTTGGTGAGAGCCTTGAGCGTGGCGGCGACGAGGAAGTCGACCAGTACGTTTATGCCGGCACGGTGTTTAAGGTGGGCGACAAGTACCATGCGCTCTACACTGGTTGCAATCGCGATAAGGTCCGCGCACGCTTGATGAAGCAGGTTCTTCTTCACGCAACGAGTGACGACGCCGTCAAGTGGGAGAAGAACATCGCCGAGACGCTGCTTCCGCCCCAGGAGGGTTACGATGACCGCAACTGGCGCGATCCCTTTGTTCTTTGGGATGAGGAGAACGAAGAGTACATGCTCATCCTCGGCACGCGTGTGGGCGAGGACAAGCGTCTGATGACCGGTCGTCTGGTCAAGTTCACCTCCAAGGACCTGGATACCTGGGAGTTCCAGGGCGACTGGTGGAATCCGGGCCTGTACACCATGTTCGAGATGCCTGATCTCTTTAAGATGGGCGACTGGTGGTATCTGGTGTTCTCTGAGTACAGTGATGGCAACAAGACCCGTTACCGCATGTCTCGCTCTATCAACGGTCCTTGGATCACTCCTGCGGACGATTCCTTCGATGGCCGCGCGTACTATGCTGCACGTACCGCATTTGACGGCGAGCGCCGCGTTCTCTTTGGTTGGGTTCCTACGCGCGACGAGGGCGGCGACCCCAGCTCTTACCTGTGGGGCGGCACTTTTATGCCTCTCGAGATCGTTCAGCGTGCCGACGGAACGCTCGGCACCAAGCTTCCCGACAGCATGCTTGGCGCCTTTGGCGAGGCTAAGGCAGTCGAGGCCTTTGAGCTTTCGTGCGAGTCGGGCAAGGTCGAGCAGGTGCTCGCCGCGGATGCCGGTTCTACCTATATGCTCGACGCCGACATCGAGCTCGCCGGTGACGCTGCCGGCTTCTCGGTGAAGCTTGCCGAGGACGCCGAGTCCGGTCTTGCCTATGAGTTCCGCGCCAACCTGCGTGAGGGCAAACTCGAGTTTACGGCGGCCCCCCAGTATCCGTGGTTCCAGGTCAACAGCATGGGCCTCGAGCGTCCGTTGTTCTTTAAGGGCGAGGGCACTCACCATGTGCGTCTGGTCGTCGACGACGACATCGCGACCATCTTTGTCGATGATGTTGCGCTCAACGCTCGCTTCTGCAACAAGCAGGGCCAGGGTGTGGCGCTTACCGTCACCGACGGTGCGCTCAAGTGCGCAAACGCAACGATCGCGTCTCTGTAGCGGCAACGAACCGTTTTATGATTTAGAAAAGGAATGGAGAGGAACATGGACTACAAGGCAGTGTCCCAGCAAGTCGTCGACAACGTCGGCGGACTGGAGAACATCGAGGGCGCCACGCATTGCGTGACCCGTCTGCGTCTGGTGCTCAAGGATACGAGCAAATACAACAAGGCCGAGCTCGAGAACATCGATGGCGTCAAGGGCGTGCTGTACAACAGCGGCCAGCTCATGATCATCTTCGGTACCGGTACCGTCAACAAGGTTTACGATGAGTTTATGGCTCTGACGGGCGTTAAGGAGATC
>JAXJCX010000119.1:0-28910 GCA_036302225.1 Collinsella sp.
GAGGTCGAGGAGGCCGCTGAGGTCGCCGAGGCCGAGACCGCCGAGGTCGAGACTGAGGCTGCTGCCGAGTAGCATTTGCTGCAACGCAACAATCTTGTTCTAAGAAGGGCGCTCTGGGAGACCAGGGCGCCCTTTTGTTTTCTACGCTTAGCGAGCGCCATGGCATGCGTTGTGGTGAAGTCCCAAATGCGGGACCGTTCATCCGTTTCGTTCGGTGATGATTGCCGGGGCGCGGCCCGTTTTGGGGTTGTGGCTGATACTATGGATGCTCGCAAGCGATATGAATGAGGATGCTCATGGCATACGACGATAGGGAGACGGGGCTGACGGTCGAGGACCGTGGCTCCAAGTTGGGTCTCCCTCAAAACCAAGATGCAGAGGCCAATGTACTGGCCGCCATGCTGCTGTCGCCCGAGGTGGTCGAGGAAGCCCAGGTCGAGCTGCAGCCCGATGACTTCTACCGGCCCATTCATAAGACCATCTACACCGCGATGGTCGATATGTACAACAGCCGCATTCCCATCGACTCTATCTCGCTGATCGATTACCTGCGCAGCATCAACAAGCTTGATGCCGTGGGCGGCGAGGCCTACATTTTGGAGCTGATGGGTCAGACCCTGTCGCTCGTGAACTGGCAGCACCATGCCGCCATCGTCCGTCGCGACTCGATGCTGCGCGAGCTGATCGGTGCCACCAACGAGATTAACGCGTTGGCCTATAACGCCCCTACCGACACCAAAGAGGTCGTGGAGCTGGCCGAGAGCAAGCTGCTTAAGGTCACGGCGCGCGAGGTCAAGTCGAGCTATAAGACACTGACCGAGTTTATGGTCGAGGCCTATAACGAGGCCGAGGAAGTGTGTAAGGCCGGTGGACAGGCCGCGGGCGTGCCCACCGGCTTCCCGTCGCTCGACCGCATGCTCATGGGTTTCCGCGAGGGCCAGCTCATCATTATCGGCGCCCGCCCTGCCGTGGGTAAGACGTCGTTCGCTCTGAACCTGGCGCTGAATGCCGCCGCTGCGGGCTATACCGTCGGCTTCTTTTCGCTGGAGATGTCGGGCAAGGAAATTGCCCAGCGCCTGATTTGCGCCTACGCCATGATCTCGATCAGCGACTTCCGTACGGGCCGCATTAGCCCCGAGCAGTGGGCCAATATCAACGAGGCCACGCAGACCTTGTCTAAGCTCGACATTCTGATTGACGATACGCCCGGCACCACGGTGACCGAGATCCGCGCCAAGAGCCGCCGCATGCTCCACAACAAGGAGAAGGCCATCATCATCCTGGACTACCTGCAGCTGGTGAGTCCTCCGCCGGGACGTCGCTCCGAGAGCCGTACCGTCGAGGTCTCCGAGATGTCGCGTGGCTTAAAGATCATGGCCAAGGAGCTCAAGATTCCGTTGATCGCGCTGTCGCAGCTGTCGCGTCAGGTCGAGTCCCGTACCGGCAAACGCCCGCAGCTGTCCGACCTGCGTGAATCGGGCTCCATCGAGCAGGACGCCGACATCGTTATGTTCTTGGACCGCTCCGCTGATGAGGCCGAGGCCTCGCGTGACGATCGACCCGACGAGGGCGTTACACGTATCGTCGTGGCCAAGAACCGTTCGGGCCCGATCGGTGACGTCGACCTGATGTTCCTGCCGGCATCCACCAAGTTCTATGAGCTTGATGGGGCGCATACCGAGGAGTAGGACAGGCGCCCGTTGCACGGGTATACTGGGAATGTTTTGTGCTTCTGCGTGCCAGCGTGGCGCGTAGACAGTCCATGAATGTAAGGAGTAAACATGCCGTCAACCGTTTTGGTCGGTGCCCAGTGGGGCGATGAGGGCAAGGGTAAGATCTGCGACCTGGTCGCCGGCGACTTCGATGCCGTCGTGCGCTATTCGGGCGGTAATAACGCCGGCCACACCATCGTCGTCAACGGCAAGAAGTACGGCCTGCACCAGGTGCCCTCCGGCATCATGTATTCCGACCATATGTCGGTGATCGGTAACGGCTGCGTCGTCAACCCCAAGGTTGTCCTTGAGGAGATTGACATGTTCGAGGCCGACGGCATCACCACCAAGAACCTCAAGATCAGTGGCAACGCGCACATTATCATGCCGTACCACATCGATCTGGATGGTGCTTTTGAGCAGAAGCTCGGCAAGAAGAACATTGGTACCACCAAGCGCGGCATCGGTCCGTGCTACCAGGACAAGATGGCCCGCATCGGCCTGCGCATGCAGGACATGCTGGACGAGGCGCTGTTCCGCGACAAGCTGGAGACCGCTCTTGCCCGCGTGAATCCCGAGCTGGAGCTCATCTACCACCTGCCCACCTACACCGTGGACCAGATCTGCGACGAGTACCTGCCCATGGCCGAGCGCCTGCGCCCCTACATCACCGAGACGAGCCTGCTGCTCAACAACATGATCGACGAGGGCAAGGACCTGCTGTTCGAGGGCGCCCAGGCGACGCTGCTCGACATCGACCACGGCACCTATCCGTACGTGACGTCTTCCAACTGCACCGCCGGCGGCGCCATCACCGGCTCCGGCGTCGGTATGAAGAATGTCGACCGCGTGCTGGGCGTCATGAAGGCCTATATCACCCGCGTCGGTTCGGGCCCCATGCCCACTGAGCTTTCCTATGAGTCCGAGGCCGGCCATACGCTGACCGAGGAAGGCTATGAGTACGGCGTGACCACCGGTCGCCGTCGTCGCTGCGGCTGGTTCGATGGCCCCATCGCCAACTACGCCTCGCGTGTTAACGGCCTCACCGATATCGCCATGACCAAGCTCGACGTGCTTTCGGCCTTCGATACCATCAAGGTGTGCGTTGCCTACGACGTCGACGGCGAGCGTTACACGAGCGTGCCTGAGCATCAGGTGCGCTTTGAGCATGCCAAGCCCATCTACGAGGAGCTCCCGGGCTGGAAGTGCGATATCACCGGTTGCCGCAGCTTTGACGAGCTGCCGCAGGAGGCTCAGGACTACGTGGCATTTATCGAGGATCTGGCACACACCCGCGTGACGTTCATTGGCGTCGGCGCCGGTCGCGAGCAGATCATCAACCGATTCTGGAAGTAATCGGCACTATTCGGTTATTGCGATATACCCCTTTGCAGCCCGGACGGGCGGCCGAGGGGTATATTTGCTTTGTATGGGTCCGCATGGTTGGCGGACCGTTCATCCATAGAGGAGGCACCCTTGAAGGCGGACACTCAAACCATCGACATCCTGTTGTTGGGCAGCGGCGGCCGCGAGCATGCTCTGGCAGCAAAGCTCGCAGCATCACCGCGCGCCGGCAAGCTCTACATTGCGCCGGGTAACGGCGGCACCGCGAGCTGCGGCGAGAACGTGGTTCTCGACGATTGCGATCCTGCGGCCGTGGCGGCGTTTGCCCAGAGCCACGGATGCGGACTCGTGGTGATTGGCCCCGAGGCTCCGCTCGTGGCGGGCGTGGCCGACGCCGTGCGTGCGGCGGGCATTCCCTGCTTTGGCCCGGGTGCCGAGGGCGCTCAGATGGAGGGCTCCAAGCTGTTCTCCAAGCAGCTCATGGAGCGTGCCGGCATTCCGACGGCCGCCTACGGCTCGTTTACTGACGAGGCGTCGGCTCTTGCCTATGTGCGCGAGCAGGGCGCCCCGCTGGTCGTGAAGGCTGACGGCCTGGCTGCAGGCAAGGGCGTTATCGTGGCGACCGAGCTCGAGCAGGCCGAGGAGGCCGTGCGCGAGTGCTTTGGCGGCACCTTTGGCGATGCCGGCAACACCGTTGTCATTGAGGAAATGCTGACCGGCCCCGAGTGCTCGCTGCTGGCCTTTACCGACGGCAAGACCGTGCGTCCTATGGCCACTTCGCAGGACCACAAGCGTGCGCTCGAGGGCGACCTTGGCCCCAACACCGGTGGCATGGGCGTCTACAGCCCGGTACCCATCGTGACCGACGAAGAGCACGCCACGATGGTGAAGGTCATGGAGCAGACCGTGGCCGAGCTTGCTGCCGAGGGCATCGACTACCGCGGCTGCCTGTATGGCGGCTTTATGCTCACCTCCGCCGGCCCCAAGGTGCTGGAGTTCAACGCCCGCTTTGGCGACCCCGAGACGCAGGTCGTGCTGCCGCGCCTCAAGAACGACCTGGTCGAGGTCATGCTGGCTTGTGCCAACTGTGAGCTCGATCAGATTGAACTCGACTGGCGTGACGAGTGGGCTGTGGCTGTTGTCCTGACGAGCGCGGGCTACCCCGGCAGCTACGAGAAGGGCAAAGTCATCACCGGCATCGCCGACGCCGAGGCCATGGAGAACGTGACCGTGTACCATGCCGGCACCGCCGTGGTGGACGGTCAGCTCGTGACCAACGGTGGCCGAGTGCTTGCCGTGACCGCGCTGGGCGACACGTTCGAGAGCGCTCGCAACCTTGCCTACGAGGCCTGTGAAAAGATTGATTTTGAAGGCAAGACCCTGCGTCATGACATCGGCCTGCGCGCGCTGCGTGGCCGCGACGCCTGGGATGCCTAAAGTCCGAGAGGGATGAGACGGATGGACGAGAAGAACGAAGAGCTCGTGGATGCGCAAATCGTCGAAGAGGACAGCCGCATGTATGGGCACGCCGAGGGCGAGCCTGGTGGCGAGGTCGCTGACGAGCCGGCGCTGGTGCTGGGCGACGACGACCCGCACGATGCCGAGCTGCACGAGAAGATTCTTTCGGAGGAGTGCGCCTGGAAGGGCAAGATCCTCGACGTCCACCGTCTTGAGGTTGAACTGCCCAACGGTCGCCGTAGCGCCCGCGATATCGTTCGCCATCCGGGTGCGGCGGCCGTTGTGGCACTGACCGAGAGCGGCAAGATCGTACTGGTGCGTCAGTACCGCACCGCCATCGACCGCGTGACGGTCGAGGTTCCCGCCGGCAAGCTCGACCCAGGCGAGGACCCGCTCGATTGCGCCAAGCGCGAGCTGCATGAGGAGACGGGCTTTAGGGCTGGTCGCATTCGCTTTTTGACGTCGATTGTCACGTCCTGCGGTTTTTGCGACGAGATCATTCACATCTACTTGGCTACCAAGCTCGAGTTCGATGCACCCAACCCCGATGATGACGAGTTCGTCAACGTGGACCTCGTTCCGCTGCACGAGCTGATCGACGCCGTGCTCGACGGCAAGATCGAAGATGCCAAGACCGTCGTGGGCGCCTTGGCCTGCGATAGCATCGCGCACCGCTTGGGCGGAGCCGATCTTTAACGAGTGGGGATAGCCCTGGGACAAGTAGTACTGATTGCTTTGTCCCAGGGCCTTACATTGCTGATATTTCTTTGAGGATCACATGCTGAAGAGGTTTCTTTCGTATTACAAGCCCCAGATGGGGCTTTTTGTTGCTGATACTGTTTGCGCTCTGGTGCTCGCCGCCATTGACTTGGCGTTTCCTATTATTCTGCGCAATTTGACCGGTGGGCTGTTTACCCAGGGCCAGGCTGCCATTATGCAGGCGCTCGGTATGATCGCGGTGGGGCTGGTGCTGATGTATGCCGTTCGCTGCGCCTGCCGCTACTTTGTGAGCTACTGGGGCCACGTGATGGGTGCGCGCATGGAGTCCAAGATGCGCGAGGACCTGTTTGACCAGTACGAGCGCTTTAGCTTTGCGTACTTCGACCGCAACAGTTCGGGCGACATGATGAGCCGCGTGGTCAACGATCTGTTCGATATCTGCGAGGCGGCGCATCACGTGCCCGAGTGGATCATCATCTGCGGCATCGAGATTATCGGCTCGTTTGTGATCCTCTTTACCATCGCCCCGGTGCTGGCACTTGCCATGGCTGTGGTGACGGCGGCGTTTGCGGTCATCATGTTTTGGCAGAACATGCGTATGCGCGAGGTCTTTAGCGACAACCGCAAAAAGATCAGTGGCATCAATGCGCAGCTGCAGGATTCGCTGGCGGGCATGCGCGTAGTCAAGAGCTTTGCCAACGAGGAGACCGAGCGTGCCAAGTTCCGCGCCTCCAACAATCGCTATCTTTCGTCCGAGGAGAACATGTATCACGCCATGGGCGTCTATACCGCGACGTATGGCCTGCTCTCTGGTGTGCTCTATGTGATCGTGGTGCTGCTGGGCGGCTGGCTGGTCGCCCAGGGACAGCTGCAGGCGGTCGATATGGCGACCTTTGCACTCTATATTTCGCTGTTCTGCACGCCGCTCGAGACACTCGTCAATTCGGCCGAAACGTATCAGAAGGCTATCGCCGGCTTTAAGCGTATGGACGAGGTGCTTTCGACCGCGCCGGATATCCAGGACAAGCCGGGCGCTACGGATCTGCAGGTGACTGCCGGCGCCGTGGAGTATCACGACGTGTGCTTTAACTACGAGGATGTTGAGCTGGGCGAGGGCGATGCCGACGAGCGTCCCGTTATCGACCATATGGACCTGTCCATCAAGCCCGGGCAGACCATCGCTTTGGTTGGCCCTTCGGGCGGTGGCAAGTCCACGACCTGTTCGCTGCTGCCGCGCTTTTATGACGTGGCTGCCGGATCCATTAGCATCGACGGCCAGGACGTGCGTGATGTGACGCAGCAGAGCCTGCGTCGCGCCATCGGCCTGGTGCAGCAGGATGTCTACCTGTTTGACGGTACGATTGGCGAGAACATCGCCTACGGCAAGCCGGGTGCTACGGCAGAAGAGATCGCTGAGGCGGCCCGTCGCGCCAATATCGATACCTTTATCGAGTCGCTTCCACAGGGCTACGACACCGTGGTGGGCGAGCGCGGCAGCCGTCTTTCGGGCGGACAGAAGCAGCGCGTTGCCATCGCGCGCGTGTTTCTCAAGAACCCCAAGATCCTGATTTTGGACGAGGCGACGAGTGCTTTGGATAACGAGAGCGAGGAGGCGGTGCAGGAGTCACTCGAAGAGCTGGCACGCGGCCGCACCACGATTATCATCGCCCACCGTCTTTCGACCATTAAGCATGCCGATGAGATTGCGACCGTTGAGCATGGTCGCGTTGTGGAGCGTGGCACGCACGAGGAGCTTCTCGCCCGTGGCGGCACCTATGCCCGTTACTATCGAATGCAGTTCGAAGGTGCGCGTGCGCACGAGCTCGACTGATTGATACGACAGGAAGTTTATGGCTGACAAGAACCCTTTGACTCCGGAAGAAGTGACGGAGTTATTCTCCGAAATCGATGCATCCGGCGTCTTGGATCCGACGCTCGCCAAAAAGCGTACCGAGCGCATGCGCGAGAAAGAGGCTGCCGTCAAGCGCGGTGACAAGGCGACGCTGGCGCGGCTGCGCAGCGAGGATCGCGCGAGCCAGGCAAAACATATCGACCCGCTGTCCGAGGACGATCCTTCGGGCTCGCAGGTGAGCCATACCATTACGAAGACTGCCATGGTCGTGGTTATCGGCATCTTGGTGCTGATCGTGGGCATGCAGATTGGCTACGGCGTGATGCGCCGTCTGAATACCGCCAATCTGTCCGAGAGCGTTTCGGTCGATACCGTTTCGACCGCGCTCAAGGGCGGCCTTGAGTGGGGCAACGGCTTTACGCAGTTCCCGCTCGACTTTAGCGTCGACGAGGCGGACGAGCGCACGGGTACGGTAGAGGTGACGGTGTTGGACACGTCGTCTGCCAACGAGCTCGAGCTGCTGTCCAACGGGCAGATTCAGGCTGCGGCGCTTGCGACCAACGCGTTGCTCAACGATAAGATCGACCGCGTGGTGTATAACGTGCATGCCTATATCGACGAGGACAGCAAGATCCAGCACGACTCTTTCTTTGGCATGTTCCCCGCACAGGGCCACCAGAGCGCCATTCTGACGTTCGTGTGGACCAAGAGCTCATCGACCGCTACGAACATCGACTGGAAGATGCATATCGTGAGTATGGATGACACGATTTCCGAGCGCATTCAAAAGCAGGTGAACTCGGTGTCGTCGCTGATTGAGGACCCGTCGGTGAGCCAGACCAAGATTGACGAGGAAAAGGCCGAACGTGACCTGGAGCATCGTCTGCATGGCCGCGAGATCTTCCGCGGTGGCAAGCCCGATCGCACGCCGTCCGATCTGCTGGAGCAGGATAAATAAGACGCCATCATCCCGCGTGAGTTACAAGCCCACGCGGGATGATTTTTAATCCCCGTCCTAGAAAAATCATTATGCATAGAAAATCATAATTATCATTTCGTAAACATTTTGATGAAATTAACGCCATGGCGCATACTTGCGGTTAAAATACCGCAAGGCCTAACTACCAACCTTTAAGCCGGTCCGGAGAGACCGGGAAGGAGAATTATGGCGAACAACCATACTGCGGGCACTGCTGCCCGCACCTTCGCGCCCAGCGAGCTTTGCCAGCGCATGCTAGCCAAAACCAGCAAGGGCACCTGCGGTCCCTGCATCCTGTACCTTGAGGATGGGACCATTTTTTATGGCCGTGCATGCGGTGCCGAGGGTACCGCGACCGGCGAGGTCTGCTTCAACACCTCGCTTGAGGGCTACTTTGAGGTCATGACCGACCCGAGCTATGCCGGCCAAATTGTAACCATGACCTATCCGCAGATCGGCAACTATGGCATTGACGAGACCGACGTCCAGTCGGCCTTCCCCGGCGATACCGCTCGCCCCGCGAGCGCTCCCGCCATGCGCGGCATGATCGTCCGCGACATGTGCGCCACGCCTTCCAACTGGCGCTCGGCCGTCAGCGTGCCGGAGTACCTGCGTGCCCACGGCATCGTCGCCATCGAGGGCGTCGACACCCGCGCTCTTGTGCGCCACCTGCGCGACAACGGCTCCAAGATGGGCATTATCTCGACCGAGATCTTTGACGTCGACGAGCTTGCCGAGCGTCTGGCCGCGGCGCCGACGCTAGTGGGCGAGAATCTGGTCAAGACCGTGAGCTGCCTTGAGCCCCACGAGTTTGCAGTTGCCGACCTGCCCGCTACGCATGACTTTGCGCTTGCTCCTGCCGCTCCTGCCCGCCACAAAGTGGTCGCCTACGACTGCGGCGTGAAGCGCGGCATTCTGGAGGGTCTGGTCCGTGCCGGCTGCGACCTTACTGTCGTGCCGTGGGATACGCCCGCCCAGCAGGTGCTCGACATGAATCCCGACGGCGTCTTTTTATCCAACGGCCCCGGCGACCCCGATGCTGTGGTGGAGACCTATGAGCAGGTGCAGCAGCTGATCGGCAAAGTGCCGGTCTTTGGCATTTGCCTCGGTCACCAGATGATCAGCTTGGCGTGTGGCGCCCAAATGGAAAAGCTTAAATTCGGTCACCGTGGCGGTAACCAGCCGGTTATGAACCTGGTGAGCCGTCGCGTGGAGATCACCGCGCAAAACCACGGCTTTGGCCTGCTGTTCCCCAGTCTGGGCAAGCTGATCCCGGAGCTTTCCGGCGGCGAGACCGAGCATGCGGCCGATGGCGACCTGCGCGCCTGGGTGCGTCGCGGCATCGCGCCGGTCGTGATGAACGAGCGCTTCGGCCGCATTCGCCTGACGCACGTGAACCTCAACGACGGCACCGCCGAGGGCATCCAGCTGCTCGACGCCCCGTGCTTCTCGGTTCAGTACCATCCCGAGGCCTCGCCCGGCCCCACCGATGCCCACTATCTCTTCACCGCCTTTACGCGACTCATGGACGGCGAGGAGAACTACCTGGACATCGACACCGCGAAGGACCGCCTTGCCGGCTGGAATTTTGCCGACGATGGTTCCGCCGTTCTACCGAACGGCGGACCGGTCGACGCTGCGGCTGCATCTGGCACATCATCTTGCCGCTCTGCTTCGGTCGCGCGGGCATAAGCCCAGCGCGCCCTCGCATCACGGCAACCTGATGCACCAGCTGCACCCTCGCTGACTTTTCCAAAACATTGAGTCAGCCTCTCTAGGAGGTTTTAAACATGCCGAAACGTACTGACACCAAGCGCATCCTCGTCATTGGTTCGGGTCCCATCGTTATTGGCCAGGCTTGTGAGTTCGACTACTCCGGCGCCCAGGCCTGCAAGGTGCTCAAGGAGGATGGCTTTGAGGTCATCCTGGTCAACTCCAACCCGGCGACCATCATGACCGACCCGGGTCTTGCCGACCGCACCTATGTCGAGCCCATCACCGCCGAGTTTATCGAGCGCGTAATCAAGAAAGAGCGCCCGGACGCGCTGCTGCCCACGCTGGGTGGCCAGACCGGTCTGAACGCCGCCGTCGAGCTGGCAAAGGACGGCACGCTCGACAAGTACGGCGTCGAGATGATTGGCTGCGACCTGGCCGCTATCGAGCGCGGCGAGGACCGCAAGCTCTTTAACGAGGCCATGGCCGAGATTGGCCTGGAGGTCGCGCGCTCGGGCTATGCCTACAGCGTGGCCGACGCCGAGGCTATTGCCGAGCGCGTGGGCTATCCCTGCGTACTGCGCCCGAGCTTTACCCTCGGCGGCGCCGGTGGCGGTATCGCGCATACCCACGAGGAGCTTGTCTCCATCGTGAGCCAGGGCCTGGAACTCTCGCCCGCCCACGAGGTTCTGGTCGAGGAGTCCATCGAGGGCTGGAAAGAGTATGAGATGGAGGTCATGCGTGACCACGCCGGCAACGGCATCATCGTGTGCTCCATCGAGAATCTCGACCCTATGGGCGTACACACCGGCGATTCCATCACCGTGGCGCCGGCGCAGACGCTCTCCGACCTTGAGTATCAGCGCATGCGCGTTGCCTCGCTCGCCATTCTGGAGAAGATCGGCGTCGAGACCGGTGGCTCCAACGTGCAGTTTGCCGTGAACCCCAATACCGGTCGCTTGATCGTCATCGAGATGAACCCGCGCGTGAGCCGTTCGTCCGCGCTTGCCTCCAAGGCCACGGGTTTCCCCATCGCTAAGGCCGCCGCGCGCCTGGCTGTGGGCTATACGCTCGACGAGATCGTCAACGACATCACCAAGGCAACGCCTGCCTGCTTTGAGCCCACGATTGACTACTGCGTGGTCAAGGTGCCGCGCTTTGCCTTCGAGAAGTTCAAGGGTACCGACCCCACGCTCACCACGCGCATGAAGGCCGTGGGCGAGATCATGGCGATCGGCCGCACCTTTGAGGAAGCCTTCGGCAAGGCCATGCGCTCACTGGAGGACGGTCACCAGGGCATCTGCGCCGGTGGCAAGGAGGGTGCCGACAGGCTGAGCGACGAGGAGCTCGCTCAGGCCGTGGCAACCCCGACCGAACACCGCATCTTCTTTGTGGTCGAGGCCCTGCGCCGCGGCTGGGATGTCGCGCGTATTCATGCCATCTGCGGTATCGATCCGTGGTACCTCAACCGCATCAACGACATGGTGCAGGTTCAGGAGAGCATCCGCGGCCTGCGTGTGGAGGACATTGACGCCGACGCGATGCGCCTGCTCAAGCAGTATGGCACGAGTGACGCCGAGATTGCCGCGCTGACCGGCTCGGATGAGCGCTTTGTGCGCGCCTACCGTAAGGGTCTGGGCGTGGTTCCCAGCATGAAGACGGTCGATACCTGCGCTGCGGAGTTCTCGAGCGCCACGGAGTACCACTACAAGACGTACGAGAACATCTACCGCACGAGCCCGGATGCCAAGAAGTGCGTTGCCCCCGACGAGACCACGCCGGCGGACAAGCCCAAGGCGATGATCCTGGGCGCCGGCCCCAACCGCATTGGTCAGGGTATCGAGTTCGATTACTGCTGCGTGCACGCGAGCTACGCGCTGGCGGCCCGCGGCTTCGAGACCATCATGGTCAACTGCAACCCCGAGACCGTCTCGACTGACTACGACACCTCGGACCGCTTGTACTTTGAGCCGCTCACCTACGAGGACGTCATGGATGTCATTGACGTTGAGCGTCCCGACGGCGTCGTAGTGACGCTCGGCGGCCAGACTCCGCTTAAGCTGGCGCGCATGCTCGAGGAGAGCGGCGTGAACATTATGGGCACCAAGCCCGATGCCATCGACTTTGCCGAGGACCGCGAGCGCTTCGCCGCTCTGCTCGACAAGCTGGGCATCATGTACCCGCCGGCGGGCCAAGCCGCCTCGTTTGAGGAGGCCGAGGCCGTGGCCGCGCACATCGGCTACCCGCTGCTGGTGCGTCCGAGCTACGTGCTGGGCGGCCGCGGCATGATGATCGCCTACGATGCCGAGCATCTGCGCGATTACATGGCCGAGGCTGCGCGCATTAGCCCCGACTACCCGGTGTACCTGGACCGCTTCCTGGAGGGTGCAATCGAGTCCGACGTCGACGCCCTGTGCGACGGCGAAGAGGTCTACATCGGCGGCATTCTGGAGCATATCGAGGAGGCCGGTATTCACTCTGGCGACTCCGCGACCTGCATCCCGCCGTTCAGCTTTAGTGAGAGCCTGCAGGCGAAGCTTCGCGAGACCACGCGCCGCATCGCGATGGCGCTGGGCGTGCGCGGTCTGGTCAACGTGCAGTATGCCATCAAGGGCGAGACCGTCTACGTGATTGAGGCAAACCCGCGCGCGAGCCGCACCGTGCCGTTTATCTCCAAGGCCACCGGCGTGCCGCTGGCCAAGTGCGCGGCGCGTATCATGGCGGGCGATTCCATCGCCAGCCTGGGCCTGCCGAGCGACGAGCGTCAGCTGGACTGGTTCTGCATGAAGGAAGCCGTTATGCCCTGGGGCCGTTTCCCGGGAGCCGACGTTATCCTGGGGCCCGAGATGAAGTCGACGGGCGAGGTCATGGGCATCGCCAAGAGTTATCCCGAGGCATACGCCAAGACGCAGCTGGCGATCGACTACAAGCTGCCCGATCCGAGCTGCGGCAAGGTGTTCATCAGCGTGTGCGACCGCGACAAGCGCCATATCCTTTCGGTCGCCCGCATCCTGCGCTACCTGGGCTTTGATATCTGCTCTACCGAGGGCACGGCGCGCGTGCTGCGCGGCGGCAACGTGACGTGTGAGGTCGTGGAGAAGATCAGCGGCCCGCACGACGGCGAGTGCCCCAACATCGGCGACCTCATCGCCGATGGCAAGATTGCGGTAATCATCAACACGCCGTACGGTCCGGGCTCGCGTGGCGATGGCTACCTGCTGCGTACCGAGGCCGTGCGCCGCGGCGTGACCTGTGTGACGGCGATGTCTGCCGCCAACACGTACGTGAGCGCCATCGAGGCCGTGCGCGAGGACCAGCAGGGTCACGGCAGCGCCAACGACATGGGCATGGACGTCATCGCCCTGCAGGACCTGCCGCAGCACACAGTGTAGTGTGACCTGTCCGGCCGGGGCGGAGGGGGCCGAGTTTCCCCCCTTCGCTCCGGCTGCAAGCAGAGTCGCTCAGGAGGAAACACGGCCCCTCCCGCCCCGGCCTGCGGTGACTCGGTTGCACCGTGTGCTGCTGAAGGGGCTTTGCGCGATGACTAGGGCTGAACAGAAAATGAGTGTGGGCTCTGTCGTTCATTCGGACGACAGAGCCCACATTTTGTATGGGGCCTTCAGGTGAATTGCAATCATATGAAGGCCTTTTACCAAGGGAGAGATATGTCTTTGGACAGTTAGTTCAGATTTGTATTTCTCAAAGAGCAGAAGTCGGTTAATTTAGGCTCAATTGAACTGTTTTCGCTTTCCTAATGAGGCAGATATGCTTACTCAAGGGCGGAAAAGGCTTATCGCTGGGTCCCAGTGACTCAAAAACCGAGATGATTAAGCAAAAGCCACTGCCAAAAAAATACAAATCTGAACTAACTGCCCACCACCCTCTGTCAACCTTTCTATTCAAACCAAATCAGCCAACGTATGTCATAGCAATCCCCGGTAGGTCGCAGGGTGGCGGCTGAGCCTTTTCTTCGGGAAACTTCGCGAAGTCCAGTTCCCGAGGGAAAGGTATGGTCTGTGTAATACCAGATAAACAGTACATTTTTGCTTAATTGATATTTGGGAGAAGAACCAATTGGTGTGGCTTATTAAGCCCACTTTGCCATTGACGCTCATTTTAATACCACTGGGAGAATTCCGAACTTGGTTGCGCAACTGCTCCTGTATGCTGACTCAACCTAATAGGTGGATATCTGGTTACTACCAGTTGACCACTTGGTAACGGGTGGGCCCACTGCACGGAATGTACCGAACACCCCTCCCGTTTGATGCGTGCGCCATGCTGCAGGGCGTGCGTCCGCGACACTTCCGCATGTCGGAGGAAAGGAGTCCAGGTGTGTAGGAATTCCATTTTTACGAAACGGTGGGTGAAGGGAAGCGCGGTCCTCGTTGCCACTGCAGCGACGCTTGTGTTTGCCAATCCCCAGCAGGCGATTGCCACGCCACTCAAGGGTGTCGACTCAGCGACCGTGTCTCAGTCTGCCTCGAACGTCGTCGACATCGATTTCGCTGACGGCATCAAGGGCCGTATTACGTTCCTCGAGGACGGTATTTTCCGTTATAACGTCGACCCCAAGGGTGAGTTTTCCGAGTACGCCACGCCGCGCAGTAAGTCCCACACGGCTAAGATCCAGGCTCAGCCCGATACCTCGGACACCTACAGCAAGCCGAGTGCGACGGTTGCCGACAAGGGCGACACTATCGAGATCACCGGCGGAAAGGCGACCGTGATCCTGGACAAGGCGACTGGCAAGATGAGTATCAAGTCAGGCGACCGTGGCGTGGTTTCTGAGTCTGCGCCCCTCGACCTTGATAAGAAGGGTACCGTCCAGACGCTCGCCAAGGAGAAGTCCGAGAACTTCTTTGGCGGCGGCACCCAGAACGGCCGCTTCCTGCACACCAACCAGACCATCGCCATCTCCAACACTAACAACTGGACCGATGGCGGCGTTGCCTCGCCCAACCCGTTCTATTGGACGAGCGACGGCTACGGCGTGCTCCGAAACACGTTTGCAGAGGGTTCCTACGACTTCGGTTCCACGGACTCATCGACGGTCACGACTTTGCACAGCGAGAATGAGTTTGATGCCTATTACTTCGTGGCGACCAACGAGGGCACCTCGAACGTGGCAACCGAGATGCTGCAGGACTACTACAAGGTGACCGGCAATCCGGTGCTGCTGCCCGAGTACGGTTTCTACCTGGGTCATCTTAATGCCTATAACCGTGATGGCTGGTCAACGACCTCGGGTCAAAAGAAGTGGGAGACCAAGGGCAGCAAGTCCTCGAGTGAGAAGGGCGACGTTAAATACGAGTCCGGCATGTCGACGGGCTACAAGCTCGACGGCACGCTTGCGGCCGAGACGCTCAACGGTGAGGGCCCTACGGTTGATACCGAGAACATGAAGGCGACCGATTTCGACCGCCAGTTCTCCGCCCGGCAGGTTATCGATGACTACGAGGACAACGACATGCCGCTCGGCTGGTTCCTGCCGAACGACGGTTACGGTGCTGGCTACGGCCAGAACGGTTACTACAAGACCGGCGGCGTCAACTCCGACGGAACGAGTTCTGCCGAGCGCCTCAACGCCGTGCGCGCCAACGTCGACAATCTTAAGAAGTTCACCGAGTATGCCAACTCCAAGGGCGTGAGCACCGGTCTCTGGACCCAGTCGAACCTCGAGCCCGATAGCAACTCCGAGACCCCGTGGCATCTGCTGCGCGATTTCGATTCTGAGGTTAAGACTGGTGGCATCACCACGCTCAAGACCGACGTCGCTTGGGTCGGCTCCGGCTACTCCTTTGGCCTCAACGGCATCAAGACGGCCTATGACACCGTGACCACCGGCGCCAACAAGCGCCCCAACATCATCACGCTTGACGGCTGGGCCGGCACGCAGCGCTTTGGCGGCATCTGGACCGGCGACCAGTACGGCGGTAACTGGGAGTACATTCGCTTCCATATCCCCACGTATATCGGCCAGAGCCTCTCGGGCAACCCCAACATCGGCTCCGATATGGACGGCATCTTTGGTGGCGATCCCATCATCTCCGCTCGCGACTACCAGTGGAAGACATTCACGCCCTCTATGCTTGACATGGACGGTTGGGGCACCTACCGCAAGTCGCCCATGACGCACGGCGATCCATACACGGGCATCTCGCGCTTCTATCTCAAGCTCAAAGCACAACTCATGCCCTATATCTACACGAGCGCGGCCTCGGCGGCCAACATCGACACGGGCAACGGCGATACCGGCCTTCCCATGATCCGCGCCATGCTGCTTTCCGACAACTCCGAGTACGCCGCAAGCACCTCGACGCAGTACCAGTACATGTTCGGTGAGAACTTCCTGGTGGCACCGGTGTATCAGGATACCCAGGCAGATGAGAACGGCAACGATGTCCGCAACGGTATCTACCTGCCCAACTACGGTACCGACGAGAATCCCACCATCTGGATTGACTACTTCTCGGGCAAGCAGTACCGCGGCGGTCAGGTCCTCAACAACTACGAGGCTCCGCTTTGGAAGCTGCCACTCTTTGTTAAGGCCAACGCCATCGTGCCGATGTACGCCGAGAACAACAACCCCGAGGCTGTGACCGAGACCAACACCAAGGGCACCAATCGCAGCCAGCGTATCGTCGAGTTCTTCGCCACCGAGGGTGAGGGCAGCTTTACGCAGTACGAGGATGACGGCTCCTCCATCGAGAACAACACGACCGAGGACGATTCCTACGGCACAATCGACAATATTTCCTACGGTGAGCATGTGAGCACCGTCTATAAGTCGAGCGTGGTGGGCGGCACGGCGACCTTTACCGCCGAGGCATCGCAGGGCGGCTACAGCGGCTACGACTCCAACCGCACCACGACCTTTGTGGCCAACGTCTCCGCCAAGCCCACGAGCGTCTCCGCCAAGAACGGCGGATCCGCGCTCAACGTGGTTGAGGTCGACTCGCAGGAGGCCTTTGACGCCGCGACCCCCGAGGCCGGCCAGGCGGTCTACTTCTACAACGAGACCCCCAACCTCAACCACTACGGTAGCGACGCAGGCAGCACCGAGGCCGAGCAGGGCGAGAGCTTCAACAACACCAAGATCACCACGAATCCCAAGGTCTACGTCAAGTTCGCGAAGACCGATGTCGCCACGGCAGCGCAGACGCTCGAACTGGGCGATTTCGTGAACGCCGATGCCACGCTCGCGGCCGACCGCTTCAACGAGAACCTCTCCGCACCCGCGAACCTTGCTGCCCCCGAGGACGCCACGACCCCCACGAGCATTAAGCTCACCTGGGGGAAGGTCGATGGTGCTACCTCCTACGACCTTAAGGTAGACGGCACTGTGTTCGCCGTGGGCGATGCGGCAGAATTCACGCATACCGATCTTGCCTACAACAGCAAGCATACCTACCAGATTCGTTCGCGCAACGCCGATGGCTACTCCGCATGGAGCGACGTGCTTGAGGCGAACTCTGCGCTCGACCCGTGGCGGAACGTGCCTGAGGCCGAGGAAATCACTTGGGAGGGCTCGCTCTACGGTAGCCATAAGGCCGAACTCGCCTTCGACCATGAGTTCCAGTCGGGCGACGGCGGTTTCCACTCCGGTGGCAACGATCTGGGCAAGGCGCTTACCGTTGACTACGGTCGCGCTTACAAGCTCGACAAGCTCGAGTACTATCCGCGCGATGATGCCGGTAACGGCACTGTGACCAAGATGCGCATCGAGACGAGCCTCGACGGCGTGCATTGGACGACGCAGGAGGTCGACTGGGAGCGCTCCGCCGCTTGCAAGACGGTGGCGTTCGACGGCGCCGTGGCCGCGCGCTACGTGCGTATGACGCCGCTCGCGTCCGTGGGCAACTTCTTCTCCGCCTCCGAGATCGCCATCTACAAGACCGACGGCACGGACGGCTTCGCTGTGGGCTCCAACCTCAACAAGGCCACGGTCTCCGACGGCGACTACTCCAACATGAAGAATTACCTGGGTCTTGAGAACCGCGAGCCCGACACCTCGACGTTCGACTCCCAGATCCGCGCCCACTTCGCCGACCTCAACGGCAACGGCGTCTACGACGTGTACGACTACTCCTTCACCATGGCGGCGCTCGACGGCGGCACCAAGCAAAAGGGCAAGGCTGCTGGCACCCTCGCGGTGATCCCGAGCAAGATGGAGGTCGAGGCCGGCGACGAGATCACGGTCGACGTCTACGCCACCGACGCCGAGAACATCAACGCGCTCGGTGCGCTCGTCAACTTCAACAGCGACCAGTTCGAGTATGTCTCCGAGAGCATCGCGCAGGATGCGTCGACGGCGGGCATGGAGAACCTCTCGCGCGAGAAAGTGCAGTTCACGGATGGCCACCAGACCATCAACCTGGCCTTCGCCAACCGCGGCGACGCCAAGCTCTTCAACAGTACTGGTGTGGTCGCGAGCTTTAAACTCAAGGCTAAGACGGCCGGCAAGGTCGAGCTGCCCTCGACGTCTTGGCTCGTCGGCCCGGCGTGCGACGCGCTCGAGTTCGTGAGTGATGGCACCGTGACGATGCCCGGTGTCCCGCAGCCCACCAAGTCCGAGTACGGCCGCGACGCCTTTGACATCACGATGACCAACGACGAGCTCCCCACCGACGACGGCACCAACGTCGAGAAGCTCATCCAGCAGAAGAGCTATGACGGACTGTTCGACAACAATGAGGGCGGCAACGACTTCGAGTTCCTGTGGAACTATGGGCCCAACTGGATCGACGGCAAGATGCCGACCTACGTCAAGCTGCCCGCCACGATGACGTTCGCCTTCAAGACGCCGTCGAAACTCGATAGCGTCGAGGTCGTTAACCGCAACGGTGGCAACGGCACCGTGCAGAAGATTAAGTCCGTCGTGACGTTCGAGGACGGCTCGACCCAGGAGTTCTCGGGCGGAAGCTTTGATTCCTATCAGGCTCGCTACGCCTTTGGCCTCTCTGCCGAGAACAAGGGCAAGAAGGCGACCAAGGTCGAGATCACGCCGCTTGAGGCATCGGGTGACCAGATGCTCACGCTGCGCGAGATCAACTTCAACTACACACAGGGTGTCGAGGCCATCGAGGGTGTCGAACTGGGCAAGAACCAGACCGAGTTCTTCGAGGGCGATGTGACGCTCGTCGACGCCAAGGCCACGCCCGAGAGCGCCGGCTACCCCTATGTGACGGTCGAGAGCTCCGATCCTTCTGTGGTGAGCGTCTCCGCTGTCCAGGCCGGCGATAGCGTGAGCTACTACCTGCGCGCCAACAAGGCCGGCAAGGCAACGATCACGGTGGCGTCGGTGCTCGATCCCTCCAAGACCGCATCCTATGAGGTCGAGGTCAAGGCTGGTGTCGACACCTCTGCGCTCATGGCAGCGCTTTCCAAGGCCGCGGGCTACAGCGAGTCCGTCTACACCAAGGATTCCTATGCAGCCCTCACCGCTGCGGTCGAGGCGGCTCAGAAGCTCCTCGATGGCGGCCAGGGCAGCTATAGCAAGAAGGATGTCGCAGACGCCACGGCCAAGATCGAGAAGGCAATCGACGGCCTCAAGATGCGCCCCGTCGATGAGAAGAGCCTCATCAACACGCCCGAGAACCGCGAGAACGTCAAGGTGACCGGCTTCTCGAGCGAGGCCGACTATGAGGGCAGCAACGCCGTCAACGCTCTTGACGGCGATGAGCAGACGCTCTGGCACAGCGACTGGGCCTATAAGGCCGGTATGCCCCAGTACCTGACCGTCGACCTGGGCCGCGACTACGATCTCACCGACGTCACGTTCCTGCCGCGCCAGGACGGCGGCACGAACGGCGATATCTTTGAGGCCGAGGTGCTGGTTTCCGACACCGCCGACGGTTATGAGATGGGCACCGCCACGTCGATGGGTACGTTTACCTTCGACAACGACGGCCGCGTGCTCACCGACCGTGGCGACTGGAAGCAGATGAGCTTTGGTGCCGCGCGCGGTCGCTACGTGACCGTCAAGGTGCTCCACGCCGGCGGTGGCAGCGTTGACGCCTACTGCAGCATGGCGGAGCTCAAGTTCTACGGTACGGCCGTTCCCAATCCGGTGGCGAAGGACGACCTCACTGCCGCGATTGAAAAGGTTGATGCCGAGGTTGCAGCCGGCGACCTTAAGGCCAGCGACTACACCGAGGCTTCCTGGACCGCGTTCCAGAACGCCTTGGCGAGCGCCCGCGCCATCCTGAACGACGAGAACGCCACGCAGGACGAGGTCGACCAGGCACTCAAGGCACTCGAGAGTGCTCGCGACGCGCTTGAGAAGACTCCGGTGACCCCGGTCGAGAACCCGACCAAGAAGCAGCTCAAGGCCTTGGTCAAGCAGGCGAAGGAGACTGACACCAGGGGCAAGACGGACGAGTCTGTCAAGGCCCTGACGGATGCCATTACCTACGCCGAGGACGTCTTGGGTGATGAGAATGCTTCCGACATCCAGCTCCAGGCGGCCTATGACCAGCTCAAGCTGGCCATTGAGAGCCTCAAGGATGCCGATTCCGGCAACCAGGGTTCCGGCAATGGCTCAAACGGCGGCAACCAGGCGGGCAAGCCCGCAGGCGACAAGGCCCAGGGCAGCAAGAAGAGCGGTTCGGCGATCCCCAATACCGGCGACCAGACGGCGGCGACCGTCGCGGCCGTCGGTGGTCTTGGCGCCATCATCGCCGCGATCGGCGCTTTCTTCCATCGTCGCAGCAAGGCTAAGTAGTCCCAGCGACAACTAAGCAAACGTGCCCGCCGCTCCGTCAAGGACGGCGGGCATTGCTTTATTATTTCAGCCAACGTACGTCATGGCAATATCCGGTAGGTCGCAGGGCGCTTCGCGGGCGGGCCAGGCTCTATCTGAACGACTTTGCGAAGCAACCGGAGTGAAGATAAAGCCTGGCCCGCCCGCGAAGCGCCACAGAGACCGCAGGGACGGGAGCAGCTATACTACTCTCAGTAGTTAAGGGTCGCGGATTCGCCGCGTCACCGCTCTCAACAGGAGGTCTTTGTTTATGGCAGATCAAAAGCCGGTCGTCGGGATCATCATGGGTTCCAAGTCCGATCTGGGCGTTATGGAAGGCTGCACCGCCGAGCTCGAGGCACTCGGTGTGCCCTATGAGCTCGTCATTGCGAGCGCGCACCGCACGCCGGCGAAGGTCCATGAGTGGGCCTCGACTGCTGCCGATCGCGGCATTAAAGTGATTATCGCCGCCGCCGGCAAGGCCGCTCACCTGGGTGGTGTCGTGGCCGCCTTTACGCCGCTGCCGGTTATCGGTGTGCCTATGAAGACGAGTGACCTGGGCGGTATGGATTCGCTGCTGTCGATGGTGCAGATGCCTTCGGGTGTGCCCGTGGCCTGCGTTGCCATCAACGGCGCCAAGAACGCCGCCATCTATGCCACGCAGATTCTGGGTGCTTGCGACCCCGAGTACCGCAAGGTTATCGAGAAAATGAAGCAGGAGATGGCCGACGCCTAAGCGGCTTGCCATTCCGCCGTAATCATAGGGAGAGTCATGTCCGACTATCAGGGAAAACGTTTCTCGGCTTCTCAGATCCCCGATCCATCCAAGGCGGGATCGGCCCGCTCCATGCAGCAGGGTCGGGCATCCTCTCCTCAACAGGCTCGTGCGCCGCGCCCCGTAACGCCGACGTCCCATCGCCGTCAGGATACGCCGGCTGCGTATCGCCCCTCGTCATATGGCACGGCAAAGAAGCGGACCCGGACGACGAGGCAACCGAGCGGCGCTCCGTCCAGCTACACCGAGCCGCCGCGCAAGAAACGCCGCTCCATCATCCCCATTCTGCTCATCATCGTGGGCATCGGTCTGATTGTCGCCGCCGCCGCTATCTTTATCAATGCTCAGATTGGCTATAAGCAGGCGAGCGATTCATACCAGAAAATCGAGAAGCAATATGTAAGCGATAAGGACGCCAGCGGCGTGCCGATTATCGACTTCGATGCGCTTGCTCAGACAAACCCCGAGATTGTGGGTTGGATTTACGTGCCGGGAACCAACATCAACTATCCCGTGGTGCAGACCAACAACAACTCCAAATACCTCAACACGCTGTTCGACGGTACGGCCAATGCGTCCGGGGCCATTTTCCTGGATAGCGATGACACCGCGCCGGGAATGGTTGACCAGCAGACCACGATCTACGGCCACCACATGAATGACGGGTCGATGTTCAACGTGATTTCGGACACTACCGACCAAGCGACATTCGATAGCATCGAGTACGTGTATTACATCACGCGCGATGCAACGTATAAGCTGCGACCGCTGGCGACCAAGGTCGTCGAGGACACGTATGCCAAGGCGCGCACGCCCAACTTTGAAGGCGATGACGGACTGAAGAGCTATCTGTCCGAGATGCTCGACGGTGCTTCGGCAGTGGCGAGTGATGCAGGCGATCGCGCTGCTTCGGCAACCAAGGTCGTGACGCTCGTGACCTGTCGCTCACTGTCATTTAGCAATACGCGCGCCGTCATGGTGCTCACGCCGGTCGAGGAATAAAGTGTCCGGGCCCCGTCCCAAAAAGACTACCCTGGAAATCAAAAGGAGAAATGATGCTTGAAAGTGGCAAATCGATGCCTTCGGTTGATGCTTGGGTGCGCGAAGCCAAGGCCGATGTTTCGGCGGCTGATTGTGGGATGTACCTGACACACAACGGCGTGGTGCGTGCGACGCCTAAGTCCGAGGTGCGTGGGGTCGAGACAGATGGTGTGGCGCCTGGACATAAGGTGGGCGGCATGGTGTTCGGCTTCGATGCCGATAAGGTGCAGGCCGCTATCGAGGCGACGCGCACGATGCCGGGTATCGGCTATGTGCGTGTGTGGCTGGCGAGTGGCGAGCTTACCGTGGGCGACGACATCATGCTCGTGCTCATTGGCGGGGACATTCGCCCGCATGTCGTCGATGCGCTGCAGGCGCTCGTCGGTACCATCAAAAATGAGTGTGTGAGCGAGGTCGAGCGCGAGGCGTAAGGCCGGCAGCAGCACTCGCCAACAAAAAGCCCGCTGGCAGTTCAATCAGTCTGCCAGTGGGCTTTTCTGTGCGTTGAAAAATCTCGGCATTGCGTGGCGCTACACGCGCGTCGCATCCTTGGGGCTCATGGTCATACTCTGGAAGCGGTTCTCCATGTAGTCGTTATCAAAATACTTGCCGTAGAACTGCGCGACGGGAATATCCGGCTCCGTGCCGTTGACGCGCTGGTACCAGTAGTCGAGCGACTGCAGCGTCATGACGCCGTCGACCAGCATAATGACGGTAAAGATGACGGTAGCCGAGTAGCGACTCTTCCACGGAATCATGTTGATGAGCTTGAGCAGCCTCGGCAGCAGCAGCTTGATCCAGATAAGGCCACCCAGGCCCCACAGGCAGGCAAAGCCCGTGCAGGTGCGTCCGCCCGTAAGGACGGCGAGTGGATCGGGCATGCCAAAGAGCTTCATATGCGAGTAGCTCCACGAGACCACACCGAACGAGGTTTGCATAAACCAGCCCACGAACACCTCAAAGCTCGCGCCGAGCACAGCGCTTACCAGGAAAATGATGATGGGGTTCTTTTTATAGAAGCGGTTGAGCACCATGGTCATGAGTACGGCGCCAAAGCCATAGATGGGGCTGAAGGGACCAAACAGCATGCCGGCGCGGTCCTGGTAGACGCCTGGGTCGTCGACCGTCATGTGCCAGATGTCCTCGGCGATCAGGCCGAGCACGCAGCAGACGAGGAATACCCAGAACAGGTTGAAGTAGTTGAGCTTGATGTAGCCCTCGCCGGTTTCATCGCGGCCGAGCATGCCCTCGGCGGCGGCGTCGCGGTCGAGCATCTCCTGCAGGCGGCGCTGCAGTTCGCGCTCCTGGCGAAGCGTAGGATCGACGGTGGCTGAAAGCGCGATGAGGATACCGAGCTGAATCGCGGGACGAAGCAAGAAGAGCCCGATGCCCTGGAGCATCACGTCGACCAAAAGCTCGACGACGGTAAATGCGATAAGGATATAGGACAGGCGTGCGGCGTTGCGGCGCTGGTTCTTAATGAGGTCAAGGCCAAAGATGATCAAGATGACCGCGCTCGCCGCCGAGAGCATGATGCCGGCGACGATAAGGCCGACCGCGACGAGCGTGTTGTCGCCGAGTTTGGCGGCGGCGTTGCCGTTGATGAGCGCGGTGATGACCTGCCACATAAAGGCGGCGACCGACGGGAGCGTGCCCACGCCGGACAGGATGCACAGGACGGCATACACCTTAATGATGAGGGGGATCTTCTTGACCTCCGTGGCGCTGGGGACGCCGGGGTCGAGTTCGTTTCGATCCATACAGAACCTTTCTCGTTTTGTCCTAGGTTACAAGGATACGCCGCCGACCTGCTAAAAGACAGGACGAACGTCCCAATTGCAGCAATGTAAGCCCTAACGGTAGGCGAGACGCGTCGCGACGGAAGCATACAGGATCGTTGTCCCCGCGGGCGGGTTTCCCAATAAAATGTTTGGTCGCAAAACTGATTATAAGCTCGGTGGGCTTTTAAAAAGCGCTGCTCATGCGCGGGAGTGCTTGTCTTGCCGTGCGTATAATAGGGCAGGTAACGCCAAATAACGAGGCTCTGAGGGGATGCCATGTCTCAAGAAACCATCCGCGCGGCCGAGCGTGCCACGGGACAGGTGACGACCATGTCGACGTATGATCCGGACTCCGACCAGCTGCATGAGGAATGCGGCATCTTTGGTGTGTGGGCACCCGATCGCGATGTGGCTCGACTGACGTACTTTGGTCTGCGCGCGTTGCAGCATCGCGGCCAGGAATCAGCGGGAATCGCCGTGGGCGATGGCGGCACGGTTATGGTTCGTAAAGACCTGGGACTGCTCGATCGCGTGTTCTCCAACGCTGACCTGTCGACGCTCTCCGGCCAGCTGGCCGTGGGCCACGTGCGCTATGGCACCGCCGGCGCCAAGAGTTGGGAAGCCTCGCAGCCGCATCTTTCTACCATCAACAGCGTCATCATCGCGCTTGCTCACAACGGCACTCTGGTCAACACCGACGAGCTGCGCCGTCAGCTGATCGAGCTGGGCGTGCCGTTCCTCTCCAATTCGGATTCCGAGGTCGCGACCAAGCTTATCGGCTACTTTACCCAGCGTACGGGCCACCTGCGCGAGGGCATTCGCAAGACCATGGAGCTCGTGCGCGGCGGCTACGCCATGACGCTCATCAACGAGCAGGCACTCTACGCTTTCCGCGACCCGCACGGCATTCGTCCGCTGGTGCTGGGCAAGCTCGTGGACGAGGGCCTGGACCAGGCCGACGCAGCTTCTGTTTCGCAGCTGCCCTCGCAAGACGGAGCCTCGACGGCCGACTCCGCCGTCCATATCACGCGCGCCGGCGGCTGGGTCGTTGCCTCCGAGACGTGCGCACTCGATATCGTGGGTGCCGAGTATGTCCGTGATGTCCGTCCCGGCGAGATCTTGCGCATCAGTGCCGAGGGCCTGGTGTCCGAGCAGGGTGTGCCCGCAGCCGAAGAGCCCGCCAACTGCATCTTTGAGCAGGTCTACTTTGCCCGCCCCGACTCCATCATGAACGGCAAGAGCGTCTACGCCTGCCGTTACGACATGGGTCGTCAGCTGGCACACGAAGAGCCCGTCGAGGCCGATCTGGTCATCGGCGTGCCCGACTCCGGTCTGCCGCCCGCGGAGGGCTATTCGCACGAGAGCGGCATTCCCTTTGGCGAGGGCCTCATCAAGAATCGCTATGTGGGCCGTACGTTTATCGAGCCCACGCAGGAGCTGCGCGCCATGGGCGTGCGCATGAAGCTCAACCCGCTGCGTGACAACATCGAGGGCAAGCGCCTGGTCGTGATCGACGACTCCATCGTACGCGGCACCACCATGGTGCAGCTCGTCAAGATGCTGCGCAATGCCGGCGCCAAGGAGATTCACATCCGCATCAACTCGCCCGAGGTCATCTGGCCGTGCTTCTACGGTATCGATACCGACGTGCAGTCGCAGCTCATCAGCGCCAACAAGACGGTCGAGGAGATCTGCGAGTATATCGGCGCCGATTCGCTGGCCTTCCTTTCGGTTGAGGGCCTGCTGAAGGTCATGCCCAAGGGCGGCTACTGCGATGCGTGCTTTACCGGCCGTTATCCCGTGGCGATTCCCGAGAGCTTTGGCCGCGACAAGTTCATGGAGGGCTTTAAGCCCCGCAACCTGGATAAGCCGCTGCACTTTGACGATGACGCCGTGGTCGAGAAATACGACGACCGCAGCTGGGAAAAGAAGCACGGCGAGGCTTAAAACCTGCCATTTGGGGACAGGTTTATTTTGATAGGTTTTACCTGCTGTTTTGTTGATTGAGCGGCGCGCGTTGTCAGGATGCGCGCCGAAATGAACGCAACTATGAGCACCGTTTGGCGCCCGGGCGGCAGACGGTAGTGGGAGAGGGAGGCTCAGATGAGCGACAGCAAGCATGTGACGTATGAGGATGCCGGCGTCGATACCGCCGAGGGCGGTCGCGCCGTCGACGCTATTAAGCAAATGGTTAAGGACACCAACCGCCCCGAGGTCATCGGCGGTATCGGTGGCTTTGGTGGCCTGTTCTCGGCCGCCGCACTTAAGGATATGGAAGACCCGATCCTGATCAGCGGTACCGACGGCGTAGGCACCAAGCTCGTGCTCGCCCAGATCATGGACCGTCACGAGACGGTGGGCCAGGACCTGGTCGCCATGTGCGTTAACGACATTTTGGCTTCGGGCGCCGAGCCGCTGTTCTTCCTGGACTACGTTGCCATCGGCCACATTGAGGCCGAGCACATGGCAAAGATCATCAAGGGCGTGGCCGATGGCTGCAAGCTCGCGGGCTGCGCGCTCGTGGGCGGCGAGATGGCCGAGCATCCCGGCGTCATGGCTCCTGCCGACTACGACCTTGCCGGATTTACCGTGGGCGTCGTCGACCGTCCCAAGATGCTCGACCCCGCGAACGTCCGCCCCGGCGATGTCATCCTGGGCCTGCCCTCCACCGGCGTGCATTCCAACGGCTACTCGCTCGTGCGTAAGGTCATCGGTGTTGACGGCATCAAGCCGGGCACGCCCGAGGCCGCCGCTAAGGCCGAGGAGCTGAGCCGTCCGCTCGAGGAGCTCGGCGGTGCTTCGCTGGCCGACGCCCTGCTGGCCCCCACGCGCATCTACGTCAAGCCGATTCTGGAGCTGCTGCGCAATGGCGCCAACGTTCACGCCATTGCCCACATCACCGGCGGCGGTATTACCGAGAACCTCAACCGCGCGCTTGCCGACGACGTCGACGCTGTGGTCACCCGCAACGGCTCCGAGATGGGCTGGGATGTTCCGCCCGTCATCACCTACGTGTCGCGTCAGGCCGAGCTCGCGCCCAACGAGGCATGCAAGACCTTCAACATGGGCGTCGGCCTGTGCCTGATCGTCGCCCCCGAGGACGAGGCTGCCGTGACCGAGGCCCTGGTTGCGCTGGGCGAGAAGCCGTTCCGCGTGGGCGAGTGTGTCGAGGGTTCCGGTAAGGTCGTGTACTCCGATGAGCGCTAACGAGCAGATGGCTGCCGCCGAGGGCCTGGACTTTGTGCCCTATACCCGCCCGACTGGCACCGATACGGCTGAGCCGCTCAAGATCGGTGTGCTTATCAGCGGCTCCGGCACCAATCTGCAGGCGCTGATCGACCTGATCGCCGCGGATAAGCTCAATGCCTCGATTGAGCTCGTGGTGTCGAGCCGTCCTTCGGCCAAGGGTCTGCAGCGTGCCGAGCGTGCGGGTATCCAGACGCTTACGCTGTCCAAGGATGTCTATGCCGACCCCATCGCCGCCGACGAGATCATCGCGCACGAGCTGCTCGAGCGCGGCTGCGAATATGTGGTCATGGCCGGTTACATGCGCATGGTGCACACGCCGCTGCTGGCGGCGTTTCCCAACCGCGTGGTCAACTTGCATCCGGCGCTGCTGCCGAGCTTTACCGGCGCGCATGCGATCGACGATGCCTTTGCGCGCGGCGTCAAGGTAACCGGTGTGACCGTGCATTTTGCCAACGAGATCTACGACAACGGCCCCATCATCGCCCAGCGCGCGCTGGCCGTTGAGGAAGGCTGGGATGTCGATACGCTCGAGGAGCACATCCACGCGATTGAGCACGTGCTGTATCCCGAGGTCGTGCAGATGCTCGCCGACGGTCGCGTTCACGTGCTGGAGAGCGGCAAGGTCGCAATTGATGCGCCGCGCGGCTAGTGGCGCACAGTACAATTTAGCCGAGTAGTCAGGGTGGTCATTGGCGCCAAGGCGCAAGTGGCCATCCTTTGTTTTAGGTAATCACCTGCGACGCTCTTCAATGACTAGTCGTTAAAGAACGTCGCAGGTGACAAGGTGAGAGAGGTGGGCCCATGGCGGATAACGAAGCATTGTTTACGCCTGAGCTGGTGTTTTTTGATTGGGAGTGCGCGACGCCGGATGAGGTGTTTGCGCGGCTCGAGGACGAGCTTGCACCTCGCGGCTACATTGCGCCCGGTTGGCTCGATGCCGTCCGCACGCGCGAGGATGCCTATCCCACGGGTCTTGCCATGCCGGCGGCCAACATCGCCATCCCGCACACCGATCCGGGGTTCGTGGCTAAGCCCTATATCGCGGTGGTGAAGCCCGCGGCGCCCGTGGTGTTCAGCGCAATGGCGGGCATGGGTGCCCCCGTGCCGGCGCAGATCATCATCAATCTGGGCATCGCCGAGCTGGGCGGCCAGGTCGAGGCCCTGCAATCGCTTATGAATATCTTTATGGATGCCGACGCCGCAGCCGATGTGCTCGGCCAGACCATATGCCAGGGCATGGTCGACGCCATCCGTCGCCACTTTTAGGGCCGGCACTTGGGGATTGTTCCTAACTGCCGGCAGAAAAGGAATGTCCCTAACTGCCGACAGCCAGAACAGCCCCCTTTGCACCAAAATGGTGCAGATTAACCTGTCCCCCATGCACCAGGTGTGTCGCGGGGTCCGCGTTGTGACACAATGGCGTTTGTTCGATTCGTGATGCGAAAGGCCAACTATGGCAAACAAGAAAAAGAACTCCGAGGCCGCGCCGACGCCCGAGCAGCAGGCTCGCGCTGCCTCCAGCTCTCGTAAGAAGCAGCGCAA
>JAXJCX010000120.1:0-4579 GCA_036302225.1 Collinsella sp.
CGTCGCAGCCAGTGGGATACCAAGTTTTCGGGCGTTCGCAACATCCTGTACGAACGCTATACCGAGACGACGAACGAGAACACCAAGGCGCGCCTGGAGAAGTACATTCGCGAGGAGCCGTGCTCGAGCTGCCACGGCGCTCGTTTGCGCCCTGAGATGCTCGCCGTCACCGTGGGCGGCAAGTCCATTTACGAGGTTTGTTGCCTGTCGTGCCGTGAATCGCTCGAGTTTTTTGAGGGCCTGGAACTCACCGAGCGCCAACAGTTTATCGGCGGCCGTATCGTCAAGGAAATCCTGGAGCGCTTGCGTTTTCTGGTCGATGTTGGACTCGACTATCTGACGCTCGATCGTGCCTCGGCGACGCTTTCCGGTGGCGAGGCGCAGCGTATTCGACTGGCAACGCAGATCGGCGCGGGTCTCATGGGCGTGCTCTATATTCTGGACGAGCCCTCGATCGGTCTTCATCAGCGTGACAACGAGCGCCTGATTAAGACGCTCGAGCGCCTGCGCGATATCGGCAATACCGTTATCGTCGTCGAACACGACGAGGATACAATCCGTGCCGCCGATTACGTGATCGACATGGGGCCCGGCGCCGGCGTCAACGGCGGACACGTAGTCGCGGCGGGAACGCCTGCCGATATCATGGCGTGTCCCGAGTCGATGACGGGCGCTTATCTGACCGGTAAACGAATGATCCGGGTGCCTGATGAACGGCGCAAGCCCGGTCGCGGCTGCCTTAAAATTACGGGCGCTCGAGCCAACAACCTCAAAAACGTTACTGCCAAAATCGAGTTTGGTACGCTTACGGTTGTTACCGGCGTGTCGGGATCGGGCAAGAGCTCCCTGGTTACCGACACCATTGCGCCTGCCCTTACGAATGCCATTCACCGCTCGACGCGCCCTGTGGGTCCGTATAAAAAAATCGAGGGCATCGAGTGCATCGATAAGGTTATCGATATCGACCAGTCGCCGATTGGCCGCACGCCGCGCTCCAACCCTGCTACCTATATCGGCCTGTGGGATGATCTTCGCGCGCTGTTTGCGAGTACGCCGGAGTCGAAGGCGCGCGGCTACTCGCCGGGTCGTTTCTCCTTTAATGTGAGTGGCGGGCGCTGTGAGGCGTGCAAGGGCGATGGGCAGATTAAGATCGAGATGCACTTCCTTCCCGATATCTACGTTCCCTGCGAAGTTTGCGGCGGTAAACGCTACAACCGCGAGACACTCGAGGTCACCTACCGTGGCAAGACCATCTCGGACGTGCTCGACATGAGCGTCACCGAGGCGCTGGCCTTCTTTGGGAATATCCCGCAGATCAAGCGAAAGCTCCAGACGCTGTACGATGTAGGCTTGGGCTACGTGAGCCTGGGCCAGCCCGCCACGACGCTCTCGGGCGGCGAGGCGCAGCGTGTGAAGCTCGCCAAGGAGCTTCATCGACGCCAGACGGGCAAGACGTTCTATATTTTGGACGAGCCGACGACCGGTCTTCATTTTGAGGACGTCCGCCAGCTGCTCGATGTGCTGCAGCGCTTGGTCGATGCGGGCAACACGGTGCTGGTGATTGAGCACAACCTTGATGTCATCAAGGTTGCCGACCGCCTGATCGATATGGGTCCCGAGGGCGGTAACGGCGGCGGAACCGTCGTGGTTTCGGGCACACCGGAGCAGGTTGCGGACTGTCCGCAGAGTTATACGGGCAAGTTTTTGGCGCCTTTGCTCAGGCGTGACCGGGAGCGTCAGGCTCAACTTGATGCTCAATAAATAGGCGATTCAGTTTATGGGCGCCATCGACTCCTTGTGATTCGATGGCGCTTGCTGTGCCGAAGTGACGTATGCAGCCGAATTGGACATATACTTAATCTTTGCGTCCGAATGCGAGGGAAAGGATATGTCATGGCAAAGGCTGTAAAGACGCCAAAAACCAATGCGATGCGCGAGCTGGAAAGCGCCGGCATTTCCTATGTTCTACATACGTACGAAGACGATGGTGATGAGTCGGTGGGCCTGGGGGTCGCGATTTCGGAGCAGCTTGGCGAGGAGCCCGGTCAAGGATTTAAGACCTTGGTCTGCGTGACGCCGTCCAACGACCATGTCGTGTGCTGCATCCCTGTTGCCGATGAGCTCGATCTAAAGTCCGCCGCGCGTGCCGCGGGGGAGAAGTCCTTGGTTATGATGCATGTGAAGGATTTGCTTGCGGCGACTGGCTACGTTCGCGGCGGCTGCAGCCCGGTCGGTATGAAAAAACGCTACCGGACGCTCATTGATGAGACGTGTGTCCTTTGGGATACCATTTTTATTTCGGGAGGCAAGCGTGGTTATCAGCTCGAGCTTGCACCCGATGATTTAATTGCATTTTGCGGGGCGACGGTTGCCGCGATTACGAGAGAGGACTGAGCGATGCCGCAGGAAGAATTGAAGCGCGGAGCTCATTTTGCAAAAGAATCTGCGCCTCAGACACCCTCATCCGAAGCTTCTTCGTCGCGAGATGACACTGACGACATGGGCTCGTCGGACTACTCCACGGTTGGTCGTTCCGCCGGGCTTATGACCATCCTGACTATCGTGTCTCGCGTCACCGGTTTTATCCGCACGTGGGCAATGGCGGCCGCTATCGGCATGTCGCTACTCTCGTCCTCCTATCAGGTCGCCAACAACCTGCCCAATATGCTCTACGAACTCGTGATGGGTGGCATGCTCGTGACGGCGTTTTTGCCCGTGTACATGGGCGTGAGGCGTGAGCAGGGTCGCGAGGCCTCGAACGAGTACGTGGGCAACCTGCTCGGCATTCTGCTTTTAGTGCTGGGTGGCATTTCGTTGCTGGGGACCGTGTTCGCCCCGGGCTTTATCTGGACGCAATCGTTCCTTTCGGGTGACGGTGGCAGCATGGATACCGCTGCGTTCATGTTCCGTTTCTTTGCCATCCAGATTCTGTTTTATGGTTTGGGCTCGGTGTTCTCGGGCGTTCTCAACGCACACCGCGACTACTTCTGGTCGACGTTTGCCCCGGTCCTCAACAATGTGATCGTCATTGCGAGCTTTATGGGTTTTGCGCCCGTGTCCGCACAGTTTGGCGAACGTGCCGGCATCATCTTGATTGCGGCCGGTACGACCCTCGGTGTCTTTGTTCAGATGGCATGTCAGATTCCCGCGCTTGGCAAGCACGGCGTGCATCCCCATATCCATATCGACTTTAAGGACCCCGCGCTGCGCCAGACGATTGCGCTCGGTATCCCGACGCTGCTCGCCACGGTGTGCATGTTTGTCTCGACTTCTATCACCAACGCTGCCGCGCTGGTGGTCCAGCCCGAGACGGGTCCTTCCGTCATCGCCTATGCGCGCCTGTGGTACACGCTGCCCTACGCGCTGATTGCCGCCTCGCTTTCGACGGCGCTCTATACCGAGCTCTCTCATGACGCACAGGAGAAGGATTACGACAGCGTTCGCACGGGCATTTCGCGTGGCGTCGCCCAGATGCTGTTCTTCCTGATTCCGTTCGCACTGTACCTGATTGTCTTCGCACGTCCGCTCAATATGATCTACTGTGCTGGCAAGTTCGATGAATCCGGCGTGGCGCTGGTGTCCGAGTACCTTGTCTACCTGGCGCTCTCGCTGCCGCTCTACGGCGTGGTCGTGTTGATGCAGAAGAGCTTCTCTGCCTTGCTCGACATGAAGCCCTATAGCCGCTATTGCCTGTATTCCGCCATCGGCCAGGCCGGCTCGGTTCTGCTGTTTGGCGTTGTGCTGGGCTTCGGTATGCCGGCAATCGCGCTTTCGTATGTCGTCGACTACGTGATCTTGGTCGGCTGTTCGCTGTGGTGGCTGCGTCGTCGCCTGCGTGGCCTTCAGGTCAAATCTATCCTACATGGCGGTTTCTTTGGCCTTTTGCTCGGTGGCCTAGGTGCTGCCGCAGGCGCCGGCGTCATGTGGGCGCTTGAACACTTTGTCGGGGCACTTGGCGGCTCGATTCTGATTACTCTTGGCTACGTTTGCGTTGCGGGTGTCGCCTCGCTTGTTGTTACCTTTGGCCTTGCCGTCGTCCTTAAGATGCCCGAGGTCTCGGCGCTGCTTCGTCGCAAGTAGGTGCGCGTGGCCGGTCACGACAACATACCAACGCTTGCCGAGCAGGTTTCGCGCGTTCCCACACAGCCCGGATGCTACCTTTGGAAGGATGCCAAGGGCGATGTCATCTACGTGGGCAAGGCGAAAAACCTGCGCGCCCGCATGCGTCAATACGTGACACTGCAGGATGAGCGTCAAAAGATCCCGCTGATGATGCAGCTGGTGGCGAGCTTTGACTACATCGTTGTCGAAACCGAGCATGAGGCGCTTGTACTCGAGCGCAACCTGATCGGCCAGTACCATCCGTACTTTAACGTCGACCTCAAGGATGACAAGAGCTACCCCTTTATCGCCATTACAAAGGGCGACCTGTATCCCGCGATCAAATACACGCGTGAGCGTCATAAGCCGGGAACACGCTATTTTGGACCCTATACCGATAGCCGTGCGGCACGTGAGACGATAGATACGCTGCGCAAGGTTATCCCCATCTGCTCTGCATCCTGTGCGGAGTGGCGTC
>JAXJCX010000121.1:0-9558 GCA_036302225.1 Collinsella sp.
ACCTCACCGTCTATCGGTAACAAAAAAGCCTCCGAAGAGGCTTCTCAAATGCGATGGTGTCGGAGGCGGGACTTGAACCCGCATGACCAAAAAGCGGTCACTAGCACCTCAAGCTAGCGCGTCTGCCAATTCCGCCACTCCGACATGCTATGTTGTTGATTCGCGGTTCGCTTTGTTGAACCCGCGCGTTCAACGAGGAAGATAATAACCTATGATTCGAGAACTGTGCAAGCACTTTTTTGAAAAAAGTTTACGAATTTGTAAATGAGCAGGTAAATCTATATGTCCGGTCCCGAATCGGTGTTGCCTCCCGGCGCGTCCTCGGGCATGAGCGATATTTTGCTACGCACTTCGTGCTGCAAAATATCGCTCCCCCTGCGGAATGCGCCGGGAGGCAACACCGATTCGGGACCTGCAAATACGTACTTCAGGCACAGTTCTCAAACATGTTCTGAGGGCTGATACAAATTTAGCGGCTCGGCTTTGCCGAGCCCTTATATAAGGAGGCCGGAGCTAAAGCTCCGGCCTCGCTATCTTTCCCATTAGATTAAGTGAGCGATCAAGGAATCACACTCCCCCTGCCGAGTTACCGCAGGGCCCGACCTGTTGTTACTTTTCAGAACATCCCGCAGGACGGAGGAAGCCCCGCAGCGCGCAGCGCGCAGCGGGGCTTCCGACATGTCCGAGGACGTTCTGAAAAGTAACAACAGGTCGGGCCCGGACGAAAACAACCGACTACAGGTCGATGTGCGATTCCTTGATCGGGAACGGCTCGGCGAAGTGGCAGGCACAGCAGTGACCCGGTGCAACTTCCTTAAACTCGGGGAGCTTCTCGGAGCAGATACCCTGCGCGATCGGGCAACGCGTGTGGAAACGGCAGCCGGTCGGCGGATCCAGCGGCGACGGCGGATCGCCAGCGAGGATGATGCGCTTGCGGGTCTTCTGGATATCAGGATCGGGAACCGGCACGGCAGACAGCAGCGACTGCGTGTACGGATGGTGGGGCTCGCTGTAGAGCGTCTTCCAGTCCGAAACCTCGACCATCTTACCCAGATACATAACGGCAACGCGATCGGAGATATGCTGCACGACAGACAGGTCGTGGGCGATAAACAGATATGCGGTACCGAACTTGTCCTGCAGTTCCTTGAGCAGGTTTAGAACCTGGGCCTGAATGGAAACATCCAGAGCAGAAACCGGCTCGTCGCAGATAATCAGCTTGGGCTTCAGCGCAAATGCGCGGGCAATGCCGACACGCTGACGCTGACCGCCGGAGAACTCATGAGGGTAGCGGTTAATGTGCTCGGGGTTCAGTCCGACAACGTCGAGAAGCTCACGGACACGCTCAATGCGCTCCTCCTTGGTGCCCACGCCGTGAATGGTCATGGGCTCGGAGACAATCTCACCGATGGTCATACGAGGGTTGAGCGAAGCATAAGGATCCTGGAAGATAAACTGCATCTCACGACGCATGTCCTTGATCTCATGCTTGCTCATCTCGGCAACATCTTTGCCTTGGAAGAACACCTTGCCGGCGGTCGGCTTGGTCAGACGCATGATAGTGCGGCCCGTGGTGGATTTACCGCAACCAGACTCGCCAACCAGACCAAAGGTCTCGCCAGGATAAATCTCAAAAGAGATGTCGTTTACAGCAGAGACGACGCGCTTGGAAAAACGCTTGGCGAACATGCCGGACTCTGCGGGAAACTCCTTGGAGAGGTGCTCGACCTTCAGCAGTGGAGTGCGCTCGTTATTGTCTGCCATTTACGCCTCGCCTCCCTTCTTGGAATCCTTGCGCGTACGGGACGTCTCAGGAGCGTTCTTGAGGAACTCGGGGTCACCGGAATAGTGGCACGCAGAATAGTGACCGGACTCGGTGACAACGCGCTCAGGGCGCTGCTTGCGGCACTTGTCCGTCGCGTAGGGGCAACGAGGAGAGAAGACGCAGCCCTCAGGCAGGTTCATGAGCGAAGGCGGGTTGCCGTGAATCGGCGTCAGCGGCTTCTTCTCTTCGATTGCCTGCTCCGGGATGGAGCGGATAAGACCCCAGGTGTAGGGGTGGCGGCTCTCGTAGAAGATTTCCTCAGCAGTACCAAACTCAACGGGGCGGCCGGCGTACATAACCATGATCTTATCGGCCATATCGGCGACAACACCCAGGTCATGGGTAATCATGATGATGGCGTTGCCGTTCTTCTCCTGCATCTCCTGCATGAGCTCGATAATCTGAGCCTGGATGGTAACGTCCAGGGCAGTCGTGGGCTCGTCGGCAATCAGAATATCGGGATCGCAGGCAAGGGCCATGGCAATCATGACTCGCTGACGCATACCGCCAGAGAACTGGTGCGGATACTCATTGACGCGCTTCTCGGGCTCGGGGATACCCACGAGGTCCAAAAGCTCGGTGGCACGCTTGAGCGCCTCCTGCTTGGAGTAGCCACGGTGCAGACGAAGACCCTCGCCCACCTGCCTGCCGATCTTATAGACCGGGTTCAAGGAGGTCATAGGATCCTGGAAGATCATCGCGATATCGTTGCCGCGAATGTGCTGCATCTCTTCCTCGGTCATTTCGAGGATGGAGCGGCCGCGATAGCGAACGTCACCGCCCTCGATCTTTCCCGGAGGCATCGAGATGAGGCCCATGATGGTCATGGCGGTCACGGACTTACCGGAGCCGGACTCACCGACGACGCCCAGGGTCTCGCCGCGATCGAGCGTGTAGGAGACACCGTCGACAGCGCGAACAACGCCATCCTCGGTGTGGAAATACATCTTTAGGTCATCGACCTCGAGCAGATGCTGGCCCTCAGGAACCGGCTGGTCCTTCAGGTCCACATAGTTCTTGTTCTTCTTCATCCTTATGCGTCCTTCATCTTGACGTCGAGGGCGTCGCGCAGACCGTCACCCAGCAGGGTGAAGGCGAGCACCGTCGAGAGAATTGCCAGACCGGGCATGATCATCATCCAGGGAGCGGTCAGAAGATACTGCTGACCGTCCTGAATCATGGAGCCCCACGAAGGCGTAGGCGGAATAACGCCCATGCCGAGGAAGGACAGAGCGGACTCGGTCAGAATGGCGCCACCAATGTTCATTGTCGCGTAGACCACGATGGAGGCGACGGAGTTCGGGAAGATGTGACGCACGACGATACGAGCATCAGATGCACCCATCGCGCGCGCTGCATCAACATAGTCGTTTTCCTTGACCGTCAAGATTGCAGAGCGGAAGACGCGCGCAATCGAAGGCCAGCCAAGAATGCCGATGGCGATAAAGACGTTCTGAAGACCACGGCCGATAACGGCGATCATGGCGACAACGAACAGCACGTACGGGAACGCCAGGAAGATGTCCGCACAGCGCATGATGATCGTATCCCAAATGCCGCCGTAGAAACCGGCCAGGGCGCCCATGACCAGACCGATCAATGTGGAGATGGCGGTGGCCATGATACCGACAGAAAGCGAAACGCGTGCACCGTAGATAACGCGGACGAGAATGTCGCGACCGAGGGCATCGGTGCCAAACGGGTGCTCGGCACACGGAGCCAGTAGCGATGTCTCGGCCATGGTGGTCGAATCGGAAGCCGTCGCCGAACCGAGCCAGGGCTTAGCCCACAGATCTGCGGTCAGGGCAACCACAACGACGATGATGATCCAGCAGACACCGATGACGGCGAGCTTGTTCTTACGAAGACGCTTAAAAGCGTCGCCCCACAGCGTGCGGGACTTGGCGGGAGCAGATGCGACCTTGGTGGCGGTAGCCTGCTCCTGAGACTGAGAATCAGTTTCCTGCATGAGACGTACCTCCCTTAGGCCTTATCCGACGGACCGCCAAGGCGGATGCGCGGGTCGAGGAATGCATAGCTAATGTCGACGAGCAGGTTGATCACCATGACGACGACAACGATGAGCGTAACGCCGCCCATAACGATGGGCCAGTCACGCATGCTAATGGCGCGATAGACCTCATAGCCGATACCGGGCCAGTTGAAGACCGTCTCGGTCAGGATGGCGCCCGAAAGCATGCCGCCAAAGTCGACACCAATATAGGTAACGACGGGGATGAGTGCATTCTTAAGCGCATGCTTGACGATGATCGCACGATTGGAGAGACCCTTGGCCTTTGCCGTACGGATGTAATCCTGGTTCATGACGTCAAGCAGCTGCGAGCGCATAATGCGCGCAGCATAAGCGGTCGAAACCGAAGCCAGCGTAATGGTCGGAAGCACATAGTGCATCCAATCCTGATACTGAGAGCTGGAACCGCCGGCACCCGAGATCGGCATGGAGATTGCACCGCCCGTGGCGTCCTTGAGGATGACGCCAAAGAACAGCTGCAGCAACATACCGAGCCAGAAGGCCGGGACCGCAACGAGGATCGACGTGGTGAGCGTTACCAAAATATCCCAGAAGGAATAACGCTTTACCGCCGAAATGATACCCGCACCGATACCCATAATTGCCTCGAGCACGATGGCGCACGCGGCAAGTTTGACCGTATACGGATACTTCTGGGCAAAGATTTCCGTAACCGGCAGCTTGCGCTGATACGAATTGCCCAGATCGCCATGAAGCAGGCCGTTCATGTAATACAAGTAACGGTCCACGAGCGACGTTTGAACGGGGTCGCCGTTCTCGTCAAGGATCGCGTTGCCGTCCTCGTCCGTCTGGACCAGGTGATAGCGAACGCGAAGCTGAAGCTCCACCTCGGGGGACAGAGCCTTGTCTCCACCGATCAGCTTGATCGGATCTCCCGGCACGATATTCTGGAGGGCGAACAGAATCAGCGTAACGCCCAAAAACACCGGGATGAACTGAAGCACACGTTTAACGATGTACTTACCCATACCACTCCCCTATCTAGGGATTAACCTAAATGGGATGCCGATCGCCAGACCGGCATCCCAAAATTACCATCAGCCAGTTTACCCCAGGTTAGGGAGAACTGTATGTTTCCCATGAGGTCTACGTAAATACTTGACCCTCACGGAAGCTGCAAACTCTTAGGCGAGCTCAGCGGTACCCAGATCGGCGTGCTTCTGCGGATCGACATAGAGGTGCTTGATGCGATCGGAGCCGGCGATGGTGTGCGTGTAGAACATAATCGGGATGACCGGGCAGTCGGCAGCGACCATTGCGTCGGCCTCCTGCATCTTGGCGACGCGCTCCTCATCGTCAACAATAGTACGAGCCTCGTCGACCTTGGCGTCGAACTCGGGGTTGCTGTAACCAGAGCGGTTGTCGCCACCGAGGGAGTCGGAGTGGAACAGCGGATACAGGAAGTTGTCCATGATCGGGTAGTCGGCAATCCAACCCAGACGACCGAACTGATAGTTAAAGTTCTGATACTGCTCGAGCAGGGCAGACCACTCGGGGGTATCGGAGACAGCGGTAACACCAACCTTGGCGAGGTCGCCGATGATGGACTCCATGATCTCCTTGTGACCGCCGTCCTGGTTGTAGGAAAGGGTCACGCTAATGCCACGATCGCCGTTAGCACCAGCGGGAGCAACCTTGTCGAGGTACTCGTTAGCCTTGTCGACATCGTAGGCGCAGAACTCCCATGCGCCCTCCTTGTAGCCATCGATGCCCGGAGGAACAATGCCGTCGGCAGGGGTACGGGTACCCTTGAAGATGGTCTTGCAGATGGCCTCACGGTTGATGGCCAGGGAGATACCCCTACGCAGGTCGGCGTTGTTGAACGGCTCGGCCGTGGTGTTGCAGGTCAGATAGTACGTGGAAGGCTCGGCGCCGAGCAGCATGCGCTCGCCGTCTCCCATGGTGTAGCCGTCCTTGGACACGCCGCGATCCTTCTTGGCGGCATCAATCTGAGCGACGGGAACGTCGCAGACATCGAGGTTACCCGCCTGGAACTCCTTGTAAGCGGTCTCCATGTCCTTGATGACCTGGAAGTGGATGCCATCGATCTTGGCCTTGTCGCCATAGTAATCGTCGAACTTCTTGACGTTGATCTCCTGGCCATCCTCCCACTTGCCGTCCATCATGAACGGGCCGTTACCGACCGGGGCAAGGTAGAAGCTCTTGACATCGGACTCGGCGCACTCGGGAACCGGGGCCAGAGCCGGGTGAGAGGCGACGAAGGGGAAGTCGGCGTAAGCGGAAGCCAGCTTGACGACGAGGGTCTCATCGTCGGGGCAGGTAACACCGCTGAGCTCGGTAGCGTTACCGGCAAGCAGATCGTCATAGCCCTCGACCATGGAGAGGTGATAGGAGACCTCGGAAGGGCCGTACTCGGTAGCGATGGCCGACTTGGTGTTGACCAGACGCTCCCAACCGAGCTTGAAGGACTTGGAGGTAACGTCGTCACCGTTGTGGAACTTGGCCTTCTTGATCTTGAAGGTAAACTCGGTGGCGTCGTCGTTGGACTCAAAGGACTCGCAAGCCAGCGGAACGATCTCGCCCTTCTCGGCGTCGTAAGAGGTCAGAGCATCAAAGAGCTGGTACTCGACCTGAGTGCCCTGGTCCTCCTGGACATTGTAGGGGTCGATGCAGACCGGGTTGTTGATGTAGAAGTTCAGCTTCGAACCGGACTCAGAACCGGAAGCGTCGCCGCCCTTCTTGCCGCATGCGGCAAGAAAAGCCATGGAGCTCGCAGCAAGGGTACCGCCGACAAAGGCGCGACGACCCATAACGGGCTGGTGGAACATAGAATCAGCCATGCCATCCTCCTTATGAGATAGGACAAAGAAATGTTCAGTCGGACACATGTCGAGACAATCCGATCCGAACCATCAAAACGCCGCCCGCCGCTATGGCTGGTTATGCACAACGGACCAACGTTTCACAATACAGTAGCGCATTTTATGCACGATTTGGGGCTAATTCCGGTCAACGGTCGAGAATTTCTTTAGTTGGGCGAAGTATGTGGGGATATTTTGACTCTGTTACAAATGTGTAAACAAAAAGGGTCCCGCACTTACGGAACCCTTTTCAAATATTTATGCGGCTCGTGCTTAGTAGCCGACGATGCCCTGCGGGAAGAAGAACATGCACAGGACGACGCACACGGCAAAAACGACGGCCATAATTACCGTCAGGCGATCGAGGTTCTGCTCCATGACGCCCGTGGCAGAGCTGGAGTTATACAGCGAGCTAGCGATCATATCCGAAACGCCGGTGCCCTTACCGGAATGCATCAGGACGAGAATCGTCAGCGCCACGGCAGAGACAGCCCAAACGACAAACAGAAGAATCTGGAACGGACCCATAGATAAGCTCCTTAATAGAACAATTCAAACTCCAGTACTGTACCACAACCCCCGACACTCCCCCACCTGCCATTTGGGGACGGGGCAGATATGGCAGAAATACCAAAAAAAGGGGGGTTGTCCGGTTGTGGACAACCCCCTTACTAGAAAACGGTATTTGTTTTCTATTAGGCCTCGGTGGCGAGCACGCGGCCCGTCATCTCGGCGGAAGGCTCAATACCAGCCATGGTGAGCATGGTCGGAGCGATATCGGAAAGACGGCCGTCCTCGATACCGGTGAGCTTGGCCTTCTCATCAACGATGATGAACGGAACGCGGTTGGTGGTGTGAGCCGTAAACGGATGCTTGGAACCGTCGGAAGCAACGTCAAACATGTGATCGGCGTTGCCGTGGTCGGCGGTGATCAGCGCAAAGCCGCCCTTGGCGAGAATCGCCGGGACAACCTTAGACAGGGCATCGTCAACGGCCTCGACGGCCTTAACGGCGGCGTCGAAGACACCGGTGTGACCAACCATGTCGCAGTTCGCGAAGTTCACGATGTAGAAATCAGCGCGATCCTCGTTGATGGCGGCGACAAGCTTCTCGGTAACCTCGGGAGCGCTCATCTCGGGCTGCAGATCGTAGGTAGCGACCTTGGGGGAAGCGACGAGCACGCGCTCCTCGCCCTCCTTGGGCTCCTCGATGCCGCCGTTGAGGAAGAACGTCACGTGGGCGTACTTCTCGGTCTCGGCGGTGTGCAGCTGCTTCAGGCCGTTGGCGGCGATAACGTCGGCCAGGACGTTCTCGGGGAACGTCTTGGGGAAGGCGACCTCGACGTCAAACGTCGGATCGTACTCGGTCATCGTCACAAAGTGCGAAAGCTTGATCTGCTCGCGCTCAAAGCCGTCGAACTCCTTGTCCGTGAACACGCGGGTCATCTGACGAGCGCGGTCGGGACGGAAGTTGAAGAAGATGGCCGCGTCGCCCTCGTGGATGCCCTCGTTGTGGGCAGCGAAGGGCTCGACGAACTCGTCGCCGCGCGGATCCTTCTCGTAGTAGGCCTTGATACCGGCAACAGGGTCGACATCGGCATCGGACGCGTTGACCATGACGTCGTAGGCACGCTGGATGCGCTCCCAACGGTTGTCGCGGTCCATGGCCCAATAGCGGCCCGAGACGGTGGCGACGCGAGCGTCGCAACCGGTCTCCTCGGAGATCTTAGCCAGGAAGGCGCAGAACTCACTCATATAGCCAGCGCCGGACTGCGGGTCAACGTCGCGGCCATCCATAAAGGCGTGGACGCGAACGGTCTTGACACCGTGCTCGGCAGCCATCTTGACCAGAGCCTCGACGTGGTTCATGTGAGAATGAACACCGCCAGGGCTCATAAGGCCCATGAGGTGGAGAGTCTTGCCGTCAGCCTTGACGTCGTCCATAGCCTTGACGAAGACCTCGTTCTTGGCGATGGAGCCGTCCTTGATGGCATTGTTGATGCGCGAAAGCTCCTGGAACACGATGCGGCCGGCACCGATGTTGAGGTGGCCTACCTCGGAGTTGCCCATCTGGCCGTCGGGAAGGCCCACGTCCTCGCCCGAAGCACCGAGCGTGGTGTGAGGATACTTCTCGTACAGGCCATCAAGGAAGGGCGTCTTGGCAGCGGCGACGGCGTTCTCGCCATCAGCCGGAGCCAGGCCGCAGCCGTCCATGATAATCAGGAGCGCAGGAAGATGACGTTGTGCCATATGTCCTACTCGCCTGCCTTGACGACCATAGAGGCGAAGTCGGCAGCCTTGAGCGAAGCGCCGCCCACGAGGGCGCCGTCAACGTCGGGCTTGGCGACGAGCTCGGCGATGTTACCGGGCTTGGCGGAACCACCGTAGAGAACGCGGATGCCGTTGGCGAGCTCCTCGCCGAACATCTCCTTGAGGGTCTCACGGATAGCGCCGCAGACCTCCTGAGCGTCCTCGGCGGTAGCGGTCTTGCCGGTGCCGATGGCCCAGATGGGCTCATAGGCGACGACGACTTGCTTGGGGCAGGTGATCTCAAGACCAGCAAGGCCAGCCTTGACCTGGTTCACGACGTGCTCGACATAGGTGCCGGCCTCGCGGACCTCGAGGGACTCGCCGCAGCAGAAGACGGGAACAAGGCCGGCGGCAACGAGAGCCTTGGCCTTCTTGTTCTGGTCCTCGTCGGTCTCGTGGAAGTAGTCGCGACGCTCGGAGTGACCGATGATGCAGTAGGTGCAGCCAGCGGACTTGAGCATGTCGCAAGAGGACTCACCGGTGAAGGCACCCTTGGCCTCCCAGTACACGTTCTGTGCACCGAGGGCGATGGGGGCAGCCTGAATGCGG